>JANXNI010000037.1 GCA_025354165.1 Burkholderiales bacterium | reverse complement strand
AGGAACGCTGAAAGCGACAAACCGGGCTGAAACTGGATGCGGTTCATGGGCATGGATGACTCCGGAGTGGCTTGAAAAGCGCAACTGTACATAGATACAGCCTACGTTTCAACCCTTCCTGAGACAGCTTGCTAATCAGGAATCGACTTTCGCCGTTTTCATGATCTAGCCCTTTATCAGCGGTCATTTCACGATCAAGTTGAAGGCGCGCACCGCTCGCCGCTATCCTTCTTCATCATGAAGATTGCATTTCACCTTGACCTCCTCGCCAAACTAAAGGCGTACAAAGACACCTCTGTCGCCATGATGCGCGCCGCCCAGGCCCGTGGTCACAGTTTGTTCGCCATTGAGCCGGGCAATGTATTCAGCCGCAATGGCGTCGTGCAGGCCAACCCCCTGCAACTGACCGTCAACAACGACGACAGCCAGTGGTACGAAGCCCACGCCGTACCGGTGACGCCCTTATCCGAATTCGACGCGGTGATCGAACGCAAGGATCCGCCGTTCGACATGGAATACGTCTATCACACCTATCTTTTCGAGCGCGCCTGCGATCAGGGTGCTCGGGTGTTCAATCGCCCAGGTGCGATCCGCGACAACAACGAAAAAATGGCGATCCTCAAGCATTCCGACATGATCGCGCCCACCGTGGTCACCCGCTCGGCAGAAGTGCTCAAGCAATTTGTCGCTGAGCACAAGGACGCCATCTTCAAACCGCTCGACGGCATGGGCGGTAGCGGTATTTTCCGCGTGCGCGAGAATGACGCCAACCTGAACGTCATCATCGAAACCCTGACGCAGCTTGGCACGCAGAGCATGATGGCGCAGCGCTATTTGCCGGAAATTGTCGACGGCGATAAACGGATTCTTCTGATTGCAGGCGAAGTCGTGCCGTTTGCCCTTGCCCGTATTCCTATGATTGGCGAGACGCGCGGCAATATGGCCGCTGGTGGTCGCCCCGAAGCGCGCCCGTTCAGCGAATCCGACAAGCGCATCGCGGAAACGATGGCCAAGCGATTATGGGCGGAAGGCTTGTTCCTTGTGGGTCTCGACGTGATTGGCGACAAAGTCACCGAGATCAATGTGACCAGCCCGACCGGTTTCGTGGAGATCAAGGCGCAGACCGGTTTTGACGTGGCGGATTTGTTTATACGCAAATTAGAGTCAGTCGTCGGCCCCTAAATCGGGCATTTTGCCGCACCGCAGCAAAATCCCTGCTACCATCGTCGTCACGAAAATGTCACACTAGCGCTGTGTAGATAGCGATACGTGTGGGTGGCCTAAGCGTACGAGGGTTAGGGATTTAATCTTGATCGGCATTCTCATTATTGCGCACGGAAATTTCGGTGATTCACTGATTCAGTGCATGACCCACGTGCTCGGCAAAAAGCCTGACGGCATCGCCGCCATTCAGGTTGCGGGCACCGATTCGCCGCGCGAACTCATGCCCTCCGCCCAGCGCATGGTCAACGCGCTCGACGACGGCAGCGGCGTACTCATCATCACCGACATCTTCGGCTCCAGTCCGTCAAACCTCGCGTGCAAACTATTGGTCAGCGGACACGTCGAGGCCGTCGCCGGTGCCAACGTGCCGATGCTTGTACGCGCCATCACGTATCGCGAACGCAGCATGGATGTATTGCTCAAACGCGTCGTCTCCGGCGGCTGCGAAGGCGTATTTCACATCGAAGCCGATCCAATCCTCGGGCCGCAAGTCGCACACTCTGCGGCAAACGAGGGCGCGCCTGTCCTCAATCGTCATTAGCCGTCACTGATATAACAACAGGATGCAAAAGCGCGACATCGAAATCGTCAACAAACTGGGCCTGCACGCCAGAGCATCGGCGAAACTCACGCAAACCGCCACCCGCTTCAAATGCGAAGTCAACCTTGAGCGCAACGGCCGCCGCGTCAACGCCAAAAGCATCATGGGCGTCATGATGCTGGCCGCCGGAAAAGGCACCACGATTCAGATGGAAACCGAAGGCGATGACGAGGCCGATGCAATGACCGCATTGGTCGCGCTGATTGAGGACAAGTTCGGCGAAGGGGAATAAGACGTGACCCGCCCGGCAGGAGGCAGGTTCGGCCACGCTTAGGCAGGCCATCGTACGGTGTGCGCCATAGTGCGCACCGTTGGTTCGCTATTTCAAACGTGGAACTCCCCTAAAGGTCGTGCACATCTGGCGGCGGTTGCGGCGAGACAGCTCACCACGAAGAGTTGTATCGCTTGGCGCGGAATACGAACTGGACCCTCAGCTTGCGCTGGGGTCGACACCATGACTACGTCACTTCTTCCTAGCGGGCGGCACGTCCGTGCAAACCCCTTCCCATATCTCCGCTGCCATTCCCACCGATTCACCGAGTGTCGGATGCGGGTGGATCGTCTTGCCGATGTCTACTGCGTCTGCGCCCATCTCGACGGCTAGACAAACCTCGCCAATTAAATCCCCCGCATGGGTGCCGACGATGCCGCCGCCGATGATGCGATGCGATTCGTCATCGAAGATGAGCTTGGTGAAGCCTTCATCGCGACCGTTCGCAATCGCGCGACCACTTGCCGCCCACGGGAACTTGCCAACTGAGTACTTGATGCCCTGCGCCTTGCATTCGTCTTCGGTTTTGCCAGCCCAGGCTACCTCGGGATCGGTGTAGGCGACGCTTGGAATCTGGCGCGCGTCGAAGTACGCCTTTTCACCATGCGCGGCTTCGGCGGCGACGTGACCTTCGTGCACGGCTTTGTGCGCGAGCATCGGGTTGCCGATAATGTCACCGATGGCGAAGATGTGCGGCACATTGGTGCGCATTTGCTTGTCAACGTTGATGAAGCCACGATCCGTAACGGCGACGCCTGCTGCTTCGGCGTTGATCTTTTTACCGTTCGGTGAGCGACCGACGGCGACCAGCACGAAGTCGTAGCGCTGCGCTTCTGCAGGTGCCTTTTCGCCTTCAAATTTGACGTAGATGCCGTCGGGTTTCGCCTCAGCGCTCACCGTTTTCGTCTTCAACATCATGTTGTCGAAGCGCGGCGCATTGTGCTTTTCCCACACTTTAACGAGGTCGCGATCTGCGCCAGCCATCACGTGATCGAGCATCTCAACGACGTCAATGCGTGCGCCGAGCGACGAGTACACCGTGGCCATTTCAAGGCCGATGATGCCGCCGCCGATCACCAGCATGCGGTCGGGTTTGACGTTGAGCAGCAGCGCACCCGTGGAGTCCACCACGCGCGGGTCTTCCGGCATGAAGGGGAGCTTCACGGCCTGCGAGCCCGCGGCGATGACGCACTTCTGGAACTTGACGACTTTTTTCTCGCCCGTCATGTCCCACGATGTGCCGCTCGTCATTTCAACTTCGACATGATTGGCGTCGAGGAATTTCCCGACACCACGCACGACGTCCACTTTGCGCGCCTTCGCCATGCCCGCGAGGCCACCGGTGAGTTTTTTGATCACGCCTTCTTTGAACTCGCGCAGCTTGCCAATTTCAATCGTCGGTTCGCCGTAGCTGATGCCGTGTTTGCCGAGCGCTTTGACTTCTTCCATTACGGCAGCAGTGTGCAACAGCGCTTTGGATGGAATGCAACCGACGTTGAGGCACACGCCACCGAGCGTGGCGTAGCGCTCGATGAGTACAGTCTTCATGCCAAGGTCAGCGGACCGAAAAGCGGCGCTATAGCCACCGGGACCCGCGCCGAGTACGAGCATTTCACATTCGATGTCGGCTTTGCCCGCGTAAGCGCTTGCTGGTTTGGCCCCCTCTCCCTTGACGGGAGAGGGTTGGGGTGAGGGTGACGGTTGCGGAGTAACCGCGTTGGCCTTGACGCCACCAGCCCCCTCACCCCCGCCCGCTCCCGCGAGGAGAGAGGGAGCAGAACCGGCAGCCGCCGCCTCGATGACGGCAACCACCACGCCCTGCGACACCTTATCGCCGAGTTTGACGCGAATTTCCTTCACGACGCCCGCTGTATCGGCAGGCACTTCCATCGTGGCTTTGTCGGATTCGAGTGTGACGACGGATTGCTCAAGCGCAACGGTGTCGCCCACTTTCACTAGAATTTCAATGACGGGAATGTCTTTGAAATCGCCGATATCGGGGACTTTGAGTTCAACCTGACTCATAGCGCCACCCTGCGGAAATCCGAGAGCAACGAGCCGAGATACGCGTTGAATCGCGCAGCCGTTGCACCATCGATGACGCGATGATCGTACGACAGCGACAGCGGCAACATGAGCTTGGGTGTGAACTCTTTGCCATTCCATTTAGGCTTGATTTCGCCGCGCGACAGCCCAAGGATCGCTACTTCCGGCGCGTTGATGATGGGCGAAAACGCCGTGCCGCCAATGCCGCCGAGCGAGCTGATCGAGAAGCAGCCGCCCTGCATGTCGGCCGGGCCGAGCTTGCCTTCACGCGCCTTGAGCGAAAGTTCACCCATCTCTTTGGCGATCTGCATGATGCCTTTTTGATCGGCATTTTTTAAGACTGGAACGACGAGCCCGTTCGGCGTGTCGGCCGCGAAGCCTATGTTGAAATACTTCTTGTAGACGAGGTTGTCACCGTCGAGCGATGCGTTGAAATCCGGGAACTTTTGCAACGCAGCGACACAGGCTTTGATCACGAATGCGAGCATCGTGACCTTGGTACCCGACTTCGCATTCTCAGTGTTGAGCTGCACACGCAGCGCTTCGAGATCGGTGATATCGCATTCGTCGTGATTGGTGACGTGCGGAATCATCACCCAGTTGCGATGCAAATTCGCGCCCGAGATTTTCTTGATGCGTGACAGCGGTTTGGCTTCTATCGCGCCGAACTTCGCGAAATCCACTTTTGGCCACGGCAACAAGCCAAGCGCAGCGCCACTATCGCCACCACCCACGCCAGTTGCAGCGGTCGGAAGCGCACTCATCACGCCTTTCACGAACGCGCGGACGTCTTCAAGCATGACGCGGTTTTTTGGGCCTGTGGGTTTCACTCGCCCCAAATCCACGCCAAGTTCGCGCGCAATCTTTCGGATCGATGGCGAGGCGTGCGCTTTACTGAAATTAGCTTCGTTGATGGCACCCGTGGGCGCGGGGTTTGCCCCCTCTCCCTTGACGGGAGAGGGTTGGGGTGAGGGTGACGGTGGCGGACCAGCTACTGTGGCTTTTATGCCCCCAGCCCCCTCACCCCCGCCCTCTCCCGCGAGGGGAGATGGGGTCGAACTAGCAGCGCTTGTAGCACCCACCGATTCAACCACTACAACGACCGAGCCCTCGGAAACTTTGTCGCCGAGACTCACTTTGATCGCCTTGACAACGCCCGCCACTGACGACGGAACCTCCATCGTCGCCTTGTCTGATTCGAGCGTCACGAGGGACTGTTCGACTTTGACCGTGTCGCCGATTTTCACTAGGATTTCGATAACAGGAATGTCTTTGTAGTCGCCTATATCGGGCACCTTCACATCGACCGCACCACCGCCAGCCGCAGGTGCTGGCGCCGCCGCCGCTTTTGCGGGTTCAGGTTGCGGCGCTAGACCTGCCGCAGGGGCCGAAGCGCCCGTATCAATCACTGCCACCACTGTGCCTTCGCTGACCTTGTCGCCCAACTTTACGCGCAGTTCGACCACCGTACCCGCCGTGTCGGCGGGCACCTCCATCGTGGCCTTGTCGGATTCGAGGGTGACGAGCGATTGCTCCTTCGCCACGACGTCGCCAACTTTCACCAATATTTCGATGACCGGAATATCTTTGTAGTCACCGACGTCCGGGACTTTCAATTCTTGCTTTGCCATGATCTTTCCCGCTCCTTAAACCGTTGTTGGATTGGGTTTGTTCGGATCGATGCCGTACTTTTTGATGGCCTCGGCGAGCACCTTGCGCTCGATCACGCCATCTTCCGCCAGCGCGGTGAGCGCAGCGAGCGTGACGTAGAAACGATTCACTTCGAAGAACCGCCGCAGGTTGTCACGACTGTCCGAACGACCGAAGCCGTCGGTGCCGAGCACCTTGAATGTTTTCTTGATGTACGGACGCACACTGTCCGCGTAAATACGCATGTAGTCGGTCGCGGCAATCAGCGGGCCTGCCTTCGAATTGACGCAGGCCGCGACGTGCGGCACGCGCGGTTCGTCCATTGGATGCAGCAGGTTCCAGCGTTCGCAATCGATGCCGTCGCGACGCAATTCGTTGAAACTAGGTGCGCTCCAGATGTCGGATTCAACGCCCCAGTCGTCGCGCAGCAAATCCGCCGCAGCGATGACTTCGCGGAAGATGGTGCCCGAGCCGGTGAGCTGAACGCGCATGCCTTTTTTCTTGTCCTTGCCGCCTTCTTTGAACAGATACATCCCTTTGATGATGTTCGCCTCGGCACCCACCGGCATATCCGGATGCGTGTAATTTTCATTCATCACGGTCAGGTAGTAGTACTCATCCTTCTGATCAGTGAGCATGCCTTTCACGGCGTGCTGCGTGATAACGGCGACTTCGTAGGAGAACGTCGGGTCGTACGTGCGCACGTTCGGGATCGCGCTGAACCACACATGCGAGTGACCGTCTTCGTGTTGCAGACCTTCACCGTTCAATGTGGTGCGGCCAGCCGTGCCGCCAACGAGCAGGCCTCGCGCGCGCATGTCACCCGCTGCCCAGCACAGATCGCCGATGCGTTGCACGCCAAACATCGAATAGAAAATGTAGACCGGCAACATCGGCACGTTGTTATTGCTGTAGCTCGTGGCCGCTGCGATCCAGTCGGCCATTGCGCCGGGCTCGTTGATGCCTTCCTGCAGAATCTGGCCGTCTTTGGCCTCTTTGTAGAACATGAGTTGGTCGGCATCGACCGGCGCGTAGTTCTGGCCCTGCTGGTTCCAGATGCCGAGCTGGCGGAACATGCCTTCCATGCCGAAAGTGCGCGATTCATCTGGCACGATAGGCACGACATTGCGGCCAATATTTTTGTCTTTAACCAGCGTGTTCAGAATACGAACGAAGGCCATCGTGGTCGAGATTTCGCGCTCGCCGGAGCCCTTGAGTTGCGCCTCAAACGCTGAGAGTTCTGGCGTTGGCAGCGACACGCTTTTCATACGACGCTGTGGCAGATAGCCGCCAAGCGACTCGCGACGGCCACGCATGTACTTGATCTCGGGCGAATCCGCAGCGGGTTTGTAATACGGGTAACTCGCGAGGTCTTCGTCCTTGACCGGAATGCCGAAGCGATCTCGCATCTGCTTCAAGGATTCGATATCCATCTTCTTGGCCTGATGCGCGATGTTGAGGCCCTCGCCGCTATTGCCCATGCCATAGCCCTTCACCGTTTTGGCGAGGATCACGGTCGGCTGACCCTTGTGCTTAACAGCCGAATCGTAAGCCGCATAAATCTTGTGCGGATCATGGCCGCCACGGTTCAAACGCCACACGTCGTCGTCCGACATATTGGCAACCATCTCGCGCAACTGCGGATATTTGCCGAAGAAGTTTTCGCGAACGTAAGCACCGTCGCGCGCCTTCATCACCTGATATTCACCATCGACCACTTCTTCCATGCGCTTGACGAGCAGGCCGTCTTTGTCGCGCGCCAGCAGTTGATCCCAATAGCCGCCCCAGATGAGCTTGAGCACGTTCCAGCCGGAGCCACGGAAGTCGCCTTCAAGCTCCTGAATGATCTTGCCGTTGCCACGTACGGGTCCGTCCAGCCGCTGCAAGTTGCAGTTGATAACAAACACCAGGTTGTCGAGCTTTTCGCGACCCGCCATGCTGATCGCGCCGAGCGATTCCGGTTCGTCCATTTCGCCGTCACCACAAAACACCCAGACCTTGCGGCCTTCAGTGTTGGCGAGACCGCGCGCATGCAAATATTTGAGGAAGCGCGCCTGATAAATACCCATCAACGGGCCGAGGCCCATCGACACGGTTGGCATCTGCCAGAAGTCCGGCATCAGCCACGGGTGCGGATAGCTCGGAATGCCCTTGCCATCAACCTCCTGGCGGAAGTTATCCATCTGTTCCTGCGACAGCCGATCAAGCATGAAAGCGCGTGCGTAAACGCCCGGCGAGCTGTGACCCTGAACGTACACCAGATCGCCACCATGATCGGCGGACGGCGCGTGCCAGAAATGATTGAAGCCGACGTCGTACAGCGTCGCAGCGGACGCGAATGACGAAATGTGACCACCCAGTTCCAAATCTTTTTTGCCACCGCGCAGCACCATCATCGCCGCGTTCCAGCGCACGTAGCTACGCAGCTTGTGCTCCATCTCATGGTCGCCCGGGCTCTTCGCCTCCAGATGCGTCGGGATAGTGTTCAGGTAGGCGGTGTTGGGCGAGAACGGCGCATTACCACCGGTGCGACGCGCTTTGTCGAACAGCGCCTCCAACAGGTAATGCGCGCGTTCGTAGCCTTCATTTGCGATCACGCTATCGAGCGAATCGAGCCAGTCACTGGTTTCTTTAGGGTCAAGATCGCTCGGACCTGATGGGTTCTGCATGTCACTCCTCCTTACAGTTTTCGGGTGCCGTTCACGTGCATAGCGCACTGTCACGCGACGCCTCATCGTCATTGTCGCGTGTGTGCATTGCACAATAAAAAAGGTGCGTTAATCGCACGTCATAAAAGCCATTCTAACGAGAATTCCATATTATGGAAGCGTCTTCCAAAATTTATTCATTCGCTTCACGGGATACTTAGCTTTCTAAGATCAGCTCCCATATTGCGGGGGCTGGCTGTCAATTTAATGACAAGTCGACTATTTAATTATTGGCGACCCAACCCCCGTGCGCGGGTGCTTTTATCGAAAAGCCATAAGGCGCAATCGGGTTGATGATGATGTCGAAATTTGCATCGTTTCTACAATGTGAGCAGACTTTTCCACCCGATCAACGCACCGAAGCGCCTCGGCGCGTTCTCTTAAAGGCATTTTCCATGCGACTTTCCCCGCTTATCGCTGCTTGCTCTATGCTCGCCGCCGCAGTCACATTCGCGCAGACTTACCCGACCAAACCGATCAAATTCCTCGTACCCTTCCCAGCCGGAAGCGCCACCGACGTGGTGGCGCGCCAGCTCGCCGACGTCATGGGCAAAGAGCTTGGACAATCCATCGTTGTCGACAACAAGGCGGGCGCGCAGGGCACAATTGGCGCAACAGAAGTGAAGAACGCCGCGCCGGACGGCTACACGCTGATGGTCACCACCAGCACGACCCAGGCCGCCGTCGTGAGTCTGCTGAAAAAGGTGCCGTACGACCCGGCAAAAGACTTCACGCCCATCGGTAAAATCGCCACGACGCCGTTTGTGCTGATCACCAATGACAAAGTGCCAGCGACGGATTTGAAGAGCTTCATCGCCTACGTCAAAGCCAATCCGGGCAAGGTTCGCTTCGGTCAGGGCTCATCGGGCTCATGGGTGTCCGGCTCGCTGTTCGGCTCGATGATTCACGGCGATATGCAGATGATTCCGTACAAAGGCATCCCGCCCGCGATCACCGACATGCTCGGTGGATCGATCGAAGTCGTATTCGCTGATCTAGGCAACGCACAGGCGCAGATCAGGGGCGGCAAGGTCAAAGCCTTCGGTGTCACCAGCCTCAAGCGTTCCGCAGCATTGCCTGATTTGCCAGCGATCACCGAGCAGGTTCCAGGCTATGAACTGGTGCCGTGGTTCGCGCTCGTCGGCCCGGCGAATATGCCGAAAGAGGTCACAGCAAAACTCTCCGCTGCGCTGCTGAAAGTATTGGCGCTGCCTGAGGTCAAGCAAAAGTTAAACGCGGGTGGATTTGACCTCGATCCCAGCGATGCGGCCGGTCTGGCCAAACTGATTGACTCCGAAGTCAAACGCTGGGGCCAGCTCACAAAAACAGCAAAAATCGAAGCCGAATAGATCAGCGATTGTGTAGGGGAGCGCTTGCGCCCACGCTGGACATGACAGCGAAAAGACACGTCGGAACCGCCAACCGGGAAACTTTTCGCCCCTACCGGGTCTTATAAGTGCTGGACGCATTTTTTTGGCGTCCGACGCGAATAACTCTCGGAGAGATCATGCATAAAAATTGTCAAGCGCACACGCGCAAACGCTCGGTTACAGGTTCGGTGTTCACGTTACTCTCAGCGGCGGCAGCAATCGCAGCAGTGGGTGTCGTCAATGCACAGTCTTTTGCGCCTCATGCCTACATTGGCGGCGCATACGGCGTCACCAACGCGCAGGGTGACTTCAATGGACAAGTGTCCAGTGCAGGACAGAGCCTGACCGGTGGCAACGCCCTTTCCAACATCCGAAGCGACCGCAGCGACAACGGCGGCAAATTCTTCGCCGGCTATCAATTCCACCGCAATCTCGCAGCCGAAATGAGCTACGTCGATTTCGGCAGATTCAACGGTGCCTACCAATTCTCCGGGCCTAATAGCTTTACGCGGCAATATGCAGCCAACTGGCGTGCTGATGGCATCGCGCTCGACCTCGTCGCCAGCGCCGAAGTCATGCCTAAGCTGACGGTTTCAGGACGCGTGGGCGTGATGCGCAGCTCACTTAAATACAGCCACGACACCGTACCAGCCGGTCTTGATCCGTTCAATGCGCCGACCGATCATCAAACGCGTCCACACTTTGGCGTCGGGCTCGGTTATGACATCGCACCCGCGATAGGCGCGCAGCTGGGCTGGGAACGCACGACCGGTGTCGGACGCAACTTCAGCT
The DNA here is from genome assembly GCA_025354165.1 of Burkholderiales bacterium. Taxonomy (GTDB): domain Bacteria; phylum Pseudomonadota; class Gammaproteobacteria; order Burkholderiales; family Casimicrobiaceae; genus Casimicrobium. Next base: position 37,742 of record JANXNI010000037.1, on the reverse strand, counting down.
TTGGCGGAACAGATCCTGATCGCTCGAACGGCAAGCTCAATTACGACCTCGTGTCGCTCGGTTTGACCTATCGCTTCCGCTAAGCGCGACGCCGCTGAGTTGATCGTCTAGAACAGGTTCGGTCGGGCGATTTACGGGTTACCATTAACCCGTGAACGCAATGACTGAACCTCTCTCATCCACCGCACTTCGCAGCAAAATTTCGTTTGTGCTGCACGGTGTGGCCGCAGCGCCGGGCATTGCGATTGCTCGCGCGCAGCTCGTTTCACACGCCACACTGGAAGTCGCGCACTACGACATCGCGCCCGAGCAGGTCGACGCCGAACTGCTCCGCTTCGACACTGCGCTTGCGACGGTGCGAGCCCAATTCGAGGCCTTGCACGAACGCATGAAAGGCAACGACTCGCCCGCTGAATTCGGCGCGTTTCTTGATGTCCACTGGATGATCCTGACCGATACGCACATCGCGAAAGATCCCAAAGTCGCGATTGCCGAATTGCGCTGCAACGCCGAATGGGCAGTCACGCAAAAGATGAACGAACTGGTCGAACAGTTCGAGCAATTTGAGGATCCGTATCTGCGTGAGCGAGCCCACGACGTGGTGCAAGTCGTCGAGCGCATCGTCAAGGCGCTGATGGGTAAACCGAGTGAGTTACCGCTCCTTAATCCAAATCACTCGACCGCGCTGGTGGCACATGATTTGTCCCCCGCCGACGCGATTCACTTCAAGGAATCCGCATTCGCCGCGTTCGTCACCGACGTGGGTGGCGCGACTTCGCACACCGCCATCGTTGCCCGCTCGCTCGGCATTCCAGCCGTGGTTGCGCTGCATAACGCGCGTTACCTGCTGCGCGAATCCGAGCTTTTGATTGTTGATGGTGACAGCGGTCTGGTAATCGTCAACCCTGATCAGCATGTGCTCGCCGAATATGAACACAAGCAGAGCAGCCACCTGCTGGAACGAAAGAAGCTCAAGCGTCTGGTCAGTACGCGTGCGGTCACGCTGGACGGCACGCCGATTGACCTCAACGCCAACATCGAGCTGCCGTCCGATATTCCCGGCTGCCTCGAAAACGGCGCCGACGGTGTCGGCCTGTTCCGCTCTGAATTCCTTTTCATGCACCGCGAGGATTTGCCGACCGAAGACGAACAATTCGAATCCTACCGTGCAGTGGTTGAAGGGATGCAGGGCCGTCCCGTCACTATTCGCACGTTCGATCTCGGTGCCGACAAGCGCATGCCCGGATTGGGTGATCGCCGCAGTGACAACCCGGCGCTCGGACTGCGTGCGATCCGTCTCTGTCTGGCCGAGCCGAAACTTTTCATGACGCAGCTGCGCGCTATCCTGCGGGCCAGCGCCTACGGGCGACTGCGCATCCTGATTCCAATGATCGCGAATGCGCACGAAATCACGCAAACGCTCGGGTTCATTGCGCGCGCCAAAGCAGAGCTCGTGGCGCTGGGGATTCCATTCGATAACGATGTGCCGGTGGGCGGCATGATCGAGATTCCGGCCTCGGTGCTGTCCCTGTCTTACTTCGCTGAACGCCTCGATTTCCTGTCGATTGGCACCAACGATTTGATCCAGTACACGCTCGCCATTGATCGTACCGACGACGCCGTCGCGCACATGTACGATCCGCTGCACCCGGCTGTGTTAAAGCTCATCGCGCAAGCCATTCGCTCCGCAAACAAGTCAAATACGCCGATTGCGTTGTGTGGCGAAATGGCTGGCGAACTTCGCTTGACGCGCTTGCTACTAGGCTTTGGGTTGCGCAATTTTTCGATGCATCCGGCGCAGCTATTAACCATCAAACAGCGGGTTTTGACGTCGAGCATCGCCGATTGTGAAGCAGTCGCGAATCGGATTTTGCGTACCGACGAGCCGGACAAAATCACGGCAGCGTTATTCCGGCTCAACGCGCTGTAATTCTGGATCCAGATCATTGATCAATGGATCGTCGTCGCCCCGAAGTGGGCCGTGGCGCGTTGCTCAGGGAGAACACAGCCCTGACAGGAGCCCTCCAGCTCTATCTACTCCGTCGGGTTTCTCATTGGGGCCGATGGTGATATTTATCATTAGTCAACGCCTGATTGGCAATCTGTCTCAGTAAGGCTTGAGCAACCAGTCGCCATGCGAATTACAACAACTTACGAGGCGTGCCTCGCGAATCCGTCTTCCGTTGCAAGCGTCTTTGCCATCAGGATGTCGAGCCTTACACCGAGTCCCGTCCCAGCGGGCAACGCAAACGCGCCGTCGACCGCCGGCGGCAGCACACCGCCGACGATTTCGTCGAAGAGCGGCGTCTCCGCATATTGCACCTCCAGGCGCGTGAACGCCGACGACACCGCGCACACGTGAAGACTCGCCGCGTGACACACCGGTCCGCTCGGATTGTGCGGCGAGAAGGCGACGCCGCGGGCTTTCAGCGCCTCGCCCACTCGAAGCATCTCCCGCAAGCCGCCGACGTATTTGGCGTCGGGCATCATCGCGTCGTAGGCGTCTGAGTCGAGGAACGGCTGGAATCCGGCCAGCATCGACATCTGCTCGCAGCCTGCCAGTCGCACGCCGAGCGCGTTGGCCTGAACACGCAGGTGCCTGATGGTGTCGAACAGTTCGGGCTCCTCAGGCACCGGACATTCGAGCCAGTAGAGCTGCTGCGACGCCGTCGCCGCGAGCACCGCTTCTGCGGCGGCGCGATTGAGTCGCCAGTGGCAATCGACCATCAGCTCGACATCAGCGCCCGCCGCATCGCGCACCGCGGCGATGCGCGCAAGACCGGGTTCGATGTTCCATGTTGCGGCGTCGTCGTTTGCCTTGCCGTACAGATTGACTTCGTCGAACGGCGCGATCTTGATCGACGTGAACCCATCGGCAATCGCTTGCCGCGCCTGCGCCGCAAAGCCTTCCGGCGTCCGCTGCGCAATGCCGCGATTGATGTTGGCGTAGGCCGGGATACGCTCGCGCAGCACCGTGCCGAGCAACTCGGCAACGCTGATCCCTCGCTGCTGCGCGTTGAGATCGCAGACGGCCTGGTCGAGCGCCGAGATCACCGCGAACTCAGGCATCGCCCCTGCAGCTGATCGGATTGCATCGAGATCGACGACGGATGGGACGCGACCGATGACGGTGCCCTCGAAACGCTTCAACGCGTCGCGCATCTGCGGTTCGCGCTGGCCAAGTGTCGCTTCGCCGGTGCCGACGCGTCCGTCGCCATCGGTAAGCTCAATGAAGCTCCACACCGTCTTAGGCGACACCCGCAGTTGCTGCCACTGCACTCGGTCAATACGCGCAGTGCTAATCACTGCTCCGTCCGGATGCCGCTCGACTCGATCAGCTTGCGCTTCGATTCGGCGTCGCTCGCCAGGACAGCCGAGAACGCCGAGGCAGGCAGATACGCGACGGTCTGTTCGATCTGTTTCATTCCAGCCGCGAATTTCACACTACGCGTCGCCTTGTCGCATGCTGCTTCGAGCATCTTCGCCGCGTCGTCCGCCATCTTCGCCGGTCCGACCAGCCCGGCCATCGTCGAGGCGATCACGTCGTACCCCTGTTCGCGCGCAGTCGGGACATTCGGCAGCGCCGCAATCCGCTGCTCGGCGAACACCGCGAGGATCCTGAATTTCTGTTGACGCGCGATCTCGACGGTCAGGATCGCCGACTGAACGTCGCCGCTCCTGAGCGCCAACGCGCCGGGCGGGTCGCCACGATACGGAACGCCCAGCAACTTGACACCTGCTACCTGCGAGAGCTGCAGCGCGGCGAACTGCGGCGCGGTCCCGACGCCGCCGAATGCGTAGTTGACGTTGCCCCCTTTCGCCTTCGCGATGAAATCCTTGAGCGTCAGGATCGGGCTGTTCTCGGCGACGGCGAGCACGATCGAATACGTGAACACCTGACAGATCGGACGGAACGACGCCAGGCTGAACGCCGTCTTTCGCAACGACGGCTGCACCGTCAGCGGACCGTTCGGCGTGAATGCGATGGTGTGGCCGTCGGCCGACGCGTTGGCGACTGATTGGACGCCGACGATGCCGGAACCGCCATCGCGATTGACAACGACCACCGGCTGTCCGATGGCTTCCGTCACCGCTTCGCCGAACTTCCGAGCGACGATGTCAAGGGTGCCGCCTGCGGGAAACGGGACGATGAATTCGACAGCTCGCTCTGGATAGACGGCGTGTGTCGGCAACGAAATCGCGGTCGCCAACGCGACAGTTGTAATGAATCGGCAGTACATGGGGTCTCCTAGTCAATGCGGAAAAGTATCCGAATCCGTTGTTGAAGTCAAACGCTTATTTGATCAAATAATTCGCATATGTCAGGATCATAAGCGCAAATAGCCTTGACATCGTCGAATATTGAGAATTACATTTGATCAAATAACTCAATTGGCCAGTTTCCCAGAAGTAGCTGGAGCGGCGATTGCGCACTGCATACGTGCTTGGAAAAACCCGTTCTTAGGAGGAACAACAAATGAAAATGATCTGGAGAGCCTGCGTTGCCACGGTTGTTGCAGCGGTGCCGTTGCTACAGTCAAGCGCGGTCGCGGCGGCGACCGTCATCAACGTCGACACGAAGGCCGTCGCTGCACCCATTGATCGAAGGATCCTTGGCGCGAACGAGGTATGGCCGCTCGGAATGGCCGGTGCCCTCGACCTGAAAACGTTTACGGTCGAGCCCTCGTTTGATGTCGCGTTACGAGAGGCAAGCATTACTACGCTCCGCTATCCTGGGGGCACCGTAGGCAATCTTTTTCACTGGCAGCGCGCGATCGGACCTCAGAGCCAACGAATCGGGCAGACCAGCACCACGACTGTGCCGTTCGACAATGTCTTCGGTCCGGATGAGTATGGACGCATGCTCGACACCTACAAGATGTCCGGCAACATCGTAGTCAACTTCGCGACAGGGACCGCGCAGGAAGCCGCCGATTGGGTCGAGTACATGACGGCGAAGGTGGGCAACGACGCTCGCGGCTTCGCCAAGCTCAGGGCTCAGAATGGACACCCCGATCCTTATCCTATTGATTACTGGGAGTTGGGTAACGAGATCGCTGCCAATAGTGGTTCATATTGGTTGGGCGGAACCCCCACGGCATACGATATCGCGCGCAACTGCACAACCAGTTCGTGCCGTTACACCTTCGGCGGGTTCGGTCACTTCAACAATCAGGCCGTCGGGGCGTTCAACGATTTCACGGCTGCGCGGTCGTTGAGCACCGGTGCGGCGAGCCAGACCTTGTTTATCCAGTATCCGCCAGTGGTCGCGTCAAGCGTCAGCGTAACCGTCGGCACCGAAACGTGGAACCTAGTCAGCTCGCTGTCTGGACAGGGCAAGGTTTATACGCTTGATGCCGCATCGGGTGCCATTCGTTTCGGGGACGGAAGCAATGGGGCGATTCCGCCTTCCGGAACGAAGATCACTGTTTCCTACGATTCGGGGCCGCATGACGGATTCGTTCAGTTTTACGATGCGATCAAGGCGGTGAATCCCAACGCCCGCGTCTGCTCCGCACTCGGACTCAACGGTGATCCCTACTTCATCGCGAACGCACCGAAGTACGACTGCATCGTGTCCCATCCTTACATCTCGGGACCCGCCGCGACAGTTCCATTGATCAACTATCACCCGATGCTGATGCTGGCGGCCAACGACGCGGCGGCTATCGTAACGGCGTTGAAGGCCCAGATCGCGCCGTATCAACCTAAAGCCGAGGTCATCATCACCGAGTATGGGCATCTGGGCGGGGGCGGCGCCTCCGACTTCCCGACGCATTTCCATTTGTCCCTGAGCGAAGGGCTATTTACGGCGAACGCCGTGATGCGGTGGGCAGCGCTGAACCAACCTTTCGCACAGCGCCATCGTCTGGTCGATTGGGTGTTTACTCCATTGCCGCCCGGTGCCGCGAACGTCGGCGCTTCGGACAACTCGATGATCGCAGGCCCCGCTCCTTTCATCGCAGAGCCGCAGGCCAAAGTGTTTGGTCTTTTCAGTCGCACGATGGGGACAGCGCGGCTTCAGGGCGACATCGTCGAAAACCCCCTCGAAGTAGGGAGCTGGGGCCAACTGCCGGTTCTCCAAGTCCTGCCGACCAAGTGGGATGACGGGACGATCGGGATCATCGTCGTCAACCAAAGTGCGACCATCGATGTAGGGGCATCCCTCAATCCACAGAATTTGATCCGGTCCCGCGCGGTCGACATCCTCACCGTCAACGGCCCGGCGATCACTTCTTACAACACGCCTGACAATCCGCGACTCGTCGACCTCGTGCCGACCCGGATCGACGTCGGGCACGTCGGTGCGTTCCCCTATCTGTTCCCGGCCCACTCGGTGACGGGCTTCAGGTTCACCCCGGCGCAGCCTTCGGAGCTGATCGACGAGCAGATCGCCCTACTGGGGTCCACCGGCTCCGGCGGACGCGCCATTTCGTTCAATGCGCAGCTAAATGCGATGAACGCTGAAATCGCCAGCGGGAATATCCCGGGAGCCTGCGCGCAGCTCTCCAGCTACCTGGTCCACCTGAAGGCACAAACCGGTTTGCAAATCGCCCCAAGCCGGGCGAATACGTTGCTCTATAACGCGAGCCTGATCGGCGCGCTGCTTACATGTCCGCTCTGAGGAATCGAAATGAATAAATCAATGCTTTGCATTTTGCTGGTTTGCGCAGCGGCGAACCTGATGCCGGGTGCTTCGTACGCCCAAAGCAGCGCGACAACGATGGCCACGCCTCCTGATTTACCCAATGCAGGCCTTAGCGCAAATTTGGGAGTAGTCAGCGACTACGTGTTTCGCGGCGTCTCACAGAGCAGCGGCGATCCCGCTGTTCAGGGCGGAGCCGACTATCGCCACGCGAGCGGCTTTTATGCCGGCACGTGGGCATCCAACGTCAGTTGGCCCACCGACTTCGGCTTGTACTCGAACGGCCGCGCCGAGTGGGACTTCTACGGCGGGTTCAAGCAGGCACTGCGAGGCAGCACTGGCCTGACATACGAACTCGGGACGCGTTACTACTATTTTCCCGGCAGTCGCAACAAAGGCGCATTCGACCTCAACACTTGGGAGGTTCACGCAGGGCTGGGCTGGAAATGGGCGAGCGCGAAGTGGTCGTACACCGTCAGCGACGACTCGTTCGGCGTGCGTCCGAGAGGCGATAAATCGCGTGGGACCTGGTATCTCGATGTGTCCGCCGCGTATCCGATCGCCGATACGCGGCTGTCGGTGATCGCGCACTACGGCTATCTGCGCGTCAGCAACGATGGGTCTGGACCGTTCAAGGCGTCGTATGGCGACTGGAAGTTGGGCATCGCATACCAACTCCCGGACGGCTGGATGAAAGGGCTGGAAATCGGTGCTTACTACGCGGGCAATAACGCTGAACGGGCCTTCTACACTGATCTCGCCGGCTACAACACGGCGCGTGGACGTAGCGTCGCTTATGTCCGCAAGACCTTCTAGCAGGCCGCCCCTTCGTGCCGCGGCCGTTCACCATCAATTGGGATACGATGTGCTTCCGGCAACTACCGATCGCGAGACTGACTTGGTTCAGAAGGAAAAACGGAGCACGGGCGCGTTTCGCCAGCGAATCATCGACGACATCGTGTCCGGCGCATTGCCGTTCGGATCTCGGCTGACGATTGATGGTCTAGCGGCGCGCTACGGCATCAGTCACATGCCCGTCCGTGAAGCGCTCCGCGAACTCAGTGGTGAAGGCCTCCTGCTCGCGGAACCGAACCGGGGCGCACGTGTGCGCCCGGTCGACGCGCACTTCGTCGAATGCATGTTCGATACGCGTGGTGCACTCGAAATCATGTTGACGCGCCGCGCCACGATGCGTCGCAGCGATGCGGCCTGCGACGAGATGGAAGCAATCGAGGAAGAACTGGAAGCACATCTGCGTGATGGCAACGCGCCGGCCGTGCACGACGCGAACCGCCGACTGCATCACGCCATCTATCTCGCGGCCGACAATCCCGATGCACTGGCCGTGGTGAAGCGCTACTGGGTGCTGAACGCCGCGCTGTGGCGACGATACGGCTACGCACCCGCGCGTTTCCAGACGATGGTGTCAGACCACCAGCATCTACTCCGGGCAATCCGGCGACGCGATGCCGATGCGGCGACGTCCATCATCGCCGCGCACGTCACGAAGGCGAAGCAGGAATTGATGACCCGCGTCGCCCAGGATACGGTCGATTCCGCGAGCCTCGCTGATGCGGCATGATCCACGATGAACACCAGCCTCTACGACGCACTATCCCTTGATGGCCGACGCGTACTCATCACCGGCGGCAGCCTCGGCATCGGTCGCGCGATCGCGCAGCTTTTCGCACGTCGCGGCGCGGACATCGTCATACACCACGCGAGCAGCGTTGACACGGCGATGGGCTATCCCGACGCCGCTGCGCAGTTGCACGACGAGCTGCGTAGCAAAGGAGCCTGCGTCGCACGAATCGACGTCGATCTCGCGCAGCCGGGCTCTGGCGGACGAGTCGTCGGCGATGCGATGGCCGCGCTTGGCGACATCGACATCTTCGTTCATGCCGCGTCAGTCCAGGTGCGCGAGGCGTTCGACAATATCGGCGCTGAAACGCTTGGCAAACAGGTTCGCATTGACTTCGATGCAACCGTCGAGTTGCTGCAATCGATCATTCCGGTGATGGTTCGCCAAAGGTTCGGTCGTATCGTGGCAATCGGCAGCGTCAATCAGGTTCGGCCACACCCGGAGCTGTCGATCTACGCTGCGCTCAAGGCCGCACAGCACAACCTCGTCATCGGCATCGCGAAACAGCATGCGGCAAGCGGCATCACGGCTAATACCATCTCGCCCGGCCTCATCCGGACGCCGCGCAACGACTTTCGGCGCAAGGACATGGACGAATGGGCGCGCATCGAGAAGTCGGCAAATCCGATGGGCCGCGCGGGGACGCCGGAAGAGGTTGCAGAGGTTGCCGCGTTGCTAGCGGCACCCGCTGGAGCCTTCATTACCGGCGCCGACATCGCTATGGATGGCGGCGGGCGGCTGTAGGGCTCCTCTAAAAATTCATTTTTGGAGGGCCCTGTAGTCGTAAGGCCGCGACAGATGCGGGCCACCGATCCACCGCTGACCGGCATCGAGCCTGCCAGCACGATTCACTCGCGCCGAGTCGACGCAAACGAACTCGCCCCATCGGTCAGACGGCAGCTCGTGAAAACTTGGGTTCGCGCCGGGATTCCATCCGACCTCATTCTTGAAACATGGATTGGCAACCGCGACCGCCGTTGGCTACATGCTCATGTCGGGTCGCACACATCCACTCCGACAAAAACACATTGATTCGCCATCGCCGTAAGGAATGGTTATCATTGAGCATCGCCGATTTGAAAGAAACAGCTTGCGGGCGAGATTGCAGTACCAACTGTGATCAAAATTGCTAAAGCGACGTCAGAGCAGACTCCTCTATTCGTCTCACGACAAGCCCGCAAGCCCACCTCACGGTATTTGGCTCCCGGGCTTTTTTGTTGCTAATGATTTGTGGGCATCTCTAATAATTCATTTTTTGGGGATGCAGTGTTAGGAGCCCGGAGCCAGCAACCTTCGTTACCGCGCTGGTACGTGAGCGCATTTTGGCAAATGCGCGAGCACCGCGCGACGACACAATGCGCGCCACAAATGAATTATTAGAAGTGCCCTTATGGATATAGCTACTGACTCGGTCGGATACGTCACGCCGCAAAAAATTGCGTTCGAAACTCCGCTTAATTTCGTCTCGGGGGCGACGCTTCCCCGTTTTGACCTGATGGTGGAAACCTACGGTGAGCTCAATGCTTCGCGGTCCAACGCTGTACTTGTTTGCCACGCGTTATCCGGGCATCACCACGTTGCCGGTTTCTACAAGGATGCGCCGGATCCTTCAAAATCCGAAGGCTGGTGGGACAACCTGATCGGTCCGGGTCGACCGCTGGATACCCGCAAATTTTTTATCATTGGCGTGAATAATCTGGGCGGTTGTCATGGCTCGACCGGGCCGGGCACTTTCAACCCGGCGACCGACAAGCCATTCGGAAATGAATTTCCGATTGTGACGGTGCCCGATTGGGTACGCACGCAGGTTCAATTGGCCGACCATTTCGGCATCGAGTCCTTCGCGGCCATTCTCGGCGGCTCGCTCGGCGGCATGCAGGCGATGCAGTGGGCGATTGATTTCCCGGAACGCGTTCGCAACGTGCTGGCCATCGCTGCTGCGCCAAAGCTCTCTGCCGAAAATATCGGCTTCAACGAAGTCGCGCGGCAGGCCATTCGCACCGATCCTGATTTTCACGACGGCAATTTTTACGCGCATGGTGTCGTGCCGAAGCGCGGTTTGCGACTGTCGCGCATGCTCGGTCATCTCACCTATTTGTCCGACGATTTGATGGGCGAAAAGTTTGGCCGTGTGCTGAAAGGCGAGGACTATCAATTCGGTTTCGAAGCAGAATTTGAGGTGGAGAGTTATCTGCGTTATCAGGGCGACAAGTTCGCTGGATACTTTGATGCGAACACGTATTTGCTGATGACGCGAGCGCTCGATTATTTCGATCCGGCGCGGGCGTTTGACGATAATTTGAGCGCGGCATTTGCCAAAAGCAAGGCGAAATTTTTCATCGCAGCCTTCACCAGCGACTGGCGTTTTTCGCCAGCGCGCTCGAAAGAAATTGTGCGAGCGCTGCTGGCTAACAAACACGATGTCAGCTTCGCAGAAATTGAATCGGTGGAGGGCCACGACTCATTCCTCATGCCGATCCCGCAGTACCACGCGCTCTTGCGCTCCACCTTCGAGGGGATCAAAGTATGAGCGCTGCCTATGTCCGCCCCGACTTTGACGTGGTCACCAACTGGGTGCCGCAAGGCGCATCGGTACTCGATCTTGGCTGCGGCGACGGTGAGTTGCTGGCGCGGCTGAAGCGTGAGCGCGGCAGCATTGGCTACGGCGTCGAGATTGAAGATAGCGCGGTGCTGGCCTGCCTAAATCGCGGGCTCAACGTCCTGCAAGGCAATATCGAAAGCGGCCTCAACCTGTTTGCTGATGGCGCGTTCGACGTGGTGATTTTGTCGCAGACGTTGCAGGCGACGCGGCACACCGAGGCGCTGGTGCGTGAAGTGTTGCGCGTGGGCAAAAGCGCGATTGTGACGCTGCCGAATTTCGGGCATTGGTCCGTCCGCTGGCAGCTGGGTGTCGGCGGCCGGATGCCGGTGTCGAAGCGGCTGCCCTATCAGTGGTACGACACGCCCAACGTGCACTTTTCAACGATCACCGACTTCGACGTGTTTTGTGCCGACAAGGGCATCACGGTAGAACGTCGCGTCGCGCTGGCCGGTGGTCGCGCGATTACGTTTTTGCCGAATGTGCGCGGCGAGACAGCGGTGTTTCAGATTCGGAAATAGGGCGGCTCGCGCCCTCCTGCATTCCCGAAAATTACTTCACCGCAATCAACGATTACCTGACGTTGATGGTAATCCGCTCGCTCATCACCGGGGGGTGATGCGGGATGTGGTTTTGATCGGCCAGCAGCAATTGCAGCGTATGTTTGCCCGTCGTCATCGGCAATGTCACTTCCGTCTGCCCCAAACCAAAATGGCGAGTGCTATCGCTGTTCGGAATCGGCGAGTTGACATCGAGAGAGTCGACATCAATCAGCAGATGATGATGGCCGGTGCCCGCTTTTTCGACGCCCGCAGGCGCAACGCCCATGCCGCTCAGCCCGAATTGAACCGTAACCGGCGAGGCAACACTGTCACCGTTTTTCAGGTTGATGAAATACAGAGTCGCGCCCGGTGCTGCGGGGACTTTTTCGTAACCGGCGGCGAGCTTCGGCGTGCTCACCGTGACCTTCATTGGCACCGTGGGTGCGAATGAAGTGACCGGGGTGGTTGACATGGCGCTGTTTTGCGCACATGCGCCAAGCGTCAGAATCAGGCCGATCGCCAATGCGGTTTGGGTAAATTTCGATGTCATGCGTGGTACTCCTTTTAGCGTCGCGAGCGTAGCAGTTCGCGCCCGTGTGAGCAAGGCGAACAATCACGGTAGCAACGCCAGCCTCTGTGCTACCGTCACTTTCTACACCATCGATTCCACCCGTCGGCGCAGAGATGCGGCGCATGAAACGACAGCCCTGCCAATTTCAAGGAGATTCACCTGTGACACGATCTTTCATCGCGACCAGCACAGCCTTAACCGCCCTCGCCGTGCTAAATCTGGCGGGTTGCAAAAGCATGTCAGAAGAGAAAAAACCTATCGTCGCGATTGCAGAAATGATGCCCACGACCGCTGCCGCCGCTGCCGATCTGAAGCCCACCGGTGCCGTGACATTGACTCAGGTCGGCACCAATCGTGTGCTGGTCAAGGCGGAGATCAACGGGCTCAAGCCGTTTTCAGAGCATGGATTTCACATTCATACCGTGCCCGACTGTTCGGGTAACGGGGCGGGAACGGGTGCGCATTTCAATCCTGACGGCAATCCGCATGGCGATCCGTCGTACATATTGCGCCACGCTGGCGCCATGTTCAACATCAAGACCGACGCCGCCGGCGTCGGAACCACGCGCCAGGAAGTGGATACCATTTCGCTGGGCTCCGACAAGTACAGCGTGATGGGTCTGCCGATCGTTATTACGCGCAATCCAGACGATTACGTGTCGCAACCGCTCGGCAACGCAGGTACTCGCGTGAGCTGTGGCGTCATCAAGCTGGTGCCAACATCGGCAACGACGGCAACGACGGCAACGACGGCAACAACGACAACAACGACAACAACAACGCCCAAGTAGTTACCATCAGCTTTTCTCTAAACCCCTGCGCTTAAATGGGCTAAGCGGCTAAAAGCCAATAAGTCAACTTATGCCATTATTAAGCGTCAGCCCCCGTGCAAACGTCATTGCGCAATAAAGTTAATGGCTAAAAAGAATGACTTAGCCCGCCAATTTGACCGCCAGCGCAGCGATGCGAGCGCCAAACACTTCTGACGTTTTGAAGTCACTGGCGGCGATGCCCTCAACGCCCTGATCAATATTTGCCTGCACCATCAGGCCGCTGTAGGAGCCAACGCGGTTCAAGTCGTCAACGCTGCCTTTGCTGTTATTAAAGCCCGGCATCTGACCCAGCGGTGCCCACAACATCGTGTGTTGTCCGGCAAAAATCATGAGCTGTTGCAGCGTAGCCAGTTTGTCGCCCGAATATGCGCCGGACACGGTGAAACCCGCAGCCAGCTTGTCTTTCCAGCCCTGGGTGAACCAAACCTTGGCGCTGGCTTCCATGAATTTTTTCATTTCCGCCGAGGCTGCACCCATGTACGTCGGCGCGCCGAAAATGATGGCGTCGGCAGCGGCCAGCGTGTCCCAGTTCGCGTCCGCATCGGCGACGCTGATGAGATGCACGGTGGTGCCAGCGACGCTGGCTGCGCCCTTCTGCACGGCCTCCGCGACGGCCTTGGTGTGGCCGTAGCCGGAGTGATAAACGATTGCAACTGATGCCATGATGATTCCTGAGTGGATGAAAAAAAGTGTAGGAGTAGGGAAATTATTGAAGCTGACCGAGATCGAACAGCAACACTTCGGCTTCGTCGCCGCCGCTGATGCTGACGCGCGATTCTTTTTCGATCATGACAGCGTCGCCCTCTGACAATGCGGTGCCGTTAACGATGACCGAGCCGCGAGCGACGTGAACATAGGCCTGACGACCGGCCGCCAAATCGTGCGTCGCGGACTCATCACCATCGAATAAACCAGCGAACATCAGCGCATTCTGCTGAATCGTCACCGAGCCGCTCGCGCCATCCGGTGAAGCGACGAGGCGCAATTTGCCGCGCTTGTCCACTGCTTCGTAGAACTTCTGTTCGTACGAAGGCGAGCTACCGGTGCGATCCGGGATGATCCAGATTTGCAGGAGATGTGTGCGCTGATCGGCGTTCGGATTGAATTCGCTGTGCCGGATGCCCGTGCCCGCGCTCATGCGCTGCACTTCACCGGGCACGATATTGCCTTCGTTGCCGAGCGAATCCTTGTGCGCCACCGCGCCTTCGAGCACGTAGGTGACGATTTCCATGTCTTTGTGGCCATGCGTGCCAAAACCCTGGCCCGGTGAGATGTAGTCGTCATTGATCACACGCAGCGGCCCGAAATGCACATGCTTGTCGTCCTGATATTCAGCAAACGAGAAGCTGAATCGGCTTTGCAACCAACCGTGGTCGGCTTGGCCGCGATCTTCGGATTTTCTGAGTGTCAACATGATGATTTCCTTTCGGGTTACGGTTGGTACAGAACGAATTATGGACGCGACAAACAACGTAGACAACCTTGCTTAACTGACACACTTGTTCAAAAATACTGACTATGTTGAAATTAACGCTCGAATCGCTGGAAATTCTGGACGCCATTGCGAGGCTTGGCAGCTTCGGGCGCGCCGCAGAAGCGTTGGGCCGAGTGCCTTCTTCGGTCACGTATGCCGTGCGCAAACTGGAAGATGATCTCGATACGCTGATCTTTGATCGGCGCGGCTACCGGGCGGAATTGACGCCCGTCGGCCAGATGTTGCTGGAACAGGGGCGCGAGTTGCTGGCACGCGCCGATTTGCTGCAATCGCAGATCGCGCAATCTGCCAAAGGCTGGGAACTTGAGCTACGAATCGCGCTTGACGGCATCCTGCCGTGGCGCTGGTTGCAGTCGCACGTTGAAGCGTATTTCAGCGACGCTTGTTCAGCCAAATTGCGCATCAACGAAGAGACGTTGGCGGGCACCTGGGACGCCCTGCTCGACGGCCGCGCTGACCTCGTGATAGGGGCCAGCAGCGACCCGCCAAACGGGATGGGCATCAGCACGCAACCGCTGTTCGCGCTCGACTTTGACTTTTGCGTATCGCCCAAACATCCGCTGGCCCAGGCGAAAGCGCCGATCCCGGAAGAAGTATTGAAATTGCATCGTGCCATCGCCGTAGGCGACAGCGCGCGTCACTTGCCGCTGCGGACGAGCGGCCTGCTTTCGGAGCAGGACATTCTGGTCGTGCCTTCGATGCAGGCGAAGGTGGAAGCACAGGTTCAGGCGCTCGGCGCAGGCTATCTGGCGAGCTGGTTCGCACGTCCATATCTCAAAGATAAATCGCTGATCGTGAAAGAAGTGGCGGAGCCCAAGCCCCCGGGCAACGTCGTGATCGCCTGGAAGAGTGGTAATCGCGGGCGTGCGCTGGCGTGGTGGCGCGAGCGACTGCGTGACGCCAAGCCGCCCAAGTAGACCGCCGAAGTGTCAAAATTGCCCTCGTTAACAACGCTGCCCAGAACGTGATGCGTCAATTTTTCGTTCCAGCCCTATGCGCCCTGTCTTCGCTGTTCTTGACCGGTTGTGCCAACGCTCCTGGTTCAAACACAGACGTACCGAACGCCACGGGCGTGTCGCTGCGTTTCATCGGTGAAGCGGTTGTGCCACACCGGATGGCCGTCGGCGGCACGATCTTCGGCGGCATTTCTGGCATCGATTACGACGAAGCGCGCGATCAGTATTACCTGCTCTCCGATGATCGTTCAGAGTACAGCCCTGCGCGCTTCTATACCGCCAAAATCGCGATTACAGGCAAAGAAATCAAAGTGCCCCAGATCACCTCGGTGGTGACGCTGAAGCGTCCCGACGGCACCGATTATGGCAGCGAGAAGTCGGGGGCAAAGGACGTTCCCGATCCCGAGTCGATTCGCTATCGTGCCGACACTGATACGCTGTTCTGGACTAGCGAGGGCGACAAGACGCTCAGCATTGATCCATCGGTGCGCGAGATCAAACTGGACGGCACTTTCATTCGCGACATGCCGACGCTGCCCATGTTTCGCATGCAACCCGGCGACAGCGGCCCGCGCGACAATCTGACCTTCGAGGGCATGACGCTGACGCCGGATGGCAAGGCGTTCTGGGTGTCGATGGAAACAGCGCGTTTTGAAGACGGCCAGCCACCAACAGTCGACAAAGCGGGTGGTCCGTTGCGCATCACGCTCTATCACGCCAACTCCGGAAACGCGATTCGCCAGATTGCCTACATTCCCGACGCGGTTCCACTCAAGCCCACCGCGAAGGGTGACGCCGATAACGGCATCCCCGAAATTCTGATGCTCGATCAATTCCGCATGCTGGTGCTGGAGCGCAGCTATTCGCCGGGGCCAGGCAACTCACTGCGACTGTATCTGATCGATACGCGCGATGGCAGCGACGTGCTGGCGGTGCCGGTGCTGCGCGACGGTAATTACACGCCTGCCACCAAGCGCCTGCTCGTCAATTTCGACAGCCTGAAATTGAAGAAACTCGACAACACCGAGGGCATGACCTTCGGCCCGCGTTTGCCCAATGGCAACCGCACGCTCGTGTTCGTCAGCGACGACAACTTCCGCGCCAGCCAGTTGAACCAGTTTCTGGCATTCGAGATCATCGAGCCGAGGCCCACTGTTTCCTACGTGATTGAACCGCCGCCAATGTGGTGGCCGTATCCGTATTACGGCTATCGGCCGTGGATTCCAAGCCCGCGACCAATTCCCATGCCAAAGCAAAACTAAGCAATAGCTTTTCGCTGAAAGCTCTATTTCATCGGGGCTAACAGCAGATATAGCTGCTTATCGACTTTCGTTGATTTGACGATCTAGCCCCAGCGTAGCCCAGATTTCACGCTAAAGTTGCTGCATATCCGACAGGTCAAATGACGGCGTGCGGCCCGCAATCAAATCGGCCATCACTCGCCCCGAACCACAGCTCATCGTCCAGCCAATGTGACCCTGGCCGCAGTTCCAGTAGAGCCGATCATAGTAAGGGTCTTGTTGAATTATTGGTAGCGACGAAGGTGTCATCGGGCGCTGACAGGCCCAATGCTCAACCGCCGGGCTTGACCAATCGAGTGCGCCGGGAAACAGTGCTTCAAAATGCTCGCGATGCGGCGCGAAATCAGCGTCGGCGAACCCGTTGTCATCACCCGCGAAGACGGCACCGGTCGTGATGCGTATGACCGGCCCGAGGGCGGTGTTTAGCGGGCAATAGGCAATCAGCGAGTCCTCGCAAATGCCGCCGCGTTGAGGAGCGCGCGACGCGTCTTTCACCGGCACTGTGGCCGAGTAGCCCTTGACCGGATAGATTGGGATACGTCCAGTCACCCGCCAGCCCGAGTTTGCAAAGGCACGAGTTTTCGGTCCGAGCGCGACGACATAAGCGTCAGCACCAAGCTCACCATTCGGTCCATAAATTCGACATGAACGACCGCCTCCCGTCATGCGAGCCTCCGCTCTTGCGCCAAATGTGAACCGCACGGGACGTTGCTGCTGGTCCGTGAGCCACTTCGCCAAAGCTCGTGTGAACGCGCGTGAATCACCTTGCGCGTCGCTCACCGCTAGCGTGCCGCCGACGACGGTTGATGACGAAAGCGACGGCTCCAATGCGATCACCTCGTCGCGCGTAAGCACGCGCATCTCGTAACGGTGCGCAGCAACCAGCGCAGCGCGCCCACGCGCCGCAGTCATCGTAGCGTCACTACGACAGACATAGAGCAAACCATCGCGCTGATAACCACAATCGACGCCGGTGTCCTGCAAGGTCGCTTCGAGTTCGGTTTGGCAAAAGCGGGCGAATGAAAGCTTCGCACGCGTCAGGCGCTTGTAGTCGTGCGCGTTCGCATACGACATGAACTCGCGCCCCCAGCGCCAGAGCGCAGGATCGAAGGGCTTGGTGATGCGCATCGGCGCGGATGAATCAGTCAGCGCGCGCCACACGGTTTTTGCGGCGGCCGGCGTGGGCCACGGCAGCGCTCTGGATGATGAAATCAGACACGCGTTGGCGTAACTTGTCACGCTTGCGGGTTGCGCCTGTTCGTCGATGACTTCGACTTCGTGACCATCGCGCCACAGGTAGTACGCGGTGGCGACGCCGATCAGGCCAGCACCGAGAACGATGACTTTCATTCTGCGGTCACAATGCAGGCGCTGGTAGCAGCTCCATGCGCATGTCGCAATGTGGGAGCGGCTTTAGGCGCGAAGGGTAACGGCACCGTTCATCGCGGCTAAAGCCGCTCCCACAATTTCAACTCAAAGTTCAAAGCTCGCGGTC
Organism: Burkholderiales bacterium; assembly: GCA_025354165.1. Lineage (GTDB taxonomy): Bacteria > Pseudomonadota > Gammaproteobacteria > Burkholderiales > Casimicrobiaceae > Casimicrobium. The sequence goes on along the minus strand of JANXNI010000037.1, from coordinate 19,662 downwards.
ACCGGCGCATGATCCGACGGCTTCTCGCCTTTACGCTCGTTGCGATCAATCACACAGGCCGTGCAAGTGTCGGCGACTGCGGGCGATGCGAGGATGTGATCGATGCGCATACCGAGATTTTTCGGGAAGCCCAGCATGCGGTAATCCCACCAGGTGAAGGTCTTCGGTGGATGATCGAATTTGCGGAAGCAATCGACCAAGCCGAGACTGACCCAATGCTCGTACGCAGCACGCTCCTTGTCGGTGCAGAGCACCTGACCGGCCCACAGCGCAGGGTCATGAACGTCGGCATCCGTCGGCGCGATATTAAAGTCGCCGACCACCACGAGTTTTTCGTACTTGACGCGCTCTTCGGCCAGCCATGCGCTCACGCCATCTAGCCAGCGCAGCTTGTATTGATACTTGTCGGAATCAACGGTCTGACCGTTAACCACGTAGAGGTCGATCACACGCAAATCACCTATCGTGACCGCAATCGCGCGGCACTGCTCGTCGGCGAATCCCGGCACGCCCATCAACACATCGGTGAATTCGGGCAATGTATTCTTTGCGAGAATGGCAACGCCGTTGTAGGTCTTTTGACCATACACGGCAGCGCGATAACCGAGCGCTGCAAACGTTTCGTGGGGGAATTTATGCGTTTCGAGCTTCAGTTCCTGCAAGCACAAAACATCCGATTGGTTAGCGCGTAGCCACGCCTCAGCGCGTGCGAGGCGAGCGGTCAGTGAATTGACGTTCCACGTGGTGATCTTCAACGTCACGACGGCAACTAGCCTTTAGCAGGCGTGGCTTTTGCCTTGTCGGCGTCTGCCGCTGGCGCTTTCGACGCAGGCGCATCCATACCAGCGCGATCTTCAACTGGTTTTGGTTTGGAGAACGGAGGCGTCTTCGGATAGCCTGCTGCGTCGAGCGCGCCGGACCACGCAGATTCGCTCCAGCCCGATAGGCGCTTTTCGCCAATCTTGATCACGGGAACGACGGTGCCGCCGGTTTCTTCCTTGAATTTCTTGTTCAATTCGATGGTGCGCGTAGGATCGACAACCGTGTGTGGAATACCGCGCTTGTTCAGGTACGCCTTTGCGGCGTCGCACGATTCACCGCATTCACTGAGGTAAACCGTGACCGGATTTTTCTTTTGCGCATCCTGAGCGACGAGCGAAAGTTCGTTGTTCTGAATAGAACTGCCACTGACGTTTTTTTCCTCCACGCCTTTAGTGCCGGCGGGCGGAGGTTGGTCAGAATATTGCACGCGACCACTGGCGTCGACCCAGCGATAGACCTGTTGCGCGGAAGCGGAACTCACCAGAGCGAGAGAAAGTGCGATCGCTGAGATCGCTGGTAACGAAACACACATCTTCATGCCAAAGCTCCTGAAATTTTTCCGGCGTGCCAATTGCTGTAATTGGTCTATCTATCTAATTTGCAGTCATGCCATTGTGCCGCAAAAGCGCGTCTACCGTGGGCGGACGACCACGAAACGCCACGAAATTCGTCATCGCGTCGCGACTGCCGCCACGACCGAGCACTTCCTTTCGAAACGCGCTACCCGCAACGGGCGATAACACGCCTTCCTCTTCAAATCGTCCAAACGCGTCGGCCGAGAGCACTTCAGCCCATTTGTAGCTGTAGTAACCAGCCGCATAGCCACCGCCAAAAATATGGGCGAACGACCACGGCATGCGGTTGTAAGCGGGGGGCGACAGCACTGAAACTTCAGCGCGAACTTCGCTCAATAATTTGAGCAAATTGGTGCGATCTGCGGGTTGTCCTTCTGCATGCAAACGCATGTCGAACAACGAAAACTCCATCTGCCGCAGCGCGCCAAGTCCCGCCTGAAAATTCTTGGCAGCAATCATTTTGTCAAACAGTTCGCGTGGCAACGGCGCACCCGTTTCAGCATGCTGCGTCATGTGCGCCAACACGTCCCATTCCCAGCAGTAGTTTTCCATGAACTGGCTCGGCAATTCCACGGCATCCCATTCGACGTGCCCGAAACCAGAAATGCCGAGCGTCGCAACTTCAGTGAGCAGCAGATGCAGGCCGTGACCGAATTCGTGGAACAGCGTAATTACATCGTCATGCGAGAAGAGCGCAGGTTTACCGCCCACCGGGGCCGGAAAATTGCAGGTCATGTAAGCGACGGGAGTTTGCAATTTGGCATGCGCGATACGACGATCACGCGCGGAATCGGCCCAAGCGCCGCCACGCTTGTTCTCACGCGCATACAGGTCAAAGTAGAACTCGCCGATACGCGCGCCGTCGGCATCGAGCACTTCAAAAAAGCGAACGTCCTTGTGCCAGGAGGTCGATTTTCCTTCAACGATTTTGACCGAATAAATCCCCTGCACAACACGGAATAGACCCGCTAACACGCGATCTTCCGGGAAATACTGGCGTAGCTCTTCGTCGCTGAATGCATAGCGCTTCTGGCGCAATTTTTCTGATGCGTAGCCGACGTCGGGCGACTGCAAATCGTCGATGCCGAGTTCACTCGCGGCGAAAGCTTTTAGCTCCGACAAATCCTTTTCAGCGAAAGGTCGTGCGCGCTGCGCGATGTCGCGGATGAAATCGAGCACCTGCTTCGGCGAATCCGCCATCTTGGTGACGAGCGACTGTTCCGCGAAGTTCGCGAAGCCCAAGAGCTTTGCTTCTTCAGCGCGCAGTGACATGATCTTTTCGATCTGCGCGCCGTTGTCGAAGCGCACATCGCCCTCGTCGCTGGCGCGCGTGGAATAAGCACGATACATCTGCGCGCGAAGAAGAGCGGAGTCGGCATATTGCATCACCGGCGAAAAGCAGGGGCCTTGCAACGTGAGGCGACACAAGCCTTCAGCGAGGCCCGCTTCCTTTGCTTTTTCGCGTGCTGTGGTCACTACGTCGGCGGGCACGCCTTTCAGTTCTGCCTCGGCGACATCGAGCGTGAACGCATTGGTCGCGTCAAGGACGTTATCTTCAAATTTCGATTGCGCTTCCGCAAGCGCGTCCTGAATCGCGGCATAGCGTTCGCGTGCGGTACCTTCGAGTTCGACACCGCTCAAGCGGAAATCGCGCAGCTCGTGGTGTAGCAATGCGCGTTGTTCTTCGCTAAGCGTAGCGGCGTTTACCGAAAGCGCCTTGTAGCGCTCAAACAAGCCGCGATTCAGGCCAAGTTCAGTGTAGAACTGAGTGACTTTCGGCAGCGCCGCGTTGTGCGCATCACGCAATTCGGGACTGCTGATTACGGCGTTCAGATGCGCCACAGCGCCCCATGCTCGTCCCAATCGTTCGGTCGCATCCTGCAACGGTTCTACGATAGTTTGCCACGATACGGACTCCGATTTTTCGATCTGCACGATGGCCGCTCGCGCCTCGGCAATCAATTGCTCAACGGCGGGATTGACGTGCTCCGGTTTGATCTCGGAAAAGCGGGGCAAAGCAGAAAAATCGAGCAACGGATTCATCATAAAACTACATTTTCAGGGACAAATTAAGGATGTCGACATCGGCGGGGGTGGTTACGTTCCGCCACAGTCCGGTGAACAATTCGCCGGTAACGGCACCGCTGTCCACCCATTGTTGGTAGTGTGGCAGCAGCTTGAAGGGTTCGCCGCGAGGCCATGTACGACATGGCTCTGCAGCCAACACCGCAATATTAGCGAGCGTCAGTCGCGGTTGACCTGAATGCACGCGATCAGCGGCATCCAGCGCAAATTCACCTCCGGGCTCGCCCGCCGTGGGTTTCACCAAAACAAAATGGGCGCGAGCGGCACCATTTTCAATAGCGCGGACGGGTGGCAGCAGCCGCGCATAGTCAAAATCGCTGTAAATATCGGCGCTCACGAGGATGATCGCCGCTCCGCGAAAATGCGTGCTGGCCGTCGCTACGCCGCCGCCCGATTCCAGCGGTTCGCGCTCCACGGAATAAATCAACTCGCAACCAAAGCGCTCGCCCGAGCCCAGCGTCTGCATCAATTGCTCTGCGAGATAACTCACGTTAATCACGATGCGCTTGACGCCAATCGCAACCAGCTTTTTGATGTGATATTCGATCAGCGGCGCGCCACGCACGGGCACTAGTGGCTTGCACAGCGTGTCGGTTAAGGGCCGCATGCGCTCACCGCGACCCGCAGCTAGGATCATCGCATCGATTGGCACGTTCAAAACGTATAGCCCATTTTCGCCGCATTACCTTCGAGTCGATCAAACAACCGGAGCAGCGGCGCGAACGCCTGATAGCGCTTGGCGACATGGCGCACGTAGGCCACAAAACGCGGCGTATCCGCCAGATACTTCGGCTTGCCATCGCGATAGTTGATGCGCGCGAAAATACCCATCACTTTAAGGTGCCGCTGCAAACCCATCCATTCCATCTCACGATAAAACTCGGAGAAATCCGCCCGCACCGGCAATCCGGCCTTTTTTGCCTGATCCCAATAGCGCACCACCCAGTCGATCAGCTGCGGCTCTTCCCAGCTCAAAAACGCATCGCGCATGAGCGAGGCAACGTCATAGGTAATCGGGCCAATCACCGCATCCTGAAAATCCAGCACTCCGGGATTTCGCGCCGCCGTCACCATCAAATTGCGTGGCATGTAATCGCGATGCACGAGCACAGTCGGTTGCGCCAGAGCACTTGCGATCAAAGCGGCATAGACACGGTCCAGCGAATTTTTTTCATCGTTGGTGAGCTGCGCATTGCAATGTCGATCGAGGTACCAATCCGGAAACAGCGCGATCTCGCGCCGCAGTAGCGCGGCATCGTAGTGCGGCAACGCGGTGCGCGAACGGCCCGGATCGATGCGCTGCAACTGCACGAGCGTGGCGATGGCGTCAACAAACAATGCGTCTCGTTCGCCTGCGTTAGCCGTTTGCAGGGCGGACAGATAAGTGGTCGAACCCATGTCTGCCAATAGCAAAAATCCCCGCGCTTCGTCCGCCGCCAGCAGTTCCGGCACATGGACGCCACCGTCGGCGAGCAAGTGTGTCATGTTCACAAACGGCCGCACATCCTCTTGCGGCGGCGGTGCGTCCATCACAATCGCGGTCGCCCCCGACCCCGAGGTCACGCGGAAATAGCGCCGGAAGCTGGCATCCGTGGAAGCTGTGGCAATCGATTTCCACTCACCAGCGGATTGATCGGTCAGAGGAATGCTCGCGAGCCAGAAAATGGCCTGATCAAGGCGGGCATCCGTTGCGGGTGAAGGCAGGTCGATTCGTTGCATCAGGTCGCTGGTTAACGCGAATTGCGGATGACGCACGGCTATACGATGTCTCGCGCATCCGTGAGGTCAAGATTCGTCGGCTAAACTTGCAATTTTAGCCAGCCTTTCCCAGCCTTCGCCAGCGCGCTGGGCATTACTTTTCAGCATTTCCAGAATTGCCAGCTTTGCTCTCATTTCCCCGGCCCGTTACTGTGTTTGCGTTTGCTCTGTGCTCGTCAGCGGCGACGCATGCGCAAACTTCCTGCATCGCTACTCCCGTGGCGGGCGCTTTGGCGGCGGCCGGTGTGATTACGCCTTTGAACGCGCGCGGCATGCCGGAATTGCGTCCTTATTGCCCGTCGGCCATTTCATCGAACGGCAGTTATCCGGTGCAGCTGAAGCCGCCGATACCAAAGGGAAAGGACGGCAAAGAAGCGGGCGAAATCACCAACGTTAACGCACTCGAAACATCGGGCGTCGACAACGAGTTCTTCGAGGCGACGGGTTCGGTCAATCTGCAATCACCGTCGAAGCAGGTGTTGTCCGACTGGATGCGCTATGAGTTTTCGATTGATACGATCAAAGCGCGCGGCAACGTGGCCATTCGCTCGTGGCAGGACCTGATTGAAGGGCCTGAGCTGGAGTACAAGCGTGATACCGAGACCGGCTACATGAAGCGTCCAACGTTTGTGCTGGGCCTGTACAAAGGCCGTGGCAAGGCGGACGAGCTGCAGTTCACCGGCCCGGAAAAGTATCGGGTGTTGCACGGCAGTTATTCAACCTGCGTCGGTGATGCGCCTGCATGGCGGATCGAAATGGGGCAGCTGGATATTGATGAGGGCGCGTCGACCGGCATCGCGCGCGACGCAAAGATTTACCTCGGCTCGATCCCGGTGGCGTGGTTGCCAGAATTCAGTTTTCCGCTTAGCAATGAGCGCAAGAGTGGATTCCTCGCGGCCACGTACGGTACCAGCGGTAATCGTGGCCTCGACATTCAGTTGCCGTATTACTTCAATCTTGCGCCCAATTACGATGCAACATTGACGCCGCGTCTGCTGAGCAAGCGAGGCATGTTATTCAACGGACAGGCGCGCTACATTTTTGACACGCCATTCGGTGTGGGCGGGGGCGTCTGGGACGGCGAAATTTTGCCGAAAGACCGGCTGGCTGGTTTGACGCGCGATGCGACAAACGTTCGCCACACGCAGCTATTCTCGCCGAACCTGACGCTGGTGGTGAACTACAACCATGTGTCCGATGCGCGCTATTTTGTGGATTTGTCAGACTTCGTTTCAATCACTTCAATCACGACGTTGCCACGAGATGCGACGCTGACCTATCGCAAATTCGACTGGGTGTTCACCGCGAAAGCGCAACGTTTTCAGACGTTGCAGGATCCTGCGGCATTGGTGTTGCCGCCGTATAACAGGGTGCCTCAATTGACTGCCACGTCCCCGGTCTATCGCCCGATTACTGATCAGCGGCTTGAACTGAAAGTGACCGCCGACACGACACGATTTGAGTATCCGAATGGGTCGCTGCCGTCCGGGTATCGCGCTTATACCTATGGCACGGCAGCTTACCGTTTTGATCAGCCTGGTTATTTTGTGATCCCGCAAATTGGGCTGCACGCGACGCGCTACAACCTGATCGGCGAATTCGACGACTATCGCAATTCGACGCGTATCGTACCCATCAGCAGCATTGATGCCGGAATGCGCTTTGAGCGCAATTCATCGATTTTCGGCACGCCGTTTACCCAGACGCTTGAGCCGCGCGCAATGTTCGTCTACATCCCGTACCGCAATCAAAACGAGACGCCGGTGTTTGATTCGGCGCTCGCGGACTTCAATTACCTGCAACTGTTCAACCAGAACCGCTACATCGGGCAGGATCGGATTGGCGATGCCCAACAGCTGTCGGTGGGTATCACCTCGCGGCTGCTCGATCCTGAGTCGCAGAAGGAGCGGCTGCGCTTTGCCTTGGGCGGACGAATCTATTTCGACAATCAGCGGGTAGTTCTACCCGGTGAGGTCGAGCGTGACCGCAACAGTTCAGACTTGCTGTTTTCGGCGCAAGGGCGGGTCACTGACGCGCTCTACGTCGAGGCGAACACGCAATTCAACGCCAATATCGGCCAGACCGAGCGTTATTCTCTGGGGCTGCGCTACTCGCCCGAGCGCTCGCGTACGATCAACATCAATTACCGAGCCATCCGCGAGCTGGCAACCCAGTCCGGCAACGTACGGGTTAAGCAAATCGATGTCGCCGGACAATGGCCGATTTATCGCGGCATTTATGCGGTTGGCCGCGTCAACTACTCAATCGCTGATCGTCGCCTGACCGAAGGTGTGTTTGGCATCGAATACGACGGTTGCTGCTACGTGATCCGCGCCGTTGCGCAACGTCTGGCAACCTCGACAACCACCGCGACCAACACGTTCTTCCTGCAACTCGAATTGAACGGATTGGGCACTGTCGGTTCTAACCCGCTGGACGTGCTCAAACGAAATATTCCTGGCTATTCGCTTCTCTACGATAATCCTACCCGACGCCGTCTGGATGATGCGCCGCTGACCGGCCCCGAGTTCACTCCGTGGACGCCCGGCTCGCCGCTGAACCCCAATTAGCCCCATTTGCCCTAAAAGTGCCTCAAAAGATCTCCGCCGAACTATGAAATCGATCTCCCTCTTTCCCAAGGCTTGCGCCGTTGCCATCGCCGGATTGCTAAGCGTCACCGCGCTTCCCGTGCTCGCACAATCGACGCGCATTCAGCTCGTTGATCGCGTCGTGGCTGTTGTCAACGACGAAGTCATCACGCGCTACGAATTGACGGAACAGAAACGCGCTGTCACCGCCCAACTGAAGCGACAAGGCGTCACCATGCCGCCGGATGCGGAGCTGGATGCGCAGGTGCTGGAACGCTTTATCAACGAAAAGGTGCAACTGCAATACGCCAGGGAAAACGGTGTTCGTGCGGATGACGAAACGGTGAACGCGTCGCTCCAGCGCATCGCGGGCGACAACAAAATGTCGATGATTCAGTTCACCGCTGCGCTCAAGCAGGACGGCGTCACACTGGAAAAATTCCGTGATGAGTTGAAGAACGAAATTGTGCTGTCGCGCCTGCGTGATCGCGAAGTCGAATCGCGCGTCGTGGTGACGGATTCCGAGATTGAGGCGTATCTCGCGCAGGCCAAGCTGGCCGGTTCCAATCAATCGGAATATCAGCTCGCCCACATTTTGGTGCTGGTGCCTGAGCAGGCGACGCCCGATCAGGTGGAGACTCGTAGGAAACGCGCTGAAGAAGCGGCGCGCCAGCTGAAAGCGGGCACCCCTTTTGCGCAAGTGGCCGCCGTGTTCTCGGATGCCAATGATGCGACACAAGGCGGTGCGCTTGGCTGGCGGCAAGGGGACCGCCTGCCGGTTCTGTACGCGAAGGCATCGGAAAACATGAAGGCCGGTGAGACCAGCGAAGTGCTGCGCAGCGCCAACGGATTTCACATCGTGCGCCTGCTCGACAAACGTGTCGGCGAACAAAAAGCGATTGTCGACCAAAACAAAGTGCGGCATATTCTGGTTCGGGTGAACGATCTTGTCGGCGAGGCAGAAGCCAAAGCGAAGATCGAGCGCATGAAAGATCGTATCGGCGGCGGAGCGCACTTCGAGGAAGTCGCCAAGCTCGGCAGCGAAGACGGCAGCGCGCCGAAAGGCGGCGAGTTGGGCTGGGTGTCGCCAGGCGATACCGTCGCTGAATTCGAAGCTGCCGTGAAATCAGCCCCACTCAACACGATTGTCGGCCCGGTACGTACGCAATTCGGCTTTCATCTGATCGAAGTCACCGAACGTCGCAAGCAGGACGTCACCGCCGAGAAAAGCCGCCAAAGCGCCCGCGTCACCCTGCGCGACCGCAAAGCCGACGAGGCTTATCAGACGTGGCTACGTGAATTGCGCGACCGCGCGACGGTTGAAACGAAGCTCACTGAAGGCTAGTTCTAACGTACAGCTTTTCTCTGTATCGACGTTTGCATAGGGGCTAGGGAGCGATTTGGCCAAGAATCGATATTAGCCATAAACGCGTCTCACCCCCATAGCAAGAAGGGTTTCAGCTAAAAGCTGTAACCCTCACCGGACACCGCGTGCGGCGTGACTATGGCTCTGAGGCCAGTGGCGCCGCGCGGTGCGCTGTCGTCGCGGAGTAGATGTAGGCTGTGGCCAAGCCGTGCCTACATTCGCGTCAAGACAGTTGGCGACTTAAGCCGCAACCGCCGCCGCTTCCGCCCGACGCATTGACGATTTACGCTCATGCTCTTTCAGGTAGCGCTTGCGCAGGCGGATCGATTTTGGTGTGATTTCGACCATTTCGTCGTCTTCGATGAATTCGACGGCGTATTCAATCGTGAGCTTCACGGGCGGTGTTAGCAGGATGTTTTCGTCTTTGCCGGAAGAGCGCACGTTGGTGAGCTTTTTCTCTTTGATCGGGTTGACGACGAGATCGTTGTCGCGGCTGTGGATGCCGACCAACATGCCTTCGTACACGATGTCGCCGGGGGCAACAAACAGGCGACCGCGATCTTGCAGCGTGAACAGCGAGAAGCCGACGGCGTTGCCATCGTCCTGTGAAATCAGCACGCCGTTACGACGGCCCGGCATGTCGCCACGGTGCGGCGCGTAGCCGTCAAAAATGTGGCTGATGAGGCCAGTGCCGCGCGTCAAGTTCATGAATTCGTTCTGGAAGCCGATGAGGCCACGCGCAGGGATGCGGTACTCCAGACGGGCACGACCACGACTGTCGTTTTCCATGTTGGTAAGTTCACCGCGACGCTCGCCGAGCGCCTGCATCACGCCGCCCTGATGGCCTTCTTCGAGGTCAACGGTGAGCGCTTCCATCGGCTCGTTCTGCACGCCGTCGATCATTTTGAACAGCACTTCGGGCTTGCCGACTGCGAGTTCGTAGCCTTCGCGACGCATGTTTTCCACAAGAATCGTGAGGTGTAATTCGCCACGGCCGGAGACGCGGAATACGTCGGCGTCTTCGGTGTCCTCCACCTTCAACGCGACGTTCGCGAGCAATTCTTTTTGCAGACGTTCGCGAATCTGACGCGACGTCACGTACTTGCCTTCACGGCCGGCTTGCGGCGACGTGTTAACGCAAAAGCTCATGGTCAGCGTTGGCTCGTCAACCGCAATCGCGGGCAGGCCTTCGGCTTTTTCCTTGTCGCAAATGGTGTAACCAATGCCGAGATCCTGGATGCCAGTGATCGCAACGATGTCGCCCGCAGTGGCGAATTCAGCTTCGCTGCGCGTCAGGCCCTTGAACGTCAACACCTGGTTGACTTTGCACATGCCTTTGTCTTCATCACCCAAACGCATGGTGTACGACGCGCCGGATTTGATGGTGCCGCGATGGATGCGGCCAATGCCGATGCGACCGACGTAGGTGCTGTAATCGAGCGCGGAAATTTGCAGTTGCAATGGCGCGTTGTCGTCCAGTTTCGGTGCGGGGATTTTGCTCAGAATGGTGTCAAACAACGGCTCCATCGTCGTCGTTACTTCATCGGCATTGAGCGTCGCCCAACCATTGAGTGCGCTGGCGTAAACAACGGGGAAGTCAAGCTGCTCTTCGGTTGCACCGAGTTTGTCGAACAGCTCAAAGGTCTGGTTGACGACCCAGTCAGGACGTGCGCCATGACGATCAATCTTGTTCACCACGACGATGATTTTGTGGCCTAGCGCGAGCGCTTTTTTCGTCACAAAACGCGTTTGCGGCATCGGGCCTTCAACCGCATCAACCAGCAACAGCGCGCCGTCGACCATCGAGAGTACGCGCTCCACTTCGCCGCCGAAGTCAGCGTGGCCAGGCGTGTCGACGATGTTGATGCGCGAGCCTTTGTAGGTCACGGCGCAGTTTTTTGCCAGAATCGTGATGCCGCGCTCTCGCTCGATATCGTTGCTATCCATCACGCGCTCACCGACCTGCTCGTGCGCAGCGAAAGTGCCGGATTGCTTGAGCAAGCAGTCGACGAGCGTGGTTTTGCCGTGGTCAACGTGGGCAATGATGGCGATGTTGCGAAGACCGAGGTTCGCGCTTACGGTGGTTGTCATGTGGACGCCTGAAACACCCTAAAACGCGAGAGACCCAAAGGCGGGCAGCGGCAGGGCTGGGAAAGAGAACCCTCGATTTTACTGCGCCGCAACACGATTTGGCGAGAAATGATGTCTTTTCGTTGTGATATAGGCCGCTTGCTCTACGGTCAGGCGCGTCGTCTCCCCAGTGTTTACGCCCGTGAAAACGTGTTTCCAGGTGCTCGCCACCCGATGTTTCTCCTCGTTCGCTGTGCGGCACGTAGCATTGGCTGAGGCTTGGCCGTCGAAGCCAAGCCGCCCGACCATCCCGTTTCCGCCTGGCGGCGCGACCGGCCTGATTGGCCCCGCGCTGGCGCATAAACTCTCAACGCAGCTCGGGCAAACTGCGCGCGGGTGCAAAGCGCGGATCGCGATATCTCGCAGCGGCAGTAAAACGAAGGCTCAACGAGAGTGCAGTGCCCTGACGTGGGACAGCATTTCGATAGTCAGGGTGCCGATCCCGTGTGGCACACCGGAAGGACTTTAACCCCTGGTTTGCAGTGACATGCTTATGTGGAAACTCATAATTACACCTGCGCACATCAGGGTGAACTACTCCAGATACGGCGTTGTCAGGCTCGGGTGTCGGCAACTGACAACGCGCTTCGTTGAATGCTAGTCGTAACACGCCTACGGTGTCAGCCCCAGCAAATAGGATCGCACACTTGCTGCATCGGGCCTGAGCGCGATGCCCGCTCCAATTGCGTTACTGGTCAACGCCGGGCCGCTGAGACCAAGCATGTGGCGAAGGATCAACAGCCCGTCGGTTAGAGCATCAACTTGGCCATTGCCGTCGATGTCAAGCAAAGGCAGTATGTCAGCCAGGAATCCTGGTACTTGCGCCGCAGAACGCGCCGGCGAGACACCCATAGCGTTATCCGTTATAGCTGCACCGCGCAATCCGAACAGATAGCGCGCCACCATGATGCCGTCCGTTTGTGCGTCATATTTTGTGTTGGGGTCGGTCAGGTCAATGTTGAGCGTGAATGGCCCGCCACTGGTAAGCGCGAAGTAGGCGGTGACCGTTTTTGCCGCGTTCATGGTGACCACGCAAGCCGCCGTACCCGTGCATCCACTACCCAACCAGCCCATGAAAGTAGAGCCCGCCACCGGTGTCGCGGAGAGCGTAACCATGACGTTGTAGGAATAGCTATTCACGCAAGTACCCGGGCAGTTGATAGTGCCTACGCTTGACACGATCGAGCCCCCGCCGGAGCCGGCCAGAAGTACCGTCAATGCTGAGCTCGGACCGACCGTTGTGGTCGTGGTTGCGCTGTTATTGCCCGTATTCGGGTCGATAGCAACCGACGAACCGGTTGCGCTATTCGTTATGACGGTGCCTGTCACTGTTGCCGGTGCGACCTGAACGACTAAAGTGAAGACCGAGCTGCCCGCTGCAAACGACGACCTTGAGCACGACACGGTACCGTTCACGCCAACCCCCGGGTTGGTGCACGACCAGCCTGCGGGTGTAACCAGCGAAACAAAGGTTGTTTCGGCCGGCAGGTTATCAACAAGAGTCGCAGATACTGCGCTGCTCGGGCCAAGGTTTGACGTCGTGATCGTGTACGTGATGTTCGCACCCGCTGCGACGCCGTCCGGCGAATCGACTATCGCGACGGCGATATCGGCGCTCGCAGTTAGCGTGTCGGCGTCCGTCCCCGAGTTATTGCCTGGCGTTGGATCCGTCAAAGTTGCCGGTGCCGTCACCGTGGCGGTGTTACTTAGCGTCCCGGTGGCTGCGGCCGAGATGGCGCAGCTGGCGGTGTAGGTCACACTACCGCCGTTCGGTAGATTGGCGCTGCTGTTGATGTTTCCCGAACCGGAAGCCGCACACGTGCCGCCGCCCGCGCCGATGCAGGTCCAGGTGCAGGTAAGCGATGCCGGGAAGGTGTCGGCCACGGTGGCTCCCGTCGCCGGGCTCGGTCCAGCATTGCTTGCGGTGATGGTGTACGTCACTGAACCACCGGGAGTGGCACTGGTGACGCCGTCCGTCACTGTGATCGAAAGATCGGCATTCGGAATGGGGGTGATATCGGTACCCGTGTTGTTGCCGGGTATCGGGTCTGTGCCGTGGCTACCGTCGTCGGCGATCGTCGCGGTGTTGGAAAGCTGGATCACGCCTGCCGGCACCGGATTGGCTGCGGTAACCGCAAAAGTCGCGCTACCAACGCCGCCAATGGCCACCGCACCTACGACGAGCGTGCAGGTTGAACCGGCATTGTTGTTCGGTACGCAAGCCCAGCCTGCCGTGCTGGCACCGGCGTTGAACGTCGAATTCGCCGACACGGTCTCGGTCAAAACCACGCCGGTCGCCGCTTGTCCGCCAGCGTGCGAGTAGGCAAGCGTGTATGCCACCGTAGCACCGGGCGCGACGGTCGCGCCGCCATCAGACACGGTCAGCGCCAAATCCGGAGGCCCGAGAACGACAAAACAGGTTGTCACGTCGTTAACCGCTGGCGTCACGGTCGAATTGGTGGTGCTTAGATAGGATTTGTACTTGAGATAGCGGAATCCGTTGAACTGAGCAAGCGACGCGCCGCTGGTCGTGAAGAAAGTTCCCGCAGTGGTGTCCGGTCCGACGAAATTGAAGGGACCGGTTGCCGAGTTGCTGGCCGCGATCTGGAACTTCAGCGCCGTATTAGCAGGGGTCGCAGCCGCCCAGGAAAGCGTCGTCCACGTCGGCAGACGTCCAGCGGCTGGGTTAGCGTCCTTCAATCCCGAAACCAGATCACCAGCAGGCGCGAACCCATAATTGATATATATCTTGAAGCCGGTATCGGTGCTCACACCGCCTGTTAGCGGGGTAGACCATACGGTGCCGCTCGTTGCACCCGAGACTCGAGCGCCGCCCGCATAGACGTCGGCGCCCGCCGTGGAAGTTCCACTACGTGTCAACGCGTATATGCCGGCCGACGGATTGGAAGTAGGGCTAACGACCAGTGCATATTGGGTGCCAGCGGTCAGCGTTGGCGGCGACGCAAAAGTGCCGGTGTAGTACGCCGACGCACCGCTGCTAAATCCGACGATGGTCGCCGATGCCAGATCGGCCCCGGTGGGCAACCCTCCACTGGTTGCGCGCAGGCTGAGCGTCAAGCTGGGCGTTGTGCCGGTACAGCCGCTACAGAATAGATTGATATCTGCCTTGGTAAGCGTTCCCGTAACACTCGGGGTAAATGTCTGTCCACCGAACGTCGTGATCGAGATGCCGACCCCACTGTTGCCTAGAGTTGCGTTTTGTTGCGCGGTGTCAGGTGCGGCATTAATCAGGACGGCGCCAGGGCTGGTAATCAAATCCACGCTATTGAGAAGTCCGGTCTGAAAGTCTGCCTGGGCCGTGTCCACCAGGCAGGCGCTGATTGGCGCACCGGCCAGAACAAGGTTTTTGGTGGTTGTTGTGGCGTCGGCCACGACAACTGGTGTTGCTGAACCGCTGCTGAAAGCGGGCGCGCTTCCAATCACATTCGCATAGCTGCCCGCCGGGATCGCCGTGAACGTGTAGAACCCGCTGCCATTGGTGGTGGTGGTACGGCTACCCAATGTCACCGTCGCACCCGCTATCGGCGCGCCGCCGGTCAATGCGGTCACGGTGCCGGAAACCGTTCCTCCGCCGCCAACAGGCACGCACGACGGATACGAAAATGACCCGATTCGCGTCTGATGGTCAAGCCCGTCAACCGCGTAATACATATTGGTGTACCAGAACGTGCAGCCGTCTGGGTCGAGGGTCATTAGGCTGTAGTCGCCCCAGCGAATACAAGCAGACGAACCGCAATTGCCGGTCTGGGCACCAGTGCCCTGGAACAAAAGCTGCTCGGTCTGGCTAAAAGTGTTGACGGGATCAGTCGCGAGACGTCCGGCATATTTGATCGCAGGTTTGGTGGTTGCACTTGAGCTGCTGTAGCCCAGCGCCAGGTCACCGGCGCGATTGACGGCAAGACTCGGCATAAAACGATGCAGCACGTCCGCGCCATCGGGATCCCATGTAGTCGCTTGGGGAAGGTTGGCCGCAACGGTGCCGCCAGTGACATTGACCTGATACCACCGTGGCGCCGCAAAACCCGTGGTGCTTGCACGTCGAACCGTGTGTGTGGTCCAAAGCGACTCGGCCCCACCAATGTTGCTGTACTGGTTTTGCGCCATCGCGCGGATCTGCAAAACATCCAGCGAGTTACCACCCAGCGCAGGTGCGTTTGCTACGCCGGCGTTCGGCCAACTGGTCGCCGCGAGCGGAGAATCCGGCCCGGTAAACGTAGACAGAGTCGTTCGCGCCCAGTCCACGTGAAATTTATAGACGGTCAGCGCATTCGTAAACTGCCAGGTCGACACGAAATAATTGGGGGTGCCCGCGGGAGGCGCGCCCGACTGAAGCCTCGCATTGCTCGGCAGCAGGGTGAAATCGGACGTCGGTGCGTTAAACGAAACGATCTGGACGCTCGGCGCGCCGGCATACATCTGCGCTTTGTTCAATGCCCACACGCGTGGGCCCTGAAAAGCCCCGCTAGCACCAAACCCGAACATGTTGGCTGACATGTAAAGACCGTCGGGCCAGATGCCAAGCTTTGGATAGTCATTCAGGCCATCGGTGAATTGCATCGAGTAGAAGTTCCAGCCACCCGTGACAGGGTCGCCGGTCTTCGAAACGGCGAAACACTGGAAGGCCGGACTGACGACCGCACCAGCGCTCAGCGCGAATGCAAAATCCGTCACAATCCAGCGATCCTCAAACGAGTCATACAAGGTGACCGGATCGCCAAAGTTAGCCGTGTCACAGAGGTTTCCGAAGTTGCCCTGACTCATGAAGGTGTTGAACGAGAAAGCCGCAATCCGTGTACCGCTGGCTTTGTCATACACGCCCATCGACGCGTTGATCGTCTGGATGTAGTACACAGGCCCCACGTCACCGTTGGTATCTGGCGGGTGACCCGCGCCCCAGCTTGCGAAATCAAGACCTGGGAAGTTCTTGATTGGTGCCGGGGCCGGAGCGCTCGGGCCGGAGATCGAGCCGACCGCTAGGCCAGGAGGCACACCTCCCGGAAGCTCTACCCACTCCACGTAAGGATCTTCCGATTCGGGGCGCTCTCTGAGAGGTGGCGGCGCGGGCGACAACGATCGCAAATCGATTTCGGTGCTAGCCGCCCGAATCAACGATCCGCCGTTCGCCCTTGCGACCGAAATCACCTTTGGCGCAGCGGCCGCCTGGTTGAATACGTCTTCAGGTTGCGCGCGCGCAGGGGATACAAAAAGCAGCGCGGCAAACGCGGCCGTAAAAAAAGAACGATTCACTTGTTTCTCCCCCGAACCTGTTGAATGAACACAGACGCTTGAGCTGCGCGGCGGCCCGGTGCAACCTTATGCCGACCGAAAGTATCGCACCTCTAAGCGCATTGCATAAGGCCTTTTTTCGCGAAATGGAGCAAACACAACGAAATATCGGGAGGATTTCTCACGCCAAAGCGCACGCATGCAAATTGTCCAAGTTGGACCCGGCACAAGAGCGGCTTCCTGGCCAGCAGCTTTTCTAATTGGCCCATAGAAACTTCTGCATTAGCGCGATTTTTATCAAATGTCGACTGTTGAAAAAATCTGACATCGAGGTTTACTTAATAAAACCTTTGTAGAAAAACCGTTGACGCATAGCAGCTTCCAGTTTTGTTGGCTGATCCATTGGCGAGTGCGTGGCTCCCGGCGGTCCAGTACACAGCGTTGTGGCGCGAAAACACAATCAAAATCGTTTTTGAACACGAGTCCGCAGAAATACTGAGGACGTGGCTCCACACGCGTCGTCAATGCGCGCGCCTTAGGGTTCGTCAGATTTCCCCCGATCCGTCCAACATGTTCACCAACCTTTCAACCACCGCCAGCCGCCGCGTCACGCGCGATGGGCACGAGACGTTTGGTCACAACCTTCTGGGGACGGTACGCGATGAATCGTCAGTGCATGGCGCGAGCGATGTCGAACATACTACCGAACGTCCGCTGTCGCATGACCACAGTCGGCACAAAAGTACGCTACTGGTCACCGATGCCGCGAGCGATTTGCCAGCCACATGGCGGGCGAAGGCGGGGGTTTTGCTGTTGCCGATCAAGCTACGCAACGGAGAAGTGTCGCGCATCGACGATGGCGATGAGGTGGCAGCAGCGCACTTCGCTGCAAAAAATGTGGCGCAATTTGATGGCCCGACGCATACGCTCGCTGCTAGCGCCGAAACCACGGGAGAGCTGATCAATCGGCACTCGAATGACAGCACCGATTTTGTGTTGCAAATTGCCATGAGTTCGATGCGCAGTAATAGCTACGCCAACTCGCTGACAGCCGCCCAAAAGCTCATGGTGCAAGGCGCGCGTGATCGCCGTCGTGCAGGCAATACGCGACCTTTCAAAATGTGGGTCGTGGACTCTGGCGCGTCGTTTAATGGGCACGGCGTTTTGATCGCCGAATGCGCGCGGCTGCGGAGCGAGAATGTCGCCGTGCCGCAGATAGTGCAGCAGGTGGACGCACTGCGCCGACAGGTGAAAACGCTGGTGGTACCCCGCGATTTGAGGCGGTTTCATCATTGTGCGGCCTTGCCGGAAGCGCCAGTTTCACATTGGTTGAGCCGCAATGTGGGGCAATTGTTTGACCGTATGCCGGTGGCTGTGGCCGATGGCGATGACTTGCGAATACTGAGCACGCAAAGCGGCTTTGCTGCGGCTGCGAAAGCGGCATTTGATCAGGCAACACGCAGTGTAAAAACCGGATTGGACGCGCCGTTCGTGTGCATAAGCTATGCCGGCGACACCGCCGATTTGCGACACATCAACGCGTTCGTTCAGCTCTCGGCAACATGCGCAAAGCACGGCGTTATGCTGCTTACCAGCACCATGAGCATGACCAATGCCGCGTTGCTCGGCGCGGGTGGCGTGTTGATTTCGTTGGCCAGTTCTCTCGACTTCCAATAGCGCCTCCGACTCGTAAAAAAACGTCGACGTCAGCAATGACGTTCTGCGTCGCGTTGGTGCTATTCGCGGCAATCGCGCTGACACCAACCAACCATGCTGACGTTGCCGATCACGTCACGCGTAGGCTGACCACGAGCACCGACTGCGCGAGCTTCGCGGGCAATCTGGATGACATGCGTGCGCTCACCGCGCTTCGTGACCGGCGGCATCAGGGCCAGCATTGCCGCGTTCTCGACGGCGTTTACCTGTGACGAATTGATTGTTAATCAAAACGCGAGGGGCCTGTCTGGGCGACTCGGGAATAGACTACAGGCTGCTGCGCTGCTGACCCATGAAAGCGCGCGTTAACCGATTTTGAGGATCTTCCTGATGAAACGTAGTCTTCTTCCGGCTCTGCTGGTCTCCGCAGGGTTGTTGCTTGCCTCCACCGTCTCGGCGCAAAGCTTCTTCCGTATCAACACTGGCGGCGTCGCGGGCACTTACTACCCTATCGGTGGTTTGATTGCCAATGCGATTTCGCAACCCGCTGTTCCGGGTCTCGTGGCCTCGGCAGTCGCCTCTAACGGCTCGGTCGCCAACATTAACGCTATTCAGGGCGGCGGCGCGGAATCGGGCTTCACGCAGGCCGACGTAGCGTATTGGGCATTCACCGGGACAGGCACGTATGAAGGCAAACCAAAGGTAGCGGATCTTCGCCTGATCGCAAACCTGTATCCCGAGAGTTTTCACCTCGTGGCACGCAAAGGCGCGAATATCAAAACAATCGCTGATCTCAAAGGCAAGCGGGTGTCGCTCGACGAGCCGGGTTCGGGCACGCTAGTCAATGCACGCGCCATTCTCGCGGCTTACGGTGTCACCGAAAAAGACATCAAACCAGAATTTCTGAAACCGAATGCAGCAGGTGAAAAACTAAAGGACAACTCGCTCGACGCGTTCTTTTTTGTCGGTGGTTATCCAGCAGGTGCGATTGCCGAACTCGCGGCAACCGGTGGCATTGACATCATCGCGATCGCTGGGCCGGAAGCTGAAAAACTGGTGAAGCAGTTTGGCTTTTACGCAGTGGACAACATCCCCGCCGATACCTACAAAGGCGTCGGCGCAGTAAAGACGCTGGCTGTTGGCGCACAGTGGGTGACCAGCGCCAAACAGGACACGACGCTGGTCTACAACATCACCAAAGCACTGTGGAGTGACAACGCGCGCAAGGCACTGGATGCGGGGCACGCCAAAGGCAAGGCCATCGTGCGCGCCGGAGCGATTGCGGGAGCGGGCATTCCGTTGCATCCGGGTGCGGAGAAGTTTTATAGAGAAGTTGGTTTGTTGAAGTAAGGTTCGATGACGTGCGCGACACGCAAGAAGGCCGGATATTCCGGCCTTTTTTCTTGTAGGAGCGGCTTGCCGCGACCCACGATTG
>JANXNI010000036.1 GCA_025354165.1 Burkholderiales bacterium | reverse complement strand
GACGCTCGGCATCACGGGAATTCGCTGCGCCACGGCCGAATCGGAAAAGCAGGCCATTAGCGACACAACGATCCTGCTACGCACGATGTATGCAGGTGGCCTGTATTTTGGCAACGCCGACAACCTCAAACGCTTTGGGATCGACGCGTACTGGGAATCACTGCTGGACCGCGTCTGCGATTGGCCCGGTGCTCGCGGCACAGTGGCCGATCTGCGAGAGGAATACCTACTTGCGTTCGAGCCAGCACCGTCTCATCAAGCAAGGTCATCGTTCGTCATGCCAAACGCCTTGCGCGTTGCCGCCGGGTCTGTGTGGGCCTTCTAGCCGACACATCCGGCGACCCAACCTCAAAACGCTTCGCGTTCTGAGGTTTTTTCATACCCGCGACTGTCCACCGCACCTCCTCTGCATAGGCATGTCTTTCGATGGGCGAAAGGCGTTCTACATCAGGAGCACTTAATGGACACAACAAACACGACGGTCGTAACGCGAACCATACGCGAAGTTTTTGCAATGCCGAGCGACGCCCAGGTCGAAATCCGACCTCAGGCTCATCCCTTGGTGCCGCGCAACAATCCGCATTTCACATTTGCCAAGGAGTCCCTGCGCAAGTTGTTGATGTGGGTTGCTGGTGCATTGGCCGAACCGGGTCTCTGGGTATCGGGTCCTACGGGTGCTGGAAAATCATCGTTGATCGAACAGTTCTCCAGTCGACTCAATATTCCGGTTTTTCGGGTTCCGTGTACTGGCAGAACAACGCTCGACGACCTACTCGGCGGAATGCAAATTTCGCAGGCACGTGGTATGCACTGGGTCGATGGCCCCATCATCGCAGCAATGCGCATCGGTGGTGTGCTCTTGCTCGACGAATGGGATCTCGTATCACCTTCCGAAAGCACCGGGCTCAACACGATACTTGACGGCGCGCCTGTGCTCATCAAAAGCACCGGAGAATATGTTGTCGCGCATCCGGATTTTCGGGTCGCTGCAACAGGTAACACGTTTGGCTGGAGCGACGCTTCGCACGCGGGTTATCGAGCGGTGCAAAAGCAAAATCTGGCGTCGCTGGATCGCTTTGCTTCACTCTCGGTCACCTACCTTGACGAAGCCACTGAAATCGTTGTCCTTACCAAGACGGTGCCCGATGTTGCGCCTATCGCTGAGCAAATGGTGCAGATCGCGAACAAGGTACGCGGTGACTTCATCTCCGGTGTCGGAACTGAAAAACTGAGCAACGTCATCTCAACGCGTGGTCTCATACGTTGGGCACGAGCGACAGTAGCGTTTTCTGCCGTGGCCGCACTCGACACGTCGTTCGTGGCAGCTATTGAGGGTCTGCGGTTTGCGCTCCTCGATAAATGGCCGAAACACGAAGCGGAGGCAGTTCTTACCGCCTACGAAGCGATCACCGGCACGAAAGTGCGACGGTAGTCGACTATCGCGCGGAGAATCACTTCACCGAGACCCTCCCCATCCCCCAACCCCGCAACGCATCGCGTTCCGGGGTTTTACTTGCCCGGCTTTCCCTCCTTGGCGTTGGACGTTCCCGTCGACCACCAGCGCGTGTCAAGCGCACCTGCTTTTGCATAGAACACCTTTCGATGGGCGAAAGAAGGTTCTCTTCAACAGGAGTAATCATGAAAATCAAAGATGGCGACACGGTCGAGCTGCGAGTGGCTGTGCCTCTCAAAGACTACTTTTACTGCGCCTGGCTGGATCGCGGGCAGTACCACTCTGCCGACATATTGCCGGGCACGCGTGGCAAGGTGATCCGTTCCCATACACCGTGTGTGACGACCCGAGCCGGCGAGCCGTACTTTGCCAACATTGATGTCGATGTTGGCGCAGGACAAATCGTGCGGATACGACCCCTGCATTCGCAAATCAAACTCATCAGAGCTGAGACAAAGCGGGATCGAGGGCCGCGCCAATGATCGAGCTGTATATCAACGAACAAATCGGTTCAGGTAACGCCCCCAAGATGTGGATTCGCTCGCACTCGGCGCGGACCTGGGGTTCGATGTCAAAGCCAGGGCTGCCCGATGGGAAGCTGTCTGGGCCTGCGGTGTTGACGCGTACCGCTGACAAAAAAGTACAAGACGGTGGCTACAAGTTGATGATGGGAATGCCGGGGTTTCTGTGTGATCCTGATATCGAGTTGATCGTAACAATCGGGGTCGGTGTGATGTTGCGAAGTGCCTATCAAGGGGCTCGTTTCACGCCATTCCCGGAGATCGACAACCGACGGTGCCTGGATACTCTGGCAACGGTTGCGCATGCAATCGCCCATCAGGCGGAGCTCACGCGCGGATCGCGTATGCGTCTCACATACGAAGAGTGGGCGGTGGACTTGACGCGCGGCACAACTGCGCTGAAGACTTCCACACCAAAGCGAAATAGCCTCCCGCGCGCTGTCATAACGCTCAATCCGCCAGTTCACGCTGCGTGGGTGTTTTAGTGGTTCTCCAACCACGCCCCCAACCCCCGAATGCTTCGCATTCCGGGGTTTTTTCATACCCGTCCGTGTCGTCGCTACTTCCTGACGCATAGAGCATTCCTTCGATGGGCGAAGGGTGTTCCTTTTTCAGGAAAACAATCATGGCAAAAGTAAACGAGACGGTACGCATCGTGCGTTGTGTGTACGAAGGTACACGCTACCGCGTCGCGTCCAAACGAGAAAAGCCACAATTCTGGCGGCTGCTGGCACCGGTATCAATGGATGCTCATTATCCGCAACCATTCGCGCTGTACAAAACGGAGGGCGAAGCGAAACATGCAGCTCAGTGTTGGGGCGCGTTTTTTGCAAAAGCGGATGCTCGAACCATCGTTGCATCAGCAGTGTTGATCGCAAAGATGTTGGGCAAGAAGTACGGGATCAAAGTCGTCAATGGTCCGGGCTTTGCGACTGCATGTACCGACACCGACAAGGTGATTTGCATGCCAAGTCCGAAAGCGAACAATTCAGCGGAAATAGCGCTGTATCGTGGCTACCTCGTTCACGAGATCGGACACGTCATTGAAACACCCAATCCGAAGGATTGGCCACGCGTCGATTCCTTGACTCGCAACCTCATCGGTGTGCTGGAAGATGTACGAATGGAGCGAGCGTCCGCCGTGAAGTACCCTGGCTTTCAGATGTACATTGTCGAGGCGATACACGTCATGCAAATGACCGGTTCCATGGGGACTTTGCAGACAGGTGAACCCGACGTGGTGCCGTTGTCAGCAATCATCAATGCGCTGCTAATGGGACTGCGCGCTCAACTCGGGCAACCCCTGACGTTGGAGGCATTGATCTGGGAGCGTGAGGCAAAGGCAGTGTGGACGGCTCGCGTCGTCGACAAGATGTTCAAGCTGGCAACACCTGGAGTGATGTCCGGTGCGTCATTCAATGACATGCTGATCGCAGCCAGGGCAATCGCTTCGCTTTTGCGTAAGGCAATGGTGAAGATGGAGATCCCGGAACCCGCGCAATCGGGAAATAGCGGTGACCCCAACAATGCAGCGCAGAATCAGGGTGCTACACAGCCACCCTCGCCCCAACAGGGCGATGGTCAGAGTGGCGCAACTGAGGGCGACGGGTCGGGTAACGGGCAAGCATCGTTAAGACCTACTCGCCAGAAGACCAAGCGTACTGCACAGGAGGTTGCGAAAGCAATTGCTGAGCAGCTTGCGGCCACGCAGTCGGGTGACATCTCTGATCGATTGCGACAGGACATTGATCCTGACGCGAAAGAGTGGACAGAAACGCATGGTGAACGCGATGCACTGTCGTGTGGCCTGAACAGCGAAGCGTCGGATGTTGCGACGACCTGTCTGGCACCGGCATTGGCGAGCAAAGTGGAGGTGATCGCAGCAACCCTGCCGATCGCGTCGCACCTTGACATGTTGCTGCAGGCACGAACACGATCAGATGCTTATGCAACTGGGAGTGGCGTCTTCAATTGGCGTCTTGCTTCGCGGATAGCCGTGGGTGATCCCCGCGTATTCGAGCGGCAAGACTTCAAGGAAGAAATCGACACGGCGTTTTCCATTCTCTTTGATTGCTCCGCTTCAATGGACGACCACGGAGATGGGGCGAACACTTCGGCGACCATCGCGAAAGCGCTGGTTCTAGCCTTGGGCGATGCGCTTGATCAAATCGACGTGCCGTTCAGCGTTCACGGCTTTCACGATGGCACGGTACGTTTGAAGGAATTCGAACAGGGATGGGGTGATGCGCGAAAGCGCCTCGACTATGTCCCTCAAGGAACCAGTCTCGCGCGTCCAATGATCCACACCGTTAGTCATTTGTTGGTGCGTGACGAACAGCGTAAGCTGCTTCTGATCGTCACCGATGGCGCGGCCGCTGACTTGAATGAGTTGGAGCCGATCACGCGGACATGTACCAGCGAAGGCGTTGAAGTCAGGACGATCCTTATGGGTCCATTGGCGAGCGACGGCCCGTTAAGTGCCAAATGCGTACCGATCAGAGAGGCGTACAAGGCAGCAATGCCCGCGGACTCGGTGTTTCTGGCGCCGACAATACCCAGCTTACAACTGGCGATCATGGATGCGTTGCGCACTGTGATTTAACTTCACCCAACCAACCCCCGAAACGCTTCGCGTTCCGGGGTTTTTCATGGCTCGATGCGCGGTCGCCGACCTGATATGGAACCGGCGCTGCACCATTAGATGTCGCTCGCACTGACCTGGCAAAGCACGCTCAGATGGGCTGAGACGCTGATTTTCAGGAGCACATAATGGCATCGCGATGGGACACATGGGTAGAGCGTTACAGGCCTATCCAAAACACAATTGCACAACACCGACCGGAGTTCATGTTCGAGACTTATGGCGACGAATACCAGTTCATCGTTGAAACCAACGAGAAGGAACCAGGCAAAGTATGGACGTTGACAGAGGGTGACAGCGGCCGCTTGTACGTTACGGACGGCTGGCACTACGTCAATCGGTTCGGCTACTTCGTCACGGAAGTGCCGTTCGAGCCGTCGACGAAGCGGCCGTATGTCTGCATTCCTTACTAAGCGGTGGATTCCATGGACAAATATCAGAAATTTGCGGCCGATTTTTTCTTTGGTCACTACCCGCCAGACGCGAAGTTTGAGTACTTGTTGAACTGGCTCAGATCTTCGGAGGATGATTTCACCGACGATTGTTGCATCGTCGAAGCCTACGTCGACGATACATCGGAAAGTGTCGCACGTGAAATGGAAGCATTGCACCGCCACACGGTAGATACTTTCGCGACTTAGTCCACTCCCCATCCCGAGATGCTTTGCGTTTCGGGATTTCCTTTTACTGCTGTATCGCTTGGCGCGTGATCGGTCGGTAGTTCGGTCGCCGGACGGCGGCGACCCGGTCAGGAAAGCTCACGCGCTGCGTGATCGCGACCGAGGTATCACACGCTGGTCAGCGTGCGTGGTTTCCGACATGCGAGGTGTTCCCCTCGCGCTCTCCTGTCTATCAGGAGACGGCCGGTAAGCACCGCGAATCCCAGTCCACCAACGTACATGCTGGGACTCTTGGTGACGTTGAGGATACGCAGCACAACCCGCACCATCAGTCCGCCCACAAGCGCGCACGTACAACCACTCGTGATGCCCCGCTTCAGCCGAGCAGCGATCACCGGCGGCATTGGCTTGTCCTGGTACGCCGGAAGATTCGACGTGGCTGCGGTGGTTGTCATTGTCAGATCGGGTTCTGCACACCTTGAGTTGTCGAACGCACTGATGCGGCATAGATCGTGAACATGGGGTTCAGCGGTTCTGATGCGTTTTCCAAAATGGGAGAAAGTATGAACTCGAAAGTATCACTGTATTTCACTGATGGCTCATCAGACAAGGAATACCACGCCGAATTGGTCGCGGCGCCTGATGACGCTGGTTTTTTGGTGAAGTTCGCCTACGGCCGTCGCGGTAGCACGCTCAACACCGGCGCGAAAACGACGGCACCGGTTGAGTTGGCCAAGGCGCAGAAAATCTTCGACAAACTTGTCGCCGAGAAAAAAGCAAAGGGTTACACGCAGGAAGAAGGCGGCGTTGCGTACGCAGGAACGGAAATCGCTGGCACGGTTTCGGGCGTCCTGCCGCAATTGCTCAACGTGGTGCCCGACGCGGACCTGGAACGCATGTTGTCAGATGCGAACTGGATCGCTCAAGAAAAAGTTGACGGACGTCGCTGCATGCTGATCTGCAAAGGCGGCGAGTTACAAGCAACGAACCGCAAGGGGCTTTTCGTCAGCTTTCCGGAGTCGTGGCGGAGAGTTTCTCTTGCCCACGACTTTGTGATCGACGGCGAAGCGATCGGCGAGGTATTCCATGCGTTTGAGTTGCTGGAATACGACGGGCAGAATCTGCGAGCGAAGAATGTCGTTGAGCGCATCAGTGCTCTCAACGCCATGGCGGATCGCGGCGAGCTCGATGTAAGCATTCGGATCGTGGCCACTGCGCTGCACCCGGATGCCAAACGCGTGTTGTTCAAAATGATTGAGCAGCGCGACGGTGAAGGTATCGTGTTCAAGAAATTGAACGCACCGTACACAAGTGGACGGCCCAACTCTGGAGGCTATGCGCTGAAGTACAAACTCCTTGAATCTGCATCCTGCCTGGTCATCCAGACAAACGACGGTAAGCGCTCCGCGCTCCTGGCATTGTTTGATGATGAAGGCAAACGTCACTACGTAGGGTCGGTGACGATTCCTCCGAATCATCCTGTCCCGGCTGATGGTACTGTCGTTGAAGTTCGATATCTCTACAAGTTCGTGGCCGGAAGTCTTTTTCAGCCGGTGTACCTGGGCGAACGCAAAGACGTTGATTCGAGCGCTTGTCTGCTTTCGCAGGTTAAGCGCTTGAAGATGCCTTTGGGTCAGACGGGCTTACCCAACGGTGAAGCTGTGTCGTCTGTGGTTTCTCAGCAGTCGACGGCAGCAGACGCGCTCGCGGCGTAAACAACCGCCCCCCCAACCCCTTAACGCTTCGCGTTTTGGGGCTTTTTTCTTGATCTAACGCTACCAAAAAACCCGGTTGGGGGCGATTTCGCTTTGCGTGCTATTTGCAGCGCTTGACCGTGGTCGCGCGCTGGCCGAAACCTCGCAAAGGTGGAGCGCTATCTGGATCACGCTACGTGGGGTGATCTCGTTTTTCGTGTTATTTGTAGCGCTTGCGCGGTAGAGTGGCTTTGGTTAGCCGTTGTCAACACGGGCGGAGCGAGCTATGTTGATTGATCAAATTTTTGTGGATTCCCGCGGTACTGCCACCGCTTAACCAGGGAAGCTGTCCACTCTGCGCCCAAGCGGGCAATGGCTTCGGCGATCGTGTAGTCCATCTCGGAAAGCAATGCCGCATCGTTGGCCGCAAGTGCGACGTACACTTTCTCTCCCGTACTGAGCACCCCAAATCCGGAAGCGTCGCCGCGCGCTACTGCGATGGCGATCTGATCGAGTCTGTCAAATGTTGCGTCCATAAACCCTCCTTGTTGCCAAAGTAAAAATTGATGCTGCTCGCTTCGACAACCAGGTCGCCAGCGTCCCTCAAAACAGCTCCGGCGAACGCGACGACAAATGCGTCGCCTTGACATGGCGGCGTACCGCGCAACCATCGACATTCACTCGCTCAACCACAAACCACCCGGTTCGTGATTCTGCGACAACACGGACCACGGCGACGTCGCTTTGTTGACCGGCGCGTCTCGCGTATTGCATCACCGCGCCGATGGGCACCGCGATAGCTTTATTGCGTTTGCGTCGGGAGATGTCACTGGGTTGCGTCGTGTTCATGTCTTTACTCGCTGTTCAAGATCAAGGCTGAAGCTCAACGCGCGGGTGATCGCGGATCTTGCCGCATCATCCACCGGTTAATCCACACCGCCTGTGGATAATTTTCAGGCACGCACTGCCTCCTGATGTGCATTGTTTGCGGCTTCAACGGCCATCACGTATTCGCGGGGCACGCCGAGTGCGGTCTTCGCCCGTGTGCAGGCGACATAGAACAACCGCAACTCATCCGGTGCGCCGAGCTCGCCCTCTTCCTCGCCGTCGACTCGGAAGTCAGTACCCAAGCGTACGCGATCCCATTCACGTCCTTTGGCTTTGTGCGCCGTCGATAAAACGTAGTTGGTCTCGGCCTCAGACTTCGCCGCCACTTTGACCGCATTCAGAAGCTCGCGGCAACCGTGATCGTCCACCAGTTTGACGAAACTTTTCAGAGGTGACTTGGTGATCTGCGAGTTGACGAAGGTGGTCAATTCGTCCCAATTGGCAAACCCGAGAAACTCGGGCGAAGTTGCCCGCTCACCCGACTGCAGGCGCTCCGCGTCCTGCAGCAATCGCTCAATCTCGGCGGTGCCGCCGACGATGTGTGGCCGCTTGTGCTTTGACAACAAATAAACGTACTCGGAGATCAATTCCGCATTCGTCCGGCACAGCACAGCGACGGTCTCTTTGTCCTGTTGTCCGCCGCGATCATCACCCAGGACGCGCAGCGCATCGATGATGCCCGGATTGCCCAACAGTGGTTTTGGTGCGCCGAGGTGGCCAATAATGTCGGTCGCGAACCGGGCGATGTTGGGGCCAAAGCGCCAGGACTGGGTGAGGTAGCTCGTGTTGGGCGTCTGCACCGTGTCCATCGCGTTGACCGCGCCGCGAAACGTGTAGATCTGCTGAAAACGATCACCCACGTAGATGGTCTTGACCGCCGCCTGGGCAAGCACTTCAAGAATCACGGGGTTACTGTCCTGCGCTTCATCGAGCATCACGTAGTCGGCATTGATGCGCGGTCGACGCAGCGCCCACGCTTGCAGGTAGCCGTCGTGGCCGCACGGCGTTGCGGATATCGGATCGGCCATTTGTTGCCATAGCTTCTGTGCCGCCGGTAAAACCCGCTCTGCGAGACTTGACATGGCGGCGCGATCCAACGCTTCGAGAATGCCGTCGCGTGCGATGTGATGCTGACCGATATCACGATCCGCTGAGTGGCAATATCTGCGAACGGTGTTGAGCACGATCGCGCCCATCTCGCGGTCGGTAAACGGTCGCGCCATGCCGACAACGGTCACCGGTTGAAGGCGTAGTGTGTTCGCCACGCTGATCGCGTTGATCGACCCCGTCATCTTCTCCATGTTGTTGTTGAAGGGACGGATCATCGCGCCGAAGGCCAGCGAGTGAGTGGTCTTGCAGGCAACGCTCGATACGAACTGGGTGGCCGCTTCGGTCGCAATCGATTTGTTGAACGCGAGATACAAGCCGCGCTGATTGCGCACTTCCGCCGCTGCTGCAATGAGTTTGAGCGTGCTGGTTTTGCCGGTACCGGCGTAGGCGTTCACGCGCAGCGCGCCTTCGACCGAAAGATCAACGGCCTCGACTTGTTCTTTCGTTGGATTCATGGCGCTTCCAAGCGGGTTTATTTCTTTGCTGCGTCCGCTGCCGGTGGTTGCAGGGCTTCGGGGAGATTGATCGTCTTCGCATCGATTTGTTGCACAAGACTCAACACGGCGTCATTCAATGCCTCGACCTGGGATCGCACCGAACCCAGATGCGTGTTGTAGAGCGCATTGACACCACCCAGCACATCCGAGAGGCGCTTGATTTCGTCGGACACCGCGTTGATGCTTTCTTGTCGCGCGCGTACCAGTGCTTTTTCGTGATCGGCTTTTTCTGCGAGGAGTGCAGTTTCAGCGCCGGCAAGTTTTCTTGTCAACTCTGACAGTTCAGTGCGCAACGTCGTGACGTGCGCCGCCCAGTGTTTTGTCGTCTCACTCATCTGCTCGGACGCGCGCGTTTCGCGAGCGTCGGATCGGGCACGCTCGGCTTTCATCTCTTCAGCGTGTGTTTCAATCAGCCGCCTGGTTTCTGCCAAAGCCTTTTCCAGGCGTCCTCGCAGATTGATCGCTTCGGCCAACGCGCCGTCGCGCTGAGCCTCGGCGGTTGCCTCCCGCGACAGGGCTTGGCTGAGTGTTTGGTTGGCGGTATCCAGCCGGGCGCTGAGGCTTCCTATCGCCCTCTCAGTGGCCTCCCCCGCCGCCTTGCGCATCAGCTCAGCCTCGTCCGCCTTTTTTACGGCATCCGCCAGCAGCACCTCAAAGCGTTGCTGTGCGACCAGCAGCGCCTGGTCGGCGCTGGCCACGGCAGTGTCGGCCGCTTTTAGTGCGTCCTGCTCGCCGCGCTCGGCGGCCTCTGCTCGCTCTCGATAGGGCGCAATAGCAGCCGCAAATGCACGCTCAAACGCGCGCATTTCGTCGGTTTTGGGGTCCGGCGCTTTCAGTGTCTCCAGGAACGCCTTGCGCGCCTTGGCAAGCGTGGAGGTGCTCGGACGGCGCTTGAGTTCATCGGCAAACCAGCGTTGCAGATCGAGCAGCGTCATCACCGCACCGGTGGCGGCGCGGTGCTTGGCGAGTTGCTCGGTGGCGATGGTGGCGTTGTCGGTACGGAGCTCTTCGTTCACGCGGTTGCCTGCGTGTTCCAAGGATTGAGTAGTGCAACTGCGCTTGTCGTGAAGTCCGGCGCGTTACGGGTCACCACCACCAGGTTGTGCACAAGCCCGGTGGCCGCAATCAGGCCGTCACGTACCGGTTGCGGATTGGGCACATGAAGTTGAGCACTTCGGCGTGCGATTTCGGTGGTGACGGGCAGGAGGCGACCGGCGAACGCGGGTATCACCTGTGTCTCAAGCCACGCGCGCAGCAGCCCACCTTGAGCCGCATCACGCCGCTCAGCGAGCAACACGCCAATTTCCAATTCCTGAATCGTGATCACCGAAAGAAACATATCGGAGGCCTCCACCGCGTTCGCCCACGCCACGACATGCACATTGGCCTTTCCGTTGTGAGCTTTGCGCAACTCCGAGACGACGTTGGTGTCGAGCAGGTACATCACGAAAAGTCCGCCGCCTGGGCGATGTCATTTGACTTTGGCGGGTCGAACTCGAAATCTCCCGCCGCTGACATGGCCAGCAGCGTGGTCATTCGCGTGGGCTGTGCGGTGAGTTTTTTGTAGTCCGCGAAGGTCAGCAACACATGGGCAGGACGACCCCGATCCGTGATGATGACCGGGCCGCTTTGCGCGGCATGCTTCGCTTTGCTCGAATCCTGGTTGAATTCGCGGCTTGATAGGGTTGTGATGGTCATCGTCGTGTGCTCGCACATCCATCATGTAGTCACGTATCTACATTATAAGTGGATATGCGGTGGATGACACGCATCGACCGGTGCTGATGGAGGCTTCAGCTATTCGGCGCAGGCAGAATCGAATGCGTCGAGCGCTGCCCGAAACTCAGTCCGGGTCTCAAACAGCGCCCTACCCCCGCTCGGGCGGGCCGTTGAGAACGCGAAGTGCTGCAATTTAACGGCGCGCCCCGGCCACGGCGTCGCCTTGGGCCACGCGTAACAGTGCGATCACGGTTGTCGCGTCGGCGCGCGTTTGAACACCGCCCTGCCAATCCTGCCACCCACCCTCGCCGGTGAGCAGTCTGAGCCGGTCTTTGGCGTGTGTTTCGGACTCGTACACGCCGAAGAGCACATCGAAGCGCTGCGTCGTCCCGAGGGACAGGGCTTCTACAACGGTTTCTGCCATCTTTGCTCCTGAAGGCGTGGTTTCCGAAATGCGGTGGGCGGGTGGTATTGGCCAGTTTCGCGCCTAGTTGCAATGGTACTACGGTAATTACTTACAATCAACCGATAGTAATTACTGCAAACTAAAGTTTGCATATAATTGCGACATCGGAGCGAACAAAACGCATTTTTGAATTGAGTTTTTGGGCTTCATCACAGTTAGACTGTAACTGTGACTATTGCACCGCTTCGGTGCCATTTCTAACGGCATGAGTGTCTGCGGCTTCGACGGTCACTTGGTGGAAGCTTTCGGCCAATTGCGGTCGACTGCCAACAAACGTTCCCGGCATTGAAGACGCCCCAATTCCAATTCGCGCTATCGCGTTCTTTACGGAACAAGCTGATCTGTCACTCTGCTGAAACAAAACGCTTTGACTTGTCTCTCGACGCGCTGATGATTCTTGCTATCGGTTTGCAATTGCCCGTGGCGCGCCGAGCCACAACCGCCCTAGCAATTTAGCGAATAGCCCGCCTATGCTGTTGTCGCCAATGCCAAATTGAGCCACGCTGCCAACTTGTGACTGCGCCACCTTACTCGAGCCCGGGACTAGCGGGCATGCGGGGTTGGTGTTAGGTCGCCTAGCTCACCGGGTCGTCGGCATAGCGGCTGAAATTGGCTCAATTTGGCGTTGGCAAGAACACATCTACCGAACGATGAAAAAGACGCTGGCTCAGTTGATCAGAGTGAGGCGACTTTGTATCGCGCTGATCGGTATCGCATCAATGGGCTGGGTCGGCGTCGTATTGGCCCAATCGTATACGTCGAAGCCGATTCGTCTCGTCGTACCGTTTCCAGCGGGCGGCGTGACCGACATTCTCGCCCGTACGCTTGCACAGTCGCTCGGCCGTTCGCTCGGGCAAGCCGTCATCGTCGAAAACAAACCCGGAGCGGGTACAGTCAACCATTACCATCAGCAAACTGCTGGGCCACGGTCACCTGAGCATCACCAACCGCTACCTGCTTACGACATACCTATGCCATGGCCAGGGATTGAATAGCCACAACGGAAAGGGAGCGAAATAATGAAGAAACATCAAAAGACCAAACTTGCACTAGCGCAGTGGGAAAAGTCTTTTCGTGCGGATGCCAAAGCAGATGACTACCGAATTTTTCGGGAGCACCTGAGAAGACTGGATATGCCTGAGAAACCCAACATGCTGCTGGACGGAACCGTTGTCGTCGTTCAAATGTGCGCTGCCTATTTGGAGCTTGACGGCCAGGAAGTCATCGAGTTTCTGGAGCGACAGACATACGACCCAAGAAAGTCAAGCGATATGCCTTACCAGGTGACCCTCGACATACACCGAAAAGCCTACGCACGTATAAATCTTCCCGCGTCACTGCGGCCCGTTGATCTTGCTGATCTTTACGGTGCGCCATGGAACGACTATGGAGTTGTCGGTTATTGCGACATCTGGATTTCGAGAATTGATGAAGTGCCACTGAGTCCTGACGAGATCGCAAAGTTCGAGACAGTAGTCGAGGAAGACCTGCGTTTCGACTATTCAGAAGACGAACTGAGCTTTTGGTTTGACCCTGATACGCATGATGGTGTGCTCAAAGTCTCGATCCAAGATGTCTACGACAATGAGGAATCGGACGATGACAAAGATGCTGTGTCCGCGCCAGACCGGTTTTGACCAGCGTGCCGAGAAATGGGTGACCACGTTCGGGGGCTGGCGATGGCCGCTCAACCGAGCTCTGCGCGGGATCGGTTCTGGTCATTCGAATTTCGGCACATGGTCAAATTTCCTTCGGCGTCAACAGCCGGCCGCTGACATGAACCGGGAGATTTCGTTTTGGCGCACTCGCGTGGGCACAAGCTGAATTGGCCGGTACCAGCCGAGAACTTTTTAGGTCGTGGAACGAAACCAGAATAGGTCTCAGACAACTACTTTCCACATCGAGATTTCAAGGCCACCGGGCAAAAAATTCAAGTCGAAAGCGAGCTTAGCTCTGCTAGCAGTAGCGATTGAGCTCTTGCTCTACGCTGCCCTGATCTAACAGGTCAATGCACCTTAACAATAGTACAAAGCAGATGCGGGCAAAGGCCTTCAAGCAACTTGAGGATCGCTTCGCGGGGGATCACAAGTGAGGCTGCTATCGCTATGCCACCCACCCCAGGCTCTCATCAGCCAGCCCGTTGCCGCTGCGCATTTTCATCGTGGTGCGACACTTCGGAAAATTGATGCACCCCCAGAACCCGCTGCCATCACGCTTCGCGCGCTCAACCATTTTCGTTCCACAATTTACGCACGTCGGCCGCCAATAGTCACCTTCCAGCGCGATGGCAAGCAGTGCTTCTCGTTGCTCTTGACTACGACGCTCAATCAGCGCGACGAGCGCATCAACATCTAGCAGATTCACGCCGTTCGCTTTCGCGAATGTAACCGCATCAGACGTAAACCCCGACGTCGTGGCAAACTGGCCTCGCGACAGATTGTGTGACGCCATCACGCCGCGCAGCTCTCGGATCTTATCCACACCAACGGACTTGCCCGTCCACTGTTTGCACTGAACAATGCTCACCGGCTCATTCGGCTTTCCCTTCGCGTACAGCCAGACGTCCACGCCGCCGTCCGCCCCATGCGTTTGCGCCTTAGTTTCGAAGCCGGCCTGCGCAAAAAGCGCTTCGATCACTGCCTCGAAACGTCGCCACTCAATTTGCAAGAACACGTCGCGACTCCATTGGGATGGTCGTTGACGAGGAGTATTCTCCAACGCTGGTTTACCAGGCAAGGCACTAACAACAGCACCAGATCGCGAAACCTCAACATCGCGTTTCCGCATCGACTTCTTTGTCGGGTCGCGACCAGCAATCGGTGCATCCGACGACGCTACATCAGGGACGTCTTTCGGCAAACGAGAAAACCAAAACAACAATAGCCCGATCCCGAAAAAAACCCATCCGAAAGGTGCGATGGTTTTCGCGAGCGCAGTCCACATCGTCACCGGTAAAAATGAAGGCGCAAGCGCAAGCGCCAGGCCAAGAACGCACATCTGAACCGCCGCAGCTCTACGCCGACGGATCGCCCGACCATGCCTAACGTTAGATTTTTTGTTTGTTGCCATGATCCGTGGAGCCGTCTTGAACTACTTCGATGTTAGACGTGTGCCGTGACGGATCTCACTCATGAACGGAAGCTACATCGGCGGACTCATGATTTCCGGAATGACGGTGTGCACAATGAACCCTGATAGTTCCTAATGGAAAGTCTGGGTTCAGGGAACCTGTCGTCAGCTTAGCGACGGCATTCTTTCCATCCACCAAGCGCCGTTCCACCATGTCAAATTCTCAAGCTGTTCAGACAGTGCGACTAACTGCCAGCAATTCGGGCGAGAAAGTCGTCCCGCTACCGCTTCGTACGCCGGGTTAACGCAATCACCTTCGCGGAGGCTGGCCGCACCACAATCTGGCCGTACGCGGTCGCGATTGGGTCGGGCGTCATGCGAAACCCTTTCGCGGGGAAATGGACGTGGGCGACATTTCCTACCCAGTACGGTACAAGTTTCTCTGTCACGATGCCTCCATGCTCAACCGATTGTAGGGCTCCAACGCAGCCATAGTTGCACCCGGCGCAGGTCCGTGTTCTGCGCCGGTGCTTCCTCGGTTTACGCCCACTCATGTAGCCACCCTCAATCGCCATCACCGAACCGCACCGTCGCTTACGCGGTTGCGAGAAAATAGCCACATGACCCCATCCCACGAACAAGCCGTCACCCTCGCCCGCCAAGGCGAGTTTGGGCGCGCCCGCGACCTCCTCCAGCAGCTTCACGCTGTCAATCCGCACGATACGGCAATCCTCTACGACTACGCGCTGTGCCTGTCCGAGATGGGCGACAAGGCGGAATCCATACCCCTGTTTCAGCATCTTCTCGATTTGGCACCAGACCACGTCAACGGTCGCGTTGCATTGGGCGTCGCGTTTGCTGCGACTGGGCAAGCCGCCGAAGCCAAGGCAGCGTTTCAGCAGGCGGTTGAACTTGATCCCGGCAACCAGTACGCCGTGCGCTCGCTGGGCGCGCTCGCTGCCCGAGCGGGCGACGACGCGGATGCCGAACGTCTGCTAAGGCAATCGCTGACACTCGATCCGGCTGACTTTTACGCACGCGTCAATTTGGCTAAGTTGCTGGAGTTGAGCGAGAACGACCGAGCGCGCGTCGAGTCCGATCAGCTCTACCGAGGCATCCTGACTGAAGACCCCGCGCACGCGGTCGCCGAAGAAGCGCGCAAGGGGCTCACCCGCCTGGCGGCCGCTACCACGCGTAGCAAAGCCGTCGGCAATCTTCGCATGGATGCAGTTTTCTATATGGTCGAAGCCATCAAACGCTTTCGGCAGATGACGCCGGCATTGGTCGGTCAAATCGCACTGGAAATTGCCGTGCTCGGTCGTTCGGGGCTCGATACCAACGACGCGGATAAGCGTTATGAAATCAAACTACTTCCCGATGAAACGTTTTCTGGATTGAATTTGCTGGCGATGATGCATGTCGGCGTTCGCCAATTCAACAAAGACGCCGACACCGGCACCGCGCTTGAAGAAGAATACAAAACCGCCGTCGCCATGACCGCTGCGAACTGAACAACAAGAACCGATGCAAATTCCACCTGCCTACCTCCGACACATTGAACCGATTGTCGCCAAGGCCAAAGGCTTTCTCGAAAACGGGGAAGCGCTGACCCCGATTGCCTTCGTCGGCTCGTTTACAAACAACACCGTGATTCCCGTGATGCTTGACAGTAGCAACGACGACACGAAGGATCGATCCGCCACGATGATCGCCGCCGCCGCGACGCAGGCTGACGCGGACTACGTTTTCACAGTCATTGAGGCATGGGCGTTGCCGAAAAAGTACCTGAATCGGGTCGAGGAAATTTACGAGAAGTACGGCTCGCTCGCAAACTTTCCGCACCGCTTGGATGTCGCCAGTTTCACGCTAGAAACGCGGCACGGAACCTGGATGGCGCAATGCACGATCCTGCCGAAGCCCCCCTCGAAGAAGCGCCGAACCATCATGCCGCCCCAGTTCGTCTTCGGGGACGCGGCGCAGGGACGGTTTGCTAACTTGTTGCCTGTCAAGGATGAACAATTGCCACGGAACACGTTGCAGTGACCGACCCGGTTAGCACATCACAGATCAGCTGCAACGGCACCTTCACGACCAATTGAGATTGCCCTACGGATGATCATCTCCTGTTCAACTCGCAGCCCGTCAAGCAACACATCGTTCGCCCGCTTTGAGTCGATCAACATCACGATGTGATGAGGTACGCGAGTCGATGGCCAGGCCCTGAATTCTCGTTGAATAGGCCCGAAGTGTTGACGCCAACACAGATTTGACCATTGCCGAAATTTCAATGACCGGATCCGATCGTACGCTGAGCTCGCAAATGCGGCCATCCGCAGCCTCCCAACGTGGTCAGCCATTTCTCGGCATACTGGTCAAAATCGAACTAACGCGAACACCGGGTTGAGGTAAGTGCGGCGCTGGCCCTATCAGTGGAGTGCGAGGTGGTTGCGTAAATGGTCGGTGCTGACTCCGTCTAATGTCTGGCTACGCTTATCGGCATATGTGCGAACGCTGTTTCACCGCCAAAATCCGCCTGTAGCACCTGATCAACGCCGTCGACCACATGACAAAAATGCGTGAATCCTGTCTTGACGTGTGCGGGCACGAATGGTGCCAAGCAAATTTCCGCAACTGCAAAAACTGAGGTACCACTCACGAACCATCGGACAAGTCTCTCTCGAGTGTTCAGATCGTTGACGGTGCGAAGTAAGTGATCGTTCGGTTCGACGTTCCTCAAGAGGGCGGAGTAAACAAGCGCGTAAGGGCGATCCGCGTAGGGACGGACGGACACCAGAGAGCTTCCGAAGCGAATCGACACTTCGTGGTCACCATCGAGCTCGAGATCAGTTGCTCCTGTTGTTTCCCGGATCGCTTCAAGCAACAGTAGCGGTAGGTTTTGTTGTGGTGCGGGAGCTTGCTCTCGCTGTGCAACGCGCAAGCCAAGCTCAGGAAACACGAGGATTTCCGAATCAGCATTGAACGACTCATATTCAAGAAAAGCCGGGTGCGGCACGCGTAGGATTTCTCTCAATGTCTGCACCGCAAGATTCGCCACGGTCGCATACTTGACTGGTGCTCGAAACTCGATACAGAAGTTTGGAGAGCCATCGGGGTCCAGCTCCGGCGTCGATGCTTCCGGCGTGCCAGTGGGCGGGTTCCAACCCAGCTTCTCCAACGCAGCGATCTGATCGGCGTTCAGTTCGTCGTGTTTACCGAGGTACGCGTTTCCCGTGGCCTCCATCCGCAATCCGTACGAGCCTTGGCCAGCAAACTGAACGAATCGCCGGGATCGCTTGATGGGGAGGATCAGGTATTGATCTTCCTTCAGTTTTGCGAGCGCGTTGGCCAGCTTCTCAGCGAACGGTGCCCATGCGACAGAAACTTTTTCTGGGCTCATTGCGGGTAGGTTGGCAGCCGCCGCTACCTGGCCTTTGAGAGTCGTCGTTTTTTTTAGAGGAACCGTTTTTGTCTGCTTAACGGCCCAAACTAAATAAAGGCGGGCAAGCGGCGCGAGCTGGCCAGTGACGCTCCTCGATTCTTCCAAACAACTGAGTGCCGAGAAGCCATGGGGGGTGGGAATTTCCACCACGTTATTGATCACGAGGAAGGCCTGCGGAAATCCTTCGCGAGGCTCAACCACCACGCCCGTGCAATCGCCCTCAAGTGGATACGGGCCTTCGTCGTCCAGCATGAACATGATCGAATCCCAAAATTGGACGCACACCCTAAAACCGATAAACGTTTTGAGTTTCTCGACAAGATCAAGCGCCTCCTGGTTCGGCTTCCAGACGGCCCGTTCCTGACGGGCCTGCTCACGAGCCTCCGCCACTTGGTGTTCGGTAGGACGTCCTTCAACCACACCATCGAGCGCGTTCTCCTCACTGGGTACTTTCCAGTGGTTGGTCGAGATTGTCAGTTTTTCTGGTAATCGTTTTTTGCTCATGTCTTATCCGTAATTGCGCCTTGAGTACGATATCGCCCCGCAAAGAGTTAGCGAATCACCTCAATGCCAGATGACTCAAGTTAAGCGTACGATTTTGGTTCGATGCACCAGATAAAGGACTGCACATCGATCATGTCGCGTGGTGCCAGGCCGCGACGCGTCAACTCCGCGAAAAGGTAATCCACCAGCTTTTCTGCGCTCGACAGGGTGTTCCAGTTCAGTTCGCTGTCGTACTGCAGATCCCAACCGCACGCTAGCGCCGCGTACTTGGTGACTTCTGGTTTGATAAAGATTCGCTCGCGGGGCAGTAACAAGAAGCCGTAGTAGGTGGCAACAGTCCACTTCGCGCAACCTTCTGCGTCACCCAATACCGCCTTCAGGGATTCGAAGCGACGCCGTCGATCTCCGACGCCGTAAATGTCATTGAAAATCGCCTCTGACAAGGGTCGTTGCAGGCGCTCGTCGCTGAGCGCACGGTGCCACTTAATTTTTTCAAACTTGTGGAGCAGATTGGTCTTGGCCTCTATCTGTTCGAGGCGATGACATACCTCCGCGAACTGCCCCGAACTATTGAGTCCGCGCCATGCGTCTTCACTGAGAGTCTGTGTTGCAAAGTCGCTGGCCGCAAGCTTGTAGCTGCGTTCTCCCACTTTCGCGTCCTCGGTTAGGTACGCTGGGTCCGAAAAGCCCTGGGGAAAAAGTTTCTGAAAACGCTTGATGCAATCGGGTAGCGAGACAAAGTCGTTTGTTTGCTGAATACTCAGCGATGCTAGATGGTCGAAAAGAGCAGAGATGGGAGCACCCAGAGGGGCAACTGACAGCGGAACATCTCCTTGCATGAAATTCTTCCAGCCGGAGTCAGCGAAGAAGACTTTGAAATCTCGGGCATTGGCATCGAAGACTTTGCCAACGCCCCATTGCGGTCGTTTGTCGTGCGTGACGTATTGATGGTTGTGCCAATTCATAGGACTATAGCAATGAGGCGGACTTAGGTATTAATCTGATTTGAACACACGGATGTCGTGAACATCGAGTCCAAGGTTGGACGACTAGCGAGCCATACGTAGCGTCGCCGTGGATGGATTCCCAACGCTCACAATCTTCACATCGAGACCGAAGTCCGCCACGATACTGAAGGCGCGTCGCATGGCCGAATCAATCCATTCGTCGTCATTGCCAAAGGCGCCACCACCCAGTCGCGTCAGCAACACAATATTCGACGCGCCCCGTTGCGCGTTCACTACGCCAGCCCATAACGTGGCTTCGTAGGCAGCCTGCAAAACCAGCGACGCAAAAGTCTTCCACTCATTCGCAGGTACGTCGCTGTACCTCACAGGCAACGCCGAGCAAAAGATTTGCGACACAATCTGGCGGTCTGGCCCTTTGGCCTCAGTCACTTCCACGTCTTGATGCAAGCCCACACACAATGTTCCAGCCAGCGCATCCCGTTGGTTCGGTGCCAGAGCTTCGACGTGCTTCGAGATTGCTCGAAGCCCTGACTTTGTACATAAGGCATAGCCATTTTGCATTTCCCAAAGCGACGTTACTGGCAGACCCGTCGCCCGAGCCAGCGTCTCACCCATTAGCGCTAACCCATCAAGTTGACGCTCAGACGTTTGGCCGCAGCGGTCACCGACAGGCGCGAAGTAATTACGAAAAATAGTGGCTGCCCCGGCAGCAATCGCACAAGCGGGGCCTTGTGTAGGATCGCCCAAGTATCTGGTGACGCCTTGCTCTGGCGTGACCTCCGGCCCGGTCATCTCAAGCATATTGAATTGCGACGCGACCTGAAATAACGCGCCCGCGTTTTGGGAGACCAGATGGAGCTTTCGCACATCCCCTCTGACGATCTCAACCTCAAGTCGACCCGGCAAGCCGCCGCCGGACTGTGCTCTTTCGCGCAACGTTTGGAGCGCCACGAGCTCAAGACTTCCAATGCCGTAACTCTTACCGTTGACCAGAGAGTGCAGACGACCGGTCTCCACTTTTAGCTTGCTGCGTGTCGCTTCGTATCCCGCTTCTTTGAAACCTGTGATCTGTTCAAACCAGTCCATTAGCGTGCCCCGTCAATTGGTCGTGAATGCCGAAGTATTGCGCACTTATGGGCATAAGCAGCAGCAAAGGTGTAGAGCCTGTGCACCGCAAGGCCATTGCTAACGCTAAGCGCTTGGCTCTCACAAAGCTGTGCTGAGTGGGGCCTAATCCAGCGGTCAAGCGGTCAAGCGGTGCTCGAACGTTAGGCCTTAGAATCCAACATCTATGCGAATCGTCACTTGGAATTGCTGCCGCGGTCCGTTCGAGAAAAAACTCGCTGCCCTAGAATCACTCGCGCCGGATATAGCCGTACTCACTGAGGCAACGCGTCCATCGGAGGAGACAGATCAGGTCCTCTGGTTTCCGTCCGGTGCATCCAGTCTTGGTATTCAAGTCAGGGCCAGCGGCGAATACAAGATCGAGCGTATCGCCGCGGCTGATCTACCAAATTGCGTCGTACCCGTACGGGTAATAGGTCCGCGCAGCTTCAATCTACTGGCCATCTGGACATGGCCCGCTCCAAGCTACATCAAGGCCTTCATGAATGGCCTTACCGCCTACGCAGGCCTGCTGGACTCGGACGAGACAGTTGTAGCCGGCGACTTCAACGGAAATCCAACATTCGACAAACCTGGAACGAGAATCAAGTGGTCGATGGCCTTTGCGCGGCTTCAAGAGGCTGGCCTGGTCAGCGCCTATCACCATGCACACGCAGACCATGGACACGCAGTGCCATGGGGCAGCGAGCGCCACGCTACTCATCACTTCCTTCGAAAACCTGACCGCCCCTTTCATATCGACTTCTGCTTTGTGCCGCAGGCTTGGGCGACCAAGGCGTTAGAAGTTCACGTCGCATCAGGCCCAGAGTGGATTTCACTAAGTGATCACTTCCCAATTTTGGTCACCACTGAGGACTAACCCCTCGTATATGGACTCCCTCCGAAAGGCAAGAAACTGATCGATAGACCTGACGAACTGGCAGGGCTTGCAGTCGCGCGGCTACGTCAATGCGCTGGCAATTGTGATGGGCTCAATTGTGGCCCGTGCCATCATGGAATCTGCGGGAGTGCGGTGCCAGTCGCTACAAGCGGCAGACGACGAATCCTTGCCAAAGCGGCGCATTAGCCTGAACGAAGAGATCAGGAATCTGGAATTCAATTGGCCGGAGACGGCCACCGTGGGAGGGTAGAAGCTTTGAAGTTCATCCACGCTGCAGACTTGCATATCGATAGTCCCTTGCGTGGTCTGGACCGTTATGAGGGAGCGCCGGTCGATCAACTGCGTGGTGCAAGCCGGCGAGCCTTCATTGCACTGGTTGATCTGGCTCTGGATGAGCACGTCGACCTGGTAGTCCTGGCTGGAGACATCTTTGATCGAGACCTGGGGGACTTTCGCGCTGCCCTGTTCTTTCGGCAGCAAGTCATCCGATTGACTCAAACGGGCATCAAGGTGTTCGTCGTCAAGGGCAATCACGACGCCGAAGGTCAGATCACTCGAAAGCTGCCCGAGCTAGACGGCTTGCATGTGTTCAGCGCGAAAGCGGCAGAAACCATCGACCTGCCTGAGCTCGGTGTGGCGGTGCATGGACGCAGCTTTCCCGACAGAGCGGTGCCAGAGGACCTGACACCTTCCTACAAGAATCCCATCCCAAGCCGCTTCAACATCGGTGTTCTTCATACCAGCCTTACGGGGCGGGTCGGACACGACCCGTATGCACCGACCGATATCGCAACGCTGAGCGCAAAGGGATACGACTACTTCGCGCTGGGTCATGTTCATGCCCGCGAGGTGGTGCGCGAAGCGAACCCCAGGATCGTTTTCCCGGGCAATTTGCAAGGCCGACACGTCGGCGAAACCGGATCAAAAGGGTGTGAGCTAATCGAGATCGACGGCGCACGGATCGTGTCGGCCGAGCACGTGTCACTCGACGTCGTGCGCTGGCATCAGCTCAAGCTTTCGGCGGACGGCCTCACTTCCGTGAACGCCCTAGCCCAACGCTTCCAGCAAGAGTGCGACAACTTAGTGGTCGGCATCGAGGATCGACTTCACGCCGTGCGAGTGCTGGTGGTGGGCGAGTCCGAGCTTCACCAGCATGAGGCTGCAGAGCCCGGCACCTTGGCCGCTGCGCTGCAAGCTGCAACCCAGGACTTCGCGAAGGCGCCTGTGTGGGTCGAATCTGTTCGACTCGCTCTGCGATCACCCATCGATCGGACCGCTCTGCAACAGCGCGAGGATGCGGTGGGAGAGGTCCTTCGCATAGTCGACGAGATGCGTGGTCAAGGCAGCGGCATGCGCGAGTGGCTCCTCCAGAGTCTCGACAAATT
Source organism: Burkholderiales bacterium (assembly GCA_025354165.1). GTDB lineage: Bacteria > Pseudomonadota > Gammaproteobacteria > Burkholderiales > Casimicrobiaceae > Casimicrobium. Next base: position 25,521 of record JANXNI010000036.1, on the reverse strand, counting down.
ACCTCCCTTGCCCACCGACCTCAATGACATGGATCCGGGACGGCTCAGCGACGTAGATCTGGACGCCCTGCTCGCCGATGCTGAGGCAACAGTGCTGTCGAAACTTACTGGCGCAGAAGCCTGAGACATGCGACTGCTCGAACTTCACCTCAAGGCGTTCGGCCCCTTCACCGATCACGTCGTCCCGCTCGGCAATGACAACCAACGGCTCGTCATCGTGCATGGCATGAACGAAGCGGGCAAGTCATCCGCGCTCCGAGCGATTACGGCGCTTCGTTTCGGCGTTCCTGACCGAACGATAGACGCGTTCATCCACAACTATGGAAATCTGCGGGTTGGAGGCGTGTTCGTCGCTGAAGACGGCACCCAGCACTCGTTGATGCGGCGCAAGGGCCGAGGCGCCACATTGAAGTCTATCGACTTCAACTCTGGCGGTGCCGAGTCGCCCGATACGGTTTCAAGCGCTGTGTTCGCATTGCTGACGGCTGGCCTCAAAGCCGAGGAATACGAAACCATGTTCGGCCTGGATCACGCACGACTGCGCGCGGGCGGTGCCGCGCTGGAACGGGGGGACGGGGAACTCGGTGCGGCTTTGTTTGAGGCAAGCACAGGTGTCGTGGACGTAGGCGCGATTCTGACCGAGCTCAATGGCACGGCGCGTGAGTATTACAACCCCGCCGCCCAGGCGAAGAACGCCAAGTTCAGTGTCGCCCTGGCCGAGTATCGGCAGCAGGCCGATCGTTACCGCGACTTGGCTGTGCGGCCGAGCAAATGGGAACAAGTGCAGCGGGTGTGGCAGGAAGCAAAATTTGTACTCGATTCGCTGACCGAAACACACCGCAACCTTCTGACGCGCCAACTCGCAGTAAAGGAGCTCATCGCGGTGTCGCCGACGCTTCGGGAACTGGCGAGGTGCGACCAAAGCTTGTCCGATCTGGCAGCGGCGCGGATCCTCGACGTGAATGCCGCTACCGAGCGTTCGACCGCCGCAGCCGGACGCACCGACGCAATGGCCGACGCGACGTCATTTGAGGAGTCTGCACGGGAGGCGCAACAGCGCGTCGACATGATCGTGGTGGACGATGCGGTGCTCAATGTGGAGGATGCCATCACGACGCTGCGAGCCTCGGTGAAGGTGATAGACGGCTACATTGAGCAAGAAGCGGGAGCTCAGGTGGATATTGACGAGCGGACGACGACCTTGGCCGCCGCTGTACGGGTCATCGACACAAGCAAGTCGCCTGAGGCGCTTGAACTGCTCGCGCCGTCAGCGTCAATGAGAGCGCGCCTTACCGAGTGCATTGATGACCTGGTACGAGCACAGCAAGCTTTGCGGATGCATGAGGACGCCACCGTTGCAGGTATGCAGCCCACGGAAACTCTGCAGGACGTACCGGATCCTGTTGCGGTGTCCGCCTTGCGCCAAGCGGTTGAGTCGTGCGCACGTGATGCACAGAAGCTTGAACGCGCACGCACGCTCAAGCAAGAAATTTTGCAAGCTACGCGCGAAGCGAATACCGCGCTCGCGTCTCTTGGACTTGGTGACGAGCCTGCTGCGCGGAACGTGGTGCCGCTGCTGGGAGCCGCTATCGACCAGGTGACAACTCGATTGGCCAAAATCGCCGCCGCACAGAATGAAAAGCAGACTCGTGTCGACGACATGAAGGCGGAATTGCTGCAGCAAAACGAAACCATTGCGGGTCTGACTGAGCACGGTGATGTGCCGACGATGGACCAAGTCCACCGTGCCCGCGCCCACCGCCAGCAAGGGTGGGAGCTCGTTCGTGCGGTCTACATCGACAAGGTGCAAGCCGAGACCAGCGAGTACGCTCAGGGCCAGCCAATTGAGCTCGCTTTCGAAGAAGCTGTTTCTAATGCCGACGCAGCGGTTGACGGTATCGTCGGCGACCACGACCGGGCCTCCAAGCTCTCGGCGGCCCGAAGGAAAGTGGCGGAACTTAACCTTGATCTCGATACTCGCGACCAGGAGATCCATGCGCTCGGTGAAGTTTCGAAGACGGAAGCGCGCGACTGGAACGCGATGCTTGAGCGAGCGGCGATCCCGCGCATGGCCCCCTCCGTGTTGCGAGACTGGCAGGTTCGTCACTCGGAATGCCTGGCGAAGCTGAATACCGTGCAGTCGAAAGTCAGTGAACTGCAGGAGGTTGAAGCGCTTCGCGAAGAGTTAAGACTCCTGACGCGTGAAGCCATCAATCGCGTCGGTCTTCAGCAGGTCAGCGAACGCGAGTTGTTGGAAACACTATTGTCGACCGCCCAGGATAGCCTCCGGGAAGTTGCAGAGCGCATCAAGGCGCGGGACACCGCCATCGGCCAGGAACGACAGCGCCAGTTGCAGCGGCAACAGCACGAAGCGAAGTTGACCGAGCTCAGCTCGGATGTTGGGTCTGCTCGCGCGCGGCTGGACGAGCTTGCTCCGGCAGCGCTGCTTGCGCGAGGGGATTCGACAACGGTCTACCGTACTCGTTTGGCGGAATTCGACGCCTTGGGCGCAGCTGCGAAGTCGCTATCCGAGGCGAAGCGTCGTCTGGCGACGGCCACGAATGGCCTCCAAATTTACTCGAGTCAGGCACACGCAATTGCCGACGCGATTGGCGAACCCCGCCCCATCCATCTCAATCTTGCGAGCGAACAGTGGTTCGCTCGCTTGGGCAAGGCCAAGCGGGACTTTGCCTCGAAGAAGTCGGCCACGACTGATCAGCTGAATGCGTCTAAGCAGGCGGCAGATTGCTTGGCGAAGGTCAAGCGGCACGAAGCCACCCTCGACCGCCTGTGTCTCGAAGCGGGTGTCAATTCGCCAGAGCAGTTGCCAAGCGTGGAGGAGCGGTCCATTCGCAAGCGAGCCCTCCTCGCGGCCAACGACACGGCGATGGCTCTGCTGGCCAACGCATCGAGGCGCTCTCGCGACGAGCTGGAAGCATTGCTTGCCGGTCGCGATGCGGACACGCTGCGCACCGAAGATGCAAAGATCGAGCTTGAGCTGGCAGATGTCGACCAGCGGCTACCGGCAGCGCGCACAGCCGAGGACGAGGCACGCCATGCGTTGGAAATGATTGATGCTTCTGACGCGGCCGCAGAGGCGGCGGACGCGATGGGCCGTGCCGCCGCGTCTATGCGAGCCACGCTTTCCCTTCAGATGCGCTATCGGCTTGCCCATGCGTTGCTGCAGGAAGCCATGCGCCGTTTCAAGCTACGTACTCAGGCCCCCATGCTGAAGAAGGCCTCGGCGTACTTCGCGCAGATAACTGGCGGGGCGTTCGAGGGACTCGCGAGTGACGACAGCGACGACAAGCCCGCAATCGTAGGCAAGCGTCCGGGCGGAGAAGCGATTGCCGTCGCCGCGATGAGCGAAGGCACCAGGGACCAACTCTACCTCGCACTTCGCCTAGCCGCGCTTGATTTGCAGCGCGACCGAGGTGTGGACCTGCCACTCGTGCTCGACGACGTGTTGATGACATCCGACGATGAACGCGCCGCGTGCATTCTCCAAGCGTTGGCCACTTTTTCAAGGCGTGGTCAGGTAATCGTCTTCACGCACCACCAACACCTGTGCGATGTCGCCAGGGCGGCGGTTCAGGCCGATCAGTTGGCCATAGTGCCGCTGCTACGCGTACCGCTCCCCCAACTGAATTTGAGTGTCGGCACGCGACCGCAAAGCTAGCTCGATGACAAGACCCATCCCACTCAACACTGCAGGCGCGGACGACAACGCTGTTTCTTCACGTCGCAGATTGCAGAAGGTTACGCTCCCGGCAACACAGAACCATTCTGACAATTCCGTTGCGCTGTTTGCACTAGCACGTTAAAGGTCACGCGTTCACGGACGCATGCACCTCTGGAATAAATCCCGACTCGAACACTTGCACGACTGATGCCGGCGTCAGTACCCGAACGCTGGTAGACAAAGGTAATGTCGGTACTTCTGGGCGGTATCCGTCAAATGTCCACCGTAGCAACTCGCCGTGCCACACCAGCAATGCAACACCACCGACATCTACGAGCGTTCCGTCAGGCAAATATTTGATGAGTGCTTCGTACGTTATCTTGACTCCGCCTTTTGCGGCGCGTTCCGCATGGATGACGTTGTCGATCTCTGCGATGGTCGGTTTTGGCGTGAGAAGCGAATTACGATTTGCCGATATCCAGGCGGCCTTGAACTCTTTGAATCGATCTCGACGGCACTGTGCACAAGGACGGTGCCCGGCCGCAAATGCCGTAGCTTCATCCATGAAAAAAAGTTCGGAATAAGTGCCGGCGCCGAACACTGTTCGCCGAATACCCTCAACATGTAATTTGCAAGTTATCCACGCTTTACCACGCCACGGAGCGACGATTTGTTGTTGTTGGTCATGCAGAATGCCCCGATTTCCCATCAACGCGCCGTGCGCGGTGACTGCATGAAATTGTCCCCACGGATCGACCCTATTTTGCAGCGGCATACGTCCAATCCATCGATTCAAGTTATCAAGCGGATGATACGTAACTTTGCAGGGATAGCGCCCGGATCATGGTTACTACTTTGGCCAGATTGCGTTCGGTCCGCTCATTCACAGTCGCTTGTCTGCGGTAACGCAAAGCACCGAACCCACCAGTCTCACGAATGAAATAGCAATTGGTACCAAACCTGACGAACACGCCGTCTTGTGCGAATCCGTGCGGTTGAGCCTCCCTGGCGCATGCTGATCGCTCGATGCAACGTAGTCTTCCCCTGAAAGCGTGACGTAGTGCAGGACCGATTGCCTAGGAGCGTTCTCATCGAAAAGAAAGACCTCGACCACCGGAGAACGCCACCCAAAAGTTTGCTGTGCGTTGCGCACTGCGACACAAGTTGTCGTAGGCTTGCGTAATATGAGGATATCGAGTCAACGCGAAGAGATAGCCCAGATGAGAAGTCTTTCCAAATCCAAAATCCTCGCTCACCGCCAGTGCCCGAAACGCCTCTGGCTGGAGCTTCAGCCCGACGTGAAGCCCGACTACAGTGCACAGACAGTGGCCAGCTTTGCCACCGGTCGCAGCGTTGGTGCGGTCGCACAGGCGCTCTATGATCCGCGTCCTGAGCGGGTCGTGCTTGACGCACAAGCGGACGGCTACGACGTCGCGGCTGCACGCACCGCCGAAATGCTGCACGGCAAATCACCGTTCTTCGAAGCGCTCTTCTCTGCCGGCGGCGCGCTTGCCTTTGCAGATGTCATGCAACCGCACGGTCGCGCGGCCTGGAAGATGATCGAGGTCAAATCGTCAACGTCGGTGAAGGACTACCACCGCGACGATGCTGCTATTCAATACTTCGTTGCCACGCAATCAGGCGTAAAGCTGAAAGCGTCAGCGCTGGCGCATATCGACTCGTCGTGGGTTTATCCCGGTGGCGGCGATTACAACGGAATGCTGGTTGAAACAGACGTGACCGCCGAGGTCGCGAAGCGCACTGATGAAGTGGCGGGCTGGATCGCTGAGGCGCAAGCCACGGCGCGCAAACGCACCGAGCCCAACATTCGCACGGGCGCACATTGCAACGACCCGTTTCCCTGCGGATTCATTGACCATTGCAGCGCGCAGGAGCCACAGGCCGCGCGCCCAGTGTCGTGGTTGCCCACGGTACAAACGAAAGCTCTAAAGACGCACCTATCGAATCCCGAGATCATTGAACTTGAGCAGGTGCCCGACGAATTGCTAACCGTTTTGCAGAAGCGCGTGAAGGCGGCAAGCCTGAGCGGCAAAACTTACTTCGACGCCAAAGGTGCCGCCGCAGCGTTGAAGCCACACAAACTGCCCGCTTACTTTCTTGACTTCGAAACTATCAATCCAGCGGTGCCGCTGTGGGCGGGCACGCGTCCGTTTCAGCAAGTTCCGTTTCAATTCTCCTGCCATCGACTGAGCCGCACCGGCACCTTGCAGCATCGCGAATTTCTGCACGTCGAGAGTAGTGATCCTTCCGCAGACTTTGTCGCCGCCTTGTTGGTCGCCTGTGACGCGGAAACATCGAGTGCGCCGATATTTGTCTACAACCAGGGCTTCGAATCCGCTCGCATCAAAGAATTGGCCAAGCGCTTTGCCAAGCAGAGCAAGCCATTGCTTTCGCTGGTTGATCGGTTGGTTGACTTGCTGCCGATTGCAAAGACGCACTACTACCATCCGTCGCAGAAAGGTAGCTGGAGCATCAAAGCCGTCCTGCCTGCGCTGGTACCTGATTTGGCTTATGACCAACTGGACGAAGTAAAAGATGGTGGTGGCGCACAGCTTGCGTTCCTCGAAATCATCGCATCAGACACGACCGCGGAGCGAAGGGAGCAGCGCATCAAGCAGCTGCTCGCCTATTGCAAACTCGATACGCTCGCCATGGTGCGGGTTCGCGAAGCACTGCTCAGGGGCTAGCGATGCGTGTTTACCTTGACACCGAGTTCACGCAATTTACGCAGCCGCAACTCATCAGCATTGGGCTCGTTGCCGATAGTGGCCGAGAGTTCTATGCAGTGATGAAGAGTTTTCCGCTTAAGCAATGTTCGGCGTTTGTTCGAGAGGTTGTATTGCCCATCATTGAGCATTGGCCGAGCACAACGCTTGATCGAAGTGAGCTACGTCAGTCATTGAAGCAATGGCTAAATGAGGCAGCGGAGCCTCTGGAAATCGTGTGCGATTTCGCCACCGATGCTGAATTATTGATTGAGCTTATCGACGGCGAGAGGAACCATGCTCTTCGCCAATTCAACATCGCTAGTGTCGCGGTGCTGTCAGTCACGCAATGTGAGCAAATCACCGACGCCGTTGACAGTTACTTCACCGTGCCACGCCAATGGCCTCGTCATCACGCCCTGGAAGACGCGCGGGCGCTGCGCTATGTGTGTGCTGGATCGATTTTCACCGCAACGCGCGAACCCAGTGCGCCTAATCATGGGTAAATCTTCCACGCAAAACACCTTGAAATTTGTGCTCGATCTGCTGTCACTCATTCCAGCAGCGCCGCGCGTGCTTGACGCGCAAACGCTGACGGTGCAACTACGAGATCGCGGTCATATCAAGGACCAACGCACCGTCCAACGCACGCTCAAAGACATTCAGACGCATTACCCCACTCTTGAATGTCGCGACGAGAGCAAACCTTTCGGCTGGTGCTGGTCGGCCAAAGCGCTGCCAATCAGCGTGCCCGCGATGTCGCTCGATCAAGCGATTGTGCTCACACTGGCGGAACGCGTGTTGCCGGGCTCACTGCCAGGTGACGTGCAGCGCGCGATCTCGCCGTATTTCAACGCCGCACACGCCACGCTTAAGCGTGAAGTCAGCGCCAGCAAAGCTGCGAAATGGCCGAAGAAAGTAGCCTTCTCTTCGTCCGCATTTGCGTTAAAGCCGATGGAGATCGACAGCAATCGCATGACAACCATCACCCAGGCCATCATCGAAGAGCGATGGCTGGAAATTCGTTATCGCAACGCGAATGATTTCGTCACGCAAAGTCGCGTTAAACCACTTGGCCTCATCCTCGAAGGCCCGCGCAACTATCTCGTCGCACAGTTCGAGCGCTTTGACACGCCTACTAACCCTCCACGAACACTCGCGCTAGCGCGCATCGAAATGGCGAATGTCACTGACGAATCGTGTGTCTACCCGTCTGACTTTTCGTTGGCTGAATTCGTTGCGTCGCAACCCACTGGCTGGGGCACAAACAAGCAAATTCGCGTCACGCTATCGGTGCTGCCGTATCTAGGGCGCATCCTGTCCGAATCGCCCATGGGCGAGGATCAAAGCGTGACGCGTGGCGAGGAGCCCGATGATGACTGGACGGTGGAGGCGACCGTGCCTGAAAGCGAGCGGCTGGTGTGGTGGCTTTTGAGTTTTGGCGCGGGGGTGGAAGTGCTCGCGCCACTTGAGTTACGCGAGCGAGTGGGTGGAGAGCTGCGCGCTACTGCCGCCTACTATGGGTAGATCTCCGTGATTGAAAACGCAGAATAGGCGAGCAAGCGCTCAGTCGTTATGTGGTGCAGAAGATGGACCGCGAATTAAATCGCGCTGAACAGTGGCCATTTCTGCGGACGTATTAAATACGCAAGAGCTCGACTCTTTCGTCGAACTGCGCTAGCTATGCGAACTTACAGCGCGTAGACGGAAATTTTTTTGCGCACTCTCTCTTGAATTGAGTCAATAACCTCGACGTGCAAAGGCAACTTTCTCAAGCGCAGCAGTAACCATCCCCCGGCAAAGACGGGCAGTCTCCTCTTGGACTAGGTATCAACTCTTTCCCACTCCACCGCGTCCACCGGTATCCAAGTTTCGTTGTCCTGTACGTGAATGCGAGCGCGCCAGCCATCCTTTTGGCTGGGCTGTACGTAGTCTGAGAAACGAACTAGGTTGCCTAGCTTTCTAGTGAGGTGCCGCTGAAGGTCATCGAAGTACGCTTTCGGAAGGCCGAACTGTGCAACGAATACGGAATATCCGCTGTGACCAAACGAAACGCTAGGACTTAGCCAAGTCCAAATGGTCGCAGTTTTATCGAACTTCTGATTTTTCACCCAAAGTGCCGTAAATGGTGGGATGAGGTCTTCCCAATCGCCGGACGCGTATTTGCCTTCTATCTGGTCATTGTCGACTTCGATTGAAGGTGTGGGAGTGCCTCGACTAATAACTAGCGTGGGAAAGCTAAGAGATTCGGGCACATTGGCTCCTAGTAATGAACGGAATTTGGTGACACCGCAACATAGCGCGTTTTCGATACATATCGCGAACATGTAACTCAAACTGGCTTCTTTTTAACCCGTCGACACCGGAATTTCAACGACGCTGCAAAAAGCTCGCGAATCGGCGACGTTAGTTCAAGCGAGCACAATTTGCCACATGCCACGATTTCCGCCCTCGTGCCAGTTGCCCACCAGCAACTCTGCTCCGGGAAACATGTGTAGTGAAGCTTTTCCGAAAACCTTATTGGCCGTTAGCTTGAAGTGCCCATGGCCTTGATCCGTTCCTGTGTACTGGACGAGCGCTTCTCCTTCGTATTGGTATTCGACGAGGATCTTTTTGTCGTCGATCTTCACGACGCAAGGCCAATCGTGCGAGGCGTCTGCGGAGTGATATAGCGTGGTCATCGTACAGTTATTCCAGATACTCATGCGCTTCTCTTTCACTAATGTTTGATTCAGTTTGGTCGATTACTTTTATCGTGCGGAGATTTCAGTTTGCGCGGTCGAGTTGGGTGCCCGTCCGACAAAGCTACGGCGCGATACATGCTGTCAGAAAAGTTGGTAGCGCCACAGCCGCTGTATCCCGCACCACCGCATCCGCATACAGCTCCGCCATAGTCTCGTTCGGGTCAATGCTGATGATGAACGCGCCTGCTTTCTTTGCGATGCGAACCAAGCTGGCGGCGGGCTCGACTACGCCGGAGGTGCCGATGACAATGAATATTTCGGCTTCGCGTGCTGCGGCGCTTGCGTGTTTGAACTCTGCTTGCGGCAGCGATTCGCCGAACCACACAACGCCGGGGCGGAACGTGCCGTTGCAGTGATCGCAGTGGGGTGGGAAGAGACGGCGACCGCCTTCAGGTTCGTTGGGGATTGTCTCGATCAATGCGGCATTTGCTGGCCGTTCGCACGCGAAGCAGCGTGGCGCCAGGATGCTGCCGTGCAAGTGCGTAACGTGTGTGCAGCCCGCACGTTCGTGCAGGTCGTCGACGTTTTGCGTGATGATTTCTACGAACTTGGTCGGATTGTTTCGCACGAAGTCGGCGATGGCAACGTGCCCGGCGTTGGGCGCGGCTTGCATGACTTTCATGCGCCGCCATTCGTACCAGCCCCACACCAACGCTGGGTCCGCGCGATAGCCCTGTGGGGACGCGAGCGCTGTGGCATCGAACCGCTCCCACAGCCCGGTGAGCGCGTCGCGAAAGGTGGGTATGCCGCTTTCGGCGGACATGCCAGCACCTGTAAAGAAGACGATGCGATCTGCGGCCAGGACGCGATTGTGCAGGGCGGTGACGGGAGATTCATTCATGACGTCTACTAGGCTATCCACAGACACAGGTTGGGGGATTGTTCAGCATCCGCGGTGACGCAAGTAACGACATAGCGCGTCTTTTCGGGCAGGAGCAAGTCAACGGATTCGTATAACGCGGTCCAATGGTCGTCCGGTGCATCGAATCGGTCTGCCGTGACCACGATGATCGCGATGGAGGCTACCGCGTTCAGCGAGCGGTATGCGGGCAACAATACGACCTTTAGGTGATCGACAACTGTTTGTGTGAAGCGGGGCGCTTCGGGCTGCTTGAGACCCGTTTCCACCAGTTGTCCACTCTGTCCCTTCAATAGCTCGTAGGCATCGGCCCAATCCCAACAGGCCGGCGTACGAACGGGATGCGTCGCACCGAAGAGGCCCCAAAGGTAGGGACTCAGGGCCGGGCTGATCGGCGTGTCTCGGACCCAACGCTCAAAGCTTTCACGAGATGGAAACCCGCCAACCGGCGCCATCGTTTCAAGCGCCTGCTTGATGACTTCCACATCTCGTTCCCGGAATCGGATGTGCCTGGTCATGCGAAGCCGATCGCACGCCCGCGCATTGGCGAGCGAAGTTGCAGCTCGGCCTCTAGCACCGCAATCATTTCATCCGGCATCATCGCATCGGTCCGCATGCTTGCTTGCCTCGCGATCACTGCATAATCACCTGCGGTTAATCCATCGAGTCGCGCGAGTTTGGTGCGTAGATGCGCCCATCGAATTTCCGGCAATTGCACATCGCCGAGTTGCTGACGAAACATGGCGACACGTTGCTCAAGGTTGAGTGGCAAAAATTCGATTTTGTAGGTGAAGCGGCGCAATGCCGCTTTGTCTAGCGTGTCGATCATGTTCGTGGCTGCGATGAAGATACCTTCGAAGCGCTCCATGCATTGCAACAGCTCGTTGACTTGTGATCGCTCCCAACTGTGATGCGCGCCGCTGCGATCACCGAGGAAGGAATCGGCTTCGTCCAGCAGCAACACGGCGTTTTCGCTTTGTGCTTCGGCAAAGCTTTCGCGCATGCGCTTTTCTGTTTCGCCGAGCCACATACTTTGCAGATCGGATGCACGACGGATCATCAGAGGACGATCCAGCTCTCGCGCGATGTGTTCGGCGAAGCTGGTTTTACCGGTGCCGGGTGCGCCGTAAAAGCAGAGATTGCTCGCGCGGGCGCGACGAAGACTTTGTAGCAAGGACGCTGTGTCCATACCGCCGCGTAGATTGATGAAGCTGGGGTCGTACGTTGTGATTTGCAGTCGCGTCTGGCCGTGAACTTTGAGCCCTGCTGCCTGCAGACCGGCGCGCAGGCTTCGCAGCGCGTGTTGGCCTTGTGAAATTGCACGAATTTCGGGATTGTCGTCTTTGCTGGCGAGTCGCGCGAAACGCAATGCGCTATCGATCATCGCGGGACTGGCGTCGGCGAATTCGCCGAGGCCCGATGCAACACCTTCAGGTAACCCGTGGGCGGTGGCGCGCTGCTGGGCGATGCGCTCGCGAATGCGCTGCGTAGGGCTGCGCATTTCAAGGTGGTAGGTGAAGCGACGCAGATAGGCGGGATCCATTTGATTCACTGCGTTGCTGATCCAGATCGTGGGCAACGGTGTCAGTTCGAGTAACTGATTCACCCACGCTTTGCGTGGCCCTTGTGAAGAGCCACGAAGGCCGTGAACGTTGATCCAGAGCGGCGTGTCCTTGGGGAATGCGTCTTCGGCTTCGTCAAAAATGAGTGCGGTTTGCTTCGCGCCGCGCATCAACCAATGGGCGCTGCGCAGCAAGGCCAGCCGGTCACCCACGGGGTGGGTGCAACCGTCTTCGTTGTCACCGTCGATCGCGGGGACTTCGAACGAGGACAAATGGGCGTTGGAGACCAGCCAACGTGCGAACTCCGTTTTGCCAGTACCGGGAGGACCATAAATCAGGATGTTGATGCCTGCTTCCTGGTCGCTTGCGGCTTGGCGCAAAAGGGTTGTCAACGGCTCGTACTCGGCCCTCAGATGCACGAAATCGGCATCGCTTAGCGTGGGGGCGGGCGAGTTCGAGAACAGAAATCGTGACAGCTGCTTCACATGGAAGTCCGCTTCACCCAGTGCAGCCATGAGCTTTGGGTGCAGACGCGGTGGTTCGGAGAGGCCAAGTGGGCGATCGTGCGGTCGATCAACAATGAACAGGCCACAGCAGCTGAGGTGGCTATTCGGTCGCAGGCTTTGCCGCAGCGTTGGGACATCAGCACTCAAGACACGTTTGTAGGCACGAGCAGCGTCGCGGCCAGCCATTGGCAATGTATCAAGCCACTCCGCGAGTTCTGCGATGTCGGAAGCATGCATCGCGATTCGCGCGAGTTGCAATTCAGCGGGCTTCCATCCGAACACTTCGCCAACTTGTTGCAGACGTGTCAACATCGGTCCGTCCGCTAGATCTTGCCGTGCTTCAGCCGCACGCAAAGAGTTGCGCAAAACATCGCGCAACCAGGTTGGGTCATCGGCATAGAGCGCTTTCAATCCGGTCTTGAAGTCGACGTGCTGCGAAAGCTTTGCGTCGACGTCGTTGGTTGGGACGACACGCAAGTCAACTTGATCTTCGTCGCTTTCATTCTCACGCAGGAATTCTGGCAATTCGCCTGTTGCTGGATGGCCATGCGCCTTCACGGCTGCGGTCGCCCGGCGCAGTGAACCACGCGGCCAGCTTATTTGCCCAACGAGTGTTTCGAAAATCCCGTCTGCGAGTGCGCTTGCTCGCGGGTTGCTGACGGACGCGTAGTAGCGCAGCAGGTAAGGCGCTACTCGATGCTGGTCGCATGCATCGGAAATATCGGAAGGAAGTGCACCACCAAAAGGACAGGCCATATCCGCAATCACTTAAAAAATGTTGTCCCCTTGGGGCAGAACTTCATTTTGCTGATTGCTACGACAAAATACGTCGCACCCATAAAACGGATTACGCGCCCGAGCAGTTCACTGTGGTCGTACCGAAACACCGTCTTGAAAAGAGGGCACTATTCAACATCTTCCGCCATTTGCAACATGGCACGCGACGGCACCAGGTAGCTCACAATTTTCAATCGCAAATCAAATCCAGCGGCAACGTGAAACGCACCGCAGCCATTCAAAGTCTGTTTGCAACGGCCAAGCGAAATCAACTCAATCCGGCTGCGTGGCTAACTGATGTCATCGAGAAACTGCTGCCATTTTGCCGACTATAAATTTCGGCTACACGCTAAGCGAAGCTTCGTCTAGGTGGTGCGGTTGCACGCTTACGATGCTTTGTCCGGGTTGGCCAGAGGGTTCTTCTTTGCCGGGGCCAAAAGTTTATTGGTCACGCACTGGGAAGTTGAATCACAAAGCGCCGCACACACCGCGGTGAAGACCATGGAAAAGTATGTCTCGAACCGTTCGATCAGTCGGTCGCAGGCACTTCAGCAAACCGCCATCGACATGATTGACGCGAAGACTCCCGCCATGTTCGCGTTCAACGCGGACCGCCTGCTGGACTACGCACGATCAATTTCATTCTTAATGTCCCATCCTTGTGCATCAGACACGCCCAAGTATGAGTTTGATGTTGGCAAGGATCGCGTTCAGATCCAACCCCGTGCCTTCGTGCTCCTCGGTGACCAATAGAGTGCCGACCCTGCCATCGTCCTTCTCGGGCAACGGAAGTGGAAGGATCTGCGCTCGGCGGTAAGCGGCCTCCTTGCGCTGCCAACGCTTTTTATACTCGGCATCCGAGAGCATGCCATTGTGCTCCCAGTACCAAACGGTACCGGCGTCCTCATCGCGGATCGTGAAATCAGGCAAGCGCTCGACGCCATCGAGTACAAGCGGCTGCTCGTACTGGTACTTGATCCCTGCGGCCCTCAGTTTGTCAGCGATGATCCATTCGGATTTCGAGCGAACCAGATCGCCGTTTTCCGTCAGGTAGATCAGCTTCTCGTCCAAGAAGACTGATTTGTTGCGAACCTTGATTTCCACCGGTGCCGACGGCACGAAGAGGTTCGTCATCCGCCTGTTGATCTCTGACGCGGCCTCTTGGCTGAAGTGCAGCATGTCTCTGAAGTCGCCTTGATGCAAGATGACGACCTTGTCCCTCTGGCGCGTCAGTGCGGTGTAGAGCATCTCCCGCGTCAGGTTGCGGCATGGGTTTGGGATCACCACGAACGTCTTGCCGAACTCGCTGCCCTGTGTCTTGTGAACGGTCAGGGCATACGCTAGTTCGAGGGGCGGCGTGCTTTCCTGTGAATCAAATTCCCAAGGCCTGTACTTGTAGGCAAAGCCGGGCTGCGAGGCCAACTCCACTTCAACTTCATAGGGCGCCCAGTTCCTCGCTGCAGTCTTGCGGTGTCCGGTGACGATGCCGATGTCGCCGTTCGCAACGTAAGCGTCAGCTTTTGCCGGATAGGTGTCACGCCCGCTCTTGTTAACGACGTTGATAACTTTGTCGCCGTAGATGATTCCCTCAGGCCCGGCAGGGCTCGGAATCTTCTTCGTCCAGCCCGTTTGAGCGGCCATCTTGAGGAACGACTTCCTGAACTGCTGCTGCAGTGCGCGGTTGATGGCAGTGACGCCCGCTTGGTACTGTTTGATCGGCGAGAGGATTTGCCACGCTTCAGCCTTCTCGGACGCGCCCGGGCGATCCTTGTACTGGGTGTTGAACCAGACCATTGACCGGCCTTCGAACTCCGAACTGACGCCGCCTAGAGACTCCTCAAAGGTCGCCTCGTCGGTGATCGACGTTAGCTCCAACTCAGTTTTCAGCTCATCCAGCAGCAACGCTTGAAGCTGGTCTGGCTTGTTCCACCGAACCAACTTCACGAAGCTCGACTTGCCAGACGCCACGGTATTCCAGATTTCGTCGGCCCCAGCATCCAGTGGCCGACCGCTGAAGGCTTGCGCAAGGAGCACATCGTCACGAACAATGCCATCTTCAGCGCCCTGACGCATCGTGACGGTCAGCTCGGCGAAGTTTCCGGCAACACGGGTTCGCAGGCTCTCGATATTGTCCGGCCTCAAGAAGTTCACGATGTCGACATAAGGTCGGCCCGCACCGATCGGAGATAGCTGCTTGGGGTCGCCGACCAGCACCAGCCTGTCCACGTTCTCCACTGCATCCAGCAGCGCCGCGAGTTGCTCCTCAGTCAGCATGGAACACTCATCGATAATGACTGTCGCATGCACGGCCGAGCGGTCGGCGCCTTCGTTGACGTAGTAGCGACCCGTTTTGCCGTCGTATCGGTTCAGTCCATTCAAGAATTGCGCAACGGTCTTTCCCTTGCCAGCCATCCCGCTCGTTTGCTCCAGACGCACACGAGCCTTGCCGGTGGGCGCAAGCAGCAGGATTCCCTTATTCTTTACGCTATCAATGCTGCAGAGCGCCCTAAGCAACGTGCTCTTGCCCGTACCAGCGGCTCCCATGAGCACCGAGACGCCGGATTTGTAGAGCACCTCCAAAGCTGCCGATTTTTCCTTCCGGGCTGCCAAGTCACGGGTGCTTGGTTTCTCCTTAGCGGCACCCTTATCCTTGGTCGCCTCGATAGCCGCATCCACGAGTGCGACCCACTTGTGCTCACCGGGGTTTGCCTTGCGTGACTTACGCTTGCCGATCTTGGTTCTGATGAGGGTCGAGGTCTCGACGTATCGGTCCAACTGAAACGCCGTGAGCCCGTCCTTTACCCGAATGCTCGCAATCTTGGGGTCAAGACAGTCTTCCATGATCGCAAGCGTGTCCATGTCCAGCGGACAGTTGGGTTGCAGCGCGCGTTCTCGTACCCGCTGAACAACCCATGTTGCCATGAGGTAGGTGTGCCCCTCGTTGCCGGCCGCCTCCTCAAGCGTCAGGAGCATGGCCGCGCGCACCCTGCGCACATCGATGGCCTCGCGCACAAGGCTTGGCTTGGGTAACGGGAACGACGCGCGGATGGACTCTGGCGGGAACACACCGCGGTCGACTAGCTCAAAGGCGACCGGATCGGACTGCAACCTATCGTCCTCGTAGACGAGGTAGGGATTAGCCAGGATCGCCGGGTCGCCCAAATCGATCCCGGCCTTTTTTCGCTCAGTTGGTTGATACCAACGCAGCGCTTGATCGTCGGTCAGGTTGAACCGGGCCAGCAGCATGAGCAGCGCGCGGCGCTCTGCGGGCAGCTTCTCCCACTTCTTACGCAACGTTTCGCCGATGCCGTCGCGCAGGTAATCTGGCAGTCCGTCCGGCTTCTTGAGCACCGCAGCCAACGCGGGCCACGGATCAAACTTCTCACCGCGATGGCTGGCCAAGTACCAAGCCAATAAATTCCCGTGCGGAAACCCGAATGCGTTCAGGGCAGCACCTAAACCAGGGAAGGCGCCACGCACCTCCCAAAGCCGGTTCAGCTCCGCATCAATCCACGCGAGATGTTCACCCCACGGCTCGTCGGCGAGATGCTGGCGCATCGCCTTGATGGCCTTCTCGACGGCCAGCAGGGATGAGATGGCACCATCATGCGCCAAATGCTCCGTGCCGTAGGAGTAGCTACCGAAATACTCGTCTGGTGCGAACGCGGTGCAGGCGGCAAGGTCGATGGATTCGTCTGCCTCGGCAGCGTCTAGCAGCTGCTGATACGGCAGCAAGAAGCCGTCCGAGTTCTTGGGGCGGATAGAGTGCTCTATATTTCTTTCCCAGAGGTAGCCACTGATGCTGTGCTTCGGCTTCTGGCCGTCTGCGTAGTGATACTCGATGGGTGCGCTCACCGACTTGATGCGTGCGACGCCGACGATCACTCGACGCGGATCTTCAACCAGCGGCGTACGCTTGGCGTAGAAGAAAACCAGAGACTCATTCGGCTTTGCGACGCTGAAAAACGTATCGAGTATCACACGCTGATTAGTGCCTTCTTGAACCCAGGTCTTGCTGTCCGTCTTCCACCCCTTGTTCTCGGTGAGATCTGGCTCGCGCTCCACCTGGTAGTCAAACTGCAGGGTCTCCTTCATGCCCTCGCCCACCCACTTACTGCCTTCGACCTGCTCGCGTAGCATCCAGCGGAATGGGATGGCAGCGGCTGAAAACGGACGGATCGTGTAAGGTGTTTCGGCAAAGTGTCCGTGGGTTGTCTCCGCGCTTTCAGCGTAAGGATGCTTCTTGTGCATCGACAGCGGAAACTTCGCCATGAAGGTTCCATGTTCATCGACACATGGCGGATGTTGCGAGCGATCAAGGGCCTCTATGCTCTCCCCTGCGTGAAGCGTCTCAAATGCATCGTCGCGACCTGTTGCGATTCGCGGCAGCACCGTGCAACTGGTGTTTGCAGTGCAGGTCTGGCAGAAGGTGCCCTTCCATCCCGAGTCGTGCCAAGGCACTCGAATGGTCAGATGTTGAACCGGCAGAATGCGAGCACCTTGAATCACGTTGGGTCTCCTATCGAATGTTTTCGATGTTGCTGTTTTCTAGTTCAACCAGCGCCGTGCCATTCAGACCGGCGTAGCGACAATGAAGTATCGTGTGATTGCGCAGCAGGTACACGTGATCCAAATCTAAATTCGCTTGGATCTGGACGATTGTTCAGAAGGTGCGCGACATCTGAATTTTGACCCCTGTGCGGGCAAAATTGATCGGCGATTCGCATTGGCTATTCACGCACGGACGCCCTTGAACTTCAGTCACCGCGAGTTACACAGGATTCGACATTGCTGTCCAAGTCGCGTCTCTACCACAATCATGGCAGCATCACCAAAGCTGCGATTGGCCAGACCGAGTGTCTCAGTCCGTCAGCGATTTCTTGATCAGAAGGTCGCCTAAGCGATTGGAAAAGCGACTGCTCCTGGGCCACCATCTCCGAGCGAAAACTGGCCGCACCGGGATCTTTGACGCGAGGCACGCGTTGACACGCCCTAACCAGCGCTGCCCGCTGTTGCCCGTTGAGCGGCTGGGGCTGTTCCTTGGATCGTAGCAAGAATATTTGGAGGCTCGTCGCCAGCTCAACCCAACGGCTTTGTTCCTGCTTCAAGACCTGGCGAATAAACGCCAGCACAAGCACTGGCTCTTTCTCCTGCCCCAGAAAGTCTAGACCCGAGGGACGTTTGATGAAGGCGGCACCTACGGGTTTCCCGGGGGCAAAGGAGCCGCGCAGTATTTTCTGGATTTCGTCAAGACCCAGGCCTAGCGGTATCGTAGGCGTGCCATCCGCCGCCACGGCACGAATGCCGCCCGTATCTCCGCAGGCATAAAGACGCGCATTAAGCTCAATGGTCGGCACTCGCTGATCAATGTCGACGATCTCATCATCCTGAAACTCGAATGAGCCGAATGTGGCCTCAGGCGTATCTACTGCGTCCCCATACTTGACAAGAAATTGCCCGACATCCGCCCAGCTCGCTTCGCCCGGATTCACAGCCATGATTTGTTCGGCCTGCCGACGATATGTCTCGTCAAACGAGCTCCATGTTTGAAAACCTTCCGTCACAAGTCGCCCAATTTCGTGAGCTGCCAAGGCGTCCAAACCGTTTGTATCCCGAACATCGCCGAGTATCTCCTCCAATTCCTTAGGCGGAACCAGAGACATCACCCTACTGAACAGCGTCTCAAATTGATCTGGATCGAGATGTCGTGCGATAAGCGCGAGCTTTTCGCGGGCTATCCGATACATGTCCACTTCCCGGCTTCCGGCGGCGACAACTGTGTCAATCAACACCGTCTTGCGTGAGCCAAATCTATGGATCCTGCCAATGCGTTGCTCCATATCCATGGGGTTCCATGGCACGTCCAGATGAATGAGTCTTCTAGCCCGCTGCATGTTCAAACCTTCGCCGCCCGCTCGGGACGACACCAGAAATCTAGGGCCATTGTCCGCCTGAAATCGGTCGACTTCGCCCATGCGTTCAGCGTCTGATTGGTTACCAATGATTACAGCCGGGCGTTGACCGTATCGACTCTGAAGGATGTCGGCTATCAGCGTGACTGTTTCTACCGGTTGCGCAAACAGTACTATCTTTTCACCGTCCGCCGCATCAATCAACTCACAAACGGCGTCCCATTTGACTTGCGCTGCGCCACTCCTTATGAGCTTGACACCTTCGTCCAACAGAGCTGCCAATGTTTCAGGGTCTGGACGCCATTGCGTAATTTCCCAATCTTGATCGTCGTCAGCTTCGTCGTCGTCGAGCGCGGCGGCACCAACTTGTTTGACCATTCGCGCATATAGCAATTCGATCGGCTCTTCTCTGCTTCCGCCTCGATATGGCCGCAACGCAGCAAGCGCACGACTGAACGACGGATTCTCCAGTTTCCACTTTAGCCGCCTGATAGACAGCCGCACGAGGTAGCCGATGCCAGCATGCACACTGGAAGCGGCCCACTGAAGCGCCTGACCTTTGGCCCAACCGGCGGCGCGTGAATGGGTGCCGTTACCTACGCCATCGTACAAGGCCCCGATGCCAAGATACCACGCCTCATAGCGTTGCCCGAGCTGCACAACGATCGGTTTGCGAATCTCGCGAGACGGAAAAAGCGGCGCGCCGCGCCAATCGCGCACACGATCTTTCGTGCGGAAGATGACGCGACCTGCGGCACCCGCCACACTTCTGCCGTCGTCTGAAAGCAACCGGAGAATGTTCTTGAATCTGGATTCGCTGCCTTGATGCGGCGTGCCGCTCATCAGTATCAATCGCCCTTCAGGGGGCTGTGCCTTGACGAGCTGGCTCACAAGTTTAAAGGACTGATTTGGACTGCCGCCGGCTGGATCCCAATCGGAAAGGTGATGACATTCATCGACGATGATTACATCCCATGGACCACTCTTGCTGACGCGCTCCAAATTTTCGCCAAAAGCAGCCTTGTGGATGCTGGCAATTACAACGCGGTCTGTTTCCAATCGTGCGTCACTTTCGCTACCCGCGATCCATCGTCTCGCGTCGATGTCCAGTTTGTCGCGCAGCTCATTAGCGACGTTGCGCACTAACCGGGCAGGCGCAAGATAGAGAACACGAAGCGAAGGACGCTGGTCGATAAGCTGACGGATGAGCAGTCCTGCCTCAATGGTCTTGCCGAGCCCCACCTCATCACCGATCAATACTTTTCTAAGATCTGGGTGCTGCAAGATGTGCTGAACTAGGCTAACTTGATGCATGAGCGTCGCCGCTTTGCGCGATTCGAGTCGGCGCTGAGGATCCTCCGCGACTAAAAATCCCACATAGAGTCGCGCTAAGGTGCGACTGGTCATCGCCAACCAATTGTCCCCGTCCGACAACCGCATTGCCTCAACCAGCTGTGCAGGGCTCCGTATCGATTTGACTCGGCGCTTGTCGATGTTCGTTTCGACTAGAGGGGGCGGCGCGCCAATCGAGTTAAGACGCTGCGGGATGCTTACCAGGTCGTAGGATTCAAATCCGAAATCGTCGACGATTCGCAACACGGCACGATCGTGACCGCCGTAGTCAACCAGCATGTGAAAGCTCCGAGAGCTGCCCAACTGTTGAAGACGCCGCACCAACGCGTTGCACAACTGGAATTTGATCGAATACGTGCTTCAGTTCGGTGAGAATTGGTCCGCGCCGTTGAGCATCCGATCGTTTGACTCTATCTTCGTGACGTTCAACGATCAGATCAGCGGTGGACTGGATGGGATCGCCTCCTTGGCGAAACGCCTCCTGAATCTCCTCCCGCACCGCAGCAAAGTTGGACTGCAGGATGGTGATTGATGGCTGTTGGGCGGCTGTTGTCGCCTTTCTCGCGAGCGAATCAAATAGTTCCAATATGCGAACCTTGACCCCAGCACCATAGTCTTCTCCCTCTTCGACGAACTTTTGGCACGCCCTTTCTATCGGCTTACGAATGACCTCAGTCAAACGCACCTTTACCGTCTCACGCAGTTCGTCGACAGCCTCTTTCCCGACCTGCTTCATTTGCGCCGCCAACGATGCGACTCGCTGTTGTTGTTTATCAAGCAGCTTTGCGCTCACGGTAGCACCGCCGCTCTCGTTTGCCCATTGGCATATCTCTGTCACCATCATTTCAATGTCAGATGAAAGCTCCCCGGTACGCTTCCGGATGTCCCTGAGCAATTTCTGACCCCAGACGGCGGCCATCGGCTCCTGAAAATAGTTACTTATGTCTTCTGGCAGCGCGATTAAGCGACGCCCGTAGAACTTGCCGCCGCGCCGCACTGCAGCGCGAAGAGTCGACCAGTGCGCGTCGCGAAGACTCCACAGATACGATTGCACCTCTGACTCCGCCACAGCGCTGGCTTCCAACACTAGGGCTTCAATCTTCGCCTGAACCGTTGCTTCCAGAAACTCACGAAATGCGCCGACCCGACGGTCGTACTCCTTGCGTTTCGGAGCCAGCACCACTTCGAGTTCCGCCTCAAGGCGCGTTGCCTCTTCAGCGGCCCGGCCCTCCTGGCGCCACTGGCCATCAATGAGTTGGAGCTCATTAATGGCTGCGCTGAACAACCGGGTACTGACCTCCTGTTTGCGAAGCGCCCGACCAGTGCGCTCCACTTCGGCGAGATCCACAAGACTCTGTTGTAGCGAAGGAATGCCGGTTTGTTCTGCCGACTGAAGAAACGGGCGATCATCCTCATCGTCGAGCAAAAGTTTTCGAAACTCCGGCGCCGACACTGGATGGACTTCAAGTGAATCGAGGATACTCGAACGTGCTTGGTCTCGGGCCGCCTGCACCGAAACGTTTGTCGATAGGCCAATCATATGTAGCTGTGCGCTCATCTGCGTTTTCATTCGCGGCTTAAGCTCGCGGGCAAGCCGGACGAAGAATTCTCGCTTTTTGGGCTTGACCTCGCCCGCAGCCCGTGAGTGGTTCAGCCATTCCTCCTGGGCCAGATCGTCTACACGGGTCACTGCCATCAACACGGAGCATGGGTCACTTTCTGGATCATCAGCACCGCTCACCATTCTTTGCCAATAGCCGCTATCACGAAGCAGATCAACCGTTGACTCGGTCGGCCCAGCCCGGTCGACGACCACGATCACAGCCCGAGCCTTATCACGCACGTACGCCTTCGTTACGCTGCGATACGAATCTTGAGCAATCCCTACGCCTGGAAGATCCACCAGAATTACCCCCGACTTCAAGACGTCGGATGGCCATCCTACTTTGATGCGCTCGATTAGTGGCGACAAGAAGCCAGCGGCGTGCGTCTTCAGTTCATCCTTGAAGTTCAACGGGTCGTGAGTTTGCTCCATAGCGAAGGTAAGGTTTTCCGGCATCCGCGTTTCTTTTGGCCGGAGCAGAATTTTTCTGACGCGACTGATGCGCTTCAGATCATCGTCGCCAATTGACGTCTGCCAACGAGGTTTTACTTCGCAAGCGACTCGGAGCGCGTCAACAAGATAGGGCAACGGCTTGTCGCTAAACTGATCGCCAGTAACGATCTGCTTGGCTTGCTTGATTAACCCCTCCATACGATCATCAACCGCTCCGCCGCCATCCCTCTGATCCAGCAGCGAA
This sequence comes from Burkholderiales bacterium, assembly GCA_025354165.1. Lineage (GTDB taxonomy): Bacteria > Pseudomonadota > Gammaproteobacteria > Burkholderiales > Casimicrobiaceae > Casimicrobium. Next base: position 3,100 of record JANXNI010000036.1, on the reverse strand, counting down.
TCGGCAATGGCCTCTGCACGATCTGCTTCATCCAACGCCAGCTCGACGTCTGACTGGTCGTGATCGGACACTCTGTCCTGAATCGGTTCGCCGAGTTTCTGCTTGTCGGCTCGCACCAGTAGCTCGAGGCGTTGCTCTAGCGCAAACACCACTTTCCACAAATGCTTGCGAGCGTGATAGGTAACCTCAAACGTCGGTGCCTTGCTGTAGTGCACCTCGGTTGCCCGGGCAGTCAATGGACCGATTCCGCCAGCGGGTAACACTTGTTCTGCACCCGCAGCCAACGCATTCAAAAGCGTACTCTTGCCGATGCCTGAGTTGCCGAGAAAGCAAATCGTGATTTCATCGGTTTCTGCTGCCAGACGTTTCAATCGCGAATAGTCGCTTTCGAGCGCAGCAAGGCGATCGCTTGCATGCTTCTCCAGAAATGGCCGTGCACTTTTTTCAAACCACTCAAGCAACTCGTCTTGGTTCATTTCAGTTTTCTCTAAGTTCGTCATCCTTGTGTCATGCTACCGAAGGTGACCGACGCGGGTACAAAACGTCCTATTTCGACAGGCCCGTCATCGTTATGCGCTTGATGCATGAAGTTCAAAAGCGCGTTCGCTTGGTGGCGCGCATAGGGTGGGAATGCGCCTTGCGAGTAGCGAAAAATCCTACCCATGCAACGGAGCGCTATTCGGCCCTGAAACTCGTCATCCACGACTTGACGCTACTCGCGTTGTCACGCAGTGCCTCGGCGGCGTGGCGCATGATCGCTCTCAAATGGCCTTGACGCTCTATTCGGAGCCGGCGCTAGCGATCTTAATGACCGCCGAGACATTCCATCCGCCCGCGTCAGAGCGAGCCCCGGCAAAGCGACGCCGCACGCATAGATTTAGCGTCTCGGAGCGCGTCCTGAACTTGCCCTGTTTCGGCAATGCGGTTCACACAAGAGCGATCAGGACGATGCGACGGCTGCGCGCGCCGCAAGCATCATGCCGCCGCATCTGGGTCGGTCGTGGTGCATGATGGAGAGAGGAACAAGCCGGAGGCTGAAACTTTGACCATCCATATTTTGTGCTGTATTGCCGCATAGCTTTGCGGTGACTCGCTAATCTGTGCCTGCTGATCCCGTCCAATTTCGAGGTGGAAATCTACCAGCTCCAAACCGGACGTACATGGACGCCCCCTTTTTCCAAACTATCAATTCACAATGACTCGGAGGTAAAGATTGCACCCCGTACATTCGGTCTTTGATTGCAGCTTTGGACTGCTGTCCCTGATGGGATGTGCTGGTTGACGCCTCGATCGCTTACACGCACTCTGGGAGCCCCGTCCGACGCTGGCTTTGTCAACAACGGTCTGACCTGCCTTGCCACCAGTTCATGATCGCCTGAGCGATCGGTGGCTTGAATCTCCTGCTTTCATTGCTGTTGAACGCGTACCGGTTGTGTGGCTACACGCTGGGAACGGTAGGGACGTAGTTGGATCGGAAGGTTCGGTCGTTGGCCAGTAACGCCCAAACGAAGCGAGCGTTCTTGTTGGCGAGCGCCACCGCAGCCACATTTGCATTTCGACGTTCCAGAAGCTTGTGTAGCCAACTGGTCTTGCCAACCTTCTGTCTAAGCCAAGAGCACGTTCGGTGCTCACGAGGGTTAAGAAAATGCAAGCCATGGTGTCGTATCTACTTTCGCTTGCGCTTGGTCTGCTTGTGGGATTCATCTACCGTTTTTTCGACGCACGTTCACTTGCACCACTGATCATTGCGCTAGTTGGTTTACTTGGCATTCTGGTGGGCGAGCAAGTCCTGCCGCACGAGAACAGCATCAAAAGTGTTGCTCGTGCGTTACATTTGTTCGACGTGATGCGCGCGATGACAGCGAAGTCTGAAAAGGGTGAAACGGACAATGCGGGGGGAACCGGAACACAGGTCACAGATAGGCACAAACGCGGGCATGCCATTGTGAATTTTGGCAACGTTCGGACATCGTGCTAGGTGATCGCCTGCGATGCGACTGTGCAGCGAAATTCAAAACACTTCGCCGCGATGCTGAGTAAGCGGATGGCAGTTCGGGCGGCAAGGGATTCAGAATCGGCGCGGGCTGGCGTTCAATAGATGAATGCTGCCATCAATGAGGGCGTAAGAACAACCGAAAAAATAGGGAATGAGCAGATGACTACGCAGCACTTGGATGGCGATCACCGCCGATGTCGTGCTACGTCGCACCTGAACCCGGCCCCCTCCCCTACTCTTTTCGTCTTCGGTTCCTGAGACACATGTTCACATTTGCGCCGGGATCCCGGGTTGTAATTCGAGACGAAGAATGGCTCATCCGGCGCGTCGACTCCGCCACAGACGGCGGTTGGCTTCTGACCTGCGATGGCATCTCCGATCTGGTGCGCGGGCGAGATGCGCTTTTTCTGACTGAGCTTGAGGAGCAGATCGACGTTCTGGATCCCGCGGCCACAGAACTGGTGCCAGACGACAGCCCCACCTACAACGCCACGCTCTTGTACCTGGAGAGCCTGCGCCGCCGCAACGTGGCCAACGACGAGAAGATCCACCTCGGCCACCGCGGTGTGATGAACCTAGTGCCCTACCAGCTTGACCCGGCGCTGCAGGCGCTGCGCCAACCTCGCTCGCGCATCCTCATCGCCGACGCTGTCGGCCTCGGCAAGACGCTGGAAGCCGGAGTGCTGACCACCGAGTTGATCCAGCGCGGTCGTGGCAAGCGCATCCTCGTCGTCACGCAGAAGGCCATGCTCACCCAGTTCCAGAAGGAGTGGTGGAGTCGCTTCTCGATCCCACTGGTGCGGTTGGACTCTGTCGGCCTGGCTCGGGTGCGCAACCGAATCCCGGCCAACCACAACCCGTTTAACTACTTCGATCGCAGCATCATTTCGATCGACACCCTCAAGAGCAATCTGGAGTACCGCAACTATCTGGAAAACGCGTGGTGGGATGTAATCGTCATTGATGAATGTCACAACGTGGCGGCTCGTGCTGGCGAGACGGGTTTGTCGCGCCGTGCGCGCCTGGCCAAGTTGTTGGCCACCCGTTCCGACACGCTGATCCTGCTGCGCGCCGAGCCGTCATGGGGCGTGGCCGACAGCAGGA
>JANXNI010000035.1 GCA_025354165.1 Burkholderiales bacterium | reverse complement strand
TGTGGTTGGCGGCGGCTTGGGTGAGCGTGACTGGCATTTCTTACTCCGTAGGGTGGGCAACTTGTTGCCCACCAACACTTCTCTGTACTTCTTCAAACGCGTGGGCAACGAGTTGCCCACCCAACATCACTAAGCCGCGACTTTTTCAACGGGCGCAGCGTGCTTCGCTTTGTAATCCAGCACTGCTGCCTTGATCGCGTCTTCGGCGAGGATGGAGCAGTGAATTTTTACCGGCGGCAGCGCGAGTTCTTCGGCGATTTGCGTGTTCTTCAGGTTCATCGCCTCATCCAGCGTTTTGCCTTTGACCCATTCGGTCACCAGCGAACTTGACGCGATTGCAGAACCGCAACCGTACGTCTTGAACTTGGCGTCTTCGATGATGCCGTTGGCGCCGACCTTGATCTGCAATTTCATAACGTCACCGCAGGCCGGTGCGCCGACCATGCCGGTGCCGATGTCGGCTTCTTCTTTACCGAAAGCGCCGACGTTGCGGGGGTTTTCGTAGTGGTCAACTACTTTTTCGCTGTATGCCATTTTGTTACCTCTTTACTTCGTGTGGACACGGTGTGCCCACCCTACAAAATTAATGTGCGGCCCATTGGACTTGGGATATATCGATACCATCCAGATGCATGTCCCACAGCGGGCTCATGGCACGCAATTTCTCTACCGTGCGCTTCATCGTGGCAATGGTCGTGTCGACGTCTTCTTCGGTCGTGAAACGGCCGACGGTCATGCGAATCGAGCTGTGCGCGAGTTCATCGCTGCGCCCCAAAGCACGGAGCACATAGCTCGGCTCCAGCGATGCACTGGTGCACGCCGAACCCGACGACACCGCAATTTCTTTCACACCCATGATCAGGCTTTCGCCTTCGACGTAATTGAAGCTGATGTTCAGATTGTGCGGAACACGATGCTCCATATCGCCGTTGATAAACACTTCGGGAATGTCCTTCAGGCCTTTGTACAAACGGTCGCGCAGCATGCGGATGCGCTCGTTTTCGGTATTCATTTCGAGCTTCGCGAGACGAAACGCTTCGCCCATGCCAACGATCTGATGCGTCGCCAGCGTGCCCGAACGGAAGCCGCGCTCGTGGCCGCCGCCGTGAATTTGCGCTTCCAGACGAATACGCGGTTTTTTGCGTACGAACAGCGCGCCCATGCCTTTCGGGCCGTAGGTTTTATGCGCGCTCATGCTGAGCAAATCGACCTTGACGTCTTGCAAATCGATCAACACTTTGCCCGTAGCCTGCGCCGCGTCAACGTGAAAAATAATGCCTTTGCTGCGCGTGATTTCACCGATCTCTTTAATCGGTTGAATGACGCCAATTTCGTTGTTCACCCACATGATCGAAACGAGAATCGTGTCGGGGCGCAGCGCGGCCTTGAACACATTCATGTCGATCAGGCCGTTTTCCATCACGTCCAAATAGGTGACATCGAAGCCCTGCCGCTCAAGCTCCCTCATGGTGTCGAGCGTGGCTTTGTGCTCGGTCTTGACGGTGATGAGGTGCTTGCCCTTTTCTTTGTAGAACTGGGCCGCGCCTTTGACCGCCAGATTGATTGACTCGGTCGCGCCCGACGTCCACACGATCTCTTTGGCGTCGCAATTGACGAGCGCGGCAACCTGCTCGCGCGCCTCGTCCACCGCAGCTTCCGACTCCCAGCCGTAGGCGTGCGAGCGCGACGCCGGATTGCCGAAATGCTCGGTTAGATACGGAATCATTTTTGCGGCCACGCGCGGATCAACCGGAGTGGTTGCGCTGTAGTCCATGTAAATCGGGAGGTGGTTCATAGAAACTTCAGAACAAAAAAACGTCAAACAAAAACTAAGCGGCGAGGGTTGCGGGCGGCGCAACTTTGCGCAAATCTTTCACCATATGAATCGAAGGATTCCTGCGCACTTTGGCATCGTCCACCAACGATTGCAGACTCACGCCTTGCAGGTAGGTGAAGATGTGTGCGTTGAGGCTCGACCACAAGTGGTGAGTGAGGCAAATGCCCTCGTCGTGGCAGTTTTTTTCGCCACCGCAACTGGTCGTGTCAATTGGCTCATCGACCGCGATGATGATGTCCGACACGCTCATGGTGCCCGGCGGTTTAGCGAGGTTGTAGCCACCGCCCGGACCGCGCACGCTTTCGACCAGACCGGCACGCCGGAGCTTGCCAAAAAGCTGCTCAAGATAGGAGAGCGAAATTTTCTGCCGCGCTGAGACCTCGGCCAACGTGACCGGCCCTTCGTGGTTGAAGAGCGCCACGTCAATCATGGCGGTAACGGCGAAACGGCCTTTGGTGGTGAGTTTCATGGCTGACTCATTGCGATTGGTGCGCTTACTGTTATGACCAACAAACGCTTATGCCGAGACGGCACAAAGTTAATTGATTCAAGCTGATTTTAGTATTCCCTAGTAATTTAGTCAACTTAAAGTCCGAGTAGTTCCGTAGGACAAATGCAATGGCTTGCCGGTGCTATTCAGCTTTCTTTTCTATTCCTTATTTTATCGGGGCGAACGGTTGTTTTTTCGTAAGTCGACTTGTTATAAATATTCGCTGCAGCCCATGTAATCATTGGGTTATTACATTAAGTTGTTTTTCGCACCAAGGCTGCGCGCACGCAACAATTACAATTAAATCATGCACTTACGTCGCGCTCAGCAAAGGCTAGTCGCCGTTTTCACCGCGTTGGTGATGACATTCGCAGCGCTTTCGCCCGCCATCGCGAGTGCGCTGGCCGAGCCTGGAGCCAACGCTTGGGTTGATCTGTGCACTGCAGACGGCAGCAAACGGGTCGTCGTAAACGCTGTCGGCGAGGTGATCGAACGGCCGCCAAACGGAACGACCGCCGACCAGAATCACTGCCCGTTCTGCCACTTTCTGCACGCACCCGCCGCGCTGCCGTCGGCGTTCGTGGCGGTGTGGTTTAGTAACTCAGCAACCGACACATTCCACGCGCTTTTTGTCGCCGCCGCGCGCCCACGCTATGCGTGGGTCAGCGCGCAATCACGCGCACCGCCGACGCGATCCTGAGTCAATTCGGTTCGTCGTTCGAGTGCAGACTGGAACGACGATTTTGTTGCAAATGCAATGCGCGCCGCTGGCGACGCAGCGCGTTCATGCGCAACCCCCTCTCAGGAATTCTTCTCGTCTATGAACATTCATTTCACGCCGCGCATTGCGGCCCCACAATTCACACATTTCGCCCGCTCGGCTGCATGGTGCGCAGCGTCGATCTTGGTCATGCTCGCCGCGAGTCCGGCCATCGCCTCCTGCGGCTCCGCTTTTTGCACGCTGATGTCCGATCGCTATGCGCAAGGCGCGGGTGAGCCGCACCTCGGCTGGAGCGTTGATTTGCGCATGGAATCGGTATCGCAGCAAACGCTGCGCAGCGGCACCACCACGCTGAGCGCGAGTCAGGTGACCGGTGAGGACGCCATCGAGCGCCACACAAAAAACACAAACCTGCTGACCACGCTGAGCTACGGGTTCGATCAGCACTGGTCCTTCGCGCTGCGCATTCCGGTGGTCAAACGCGACCATCTGCACACGCTGATTGACAAAGATAGCGGGCTGCCCGGCGACGACGAACAATGGCGCTTTACGCGCGTAGCTGACGTCCAGGCCATCGCGCGACGGCAATTTGTCGTAAACGGTGGTGCGGCGTCTTTCGCGCTGTTCGGCGGCTTGAAACTGCCGACCGGCTCAATCGACATCAACAACGCCGATGGAACGCGAGCCGAGCGCGCACTGCAACCGGGCAGCGGCACGACGGACGTGGTGTTCGGCGTCGCAGCGCGTCGAGCGCTCGGTCTATCGGACGCGCTGATCGGGCAGGCCAGCGTGAGTCAGGCGCTCAACGCTCGCGAAAATTTCAAGCCGGGCATGCGCGTTGAATTTTCAGCGGGCTGGTCGCATGCGTTCTCAGCAAACATTGGCAGCGTCGTACAGTTGAACCTGCGTCATCGCAAGCCGGACATCGGTGCGCAGGCAGAGCCCGCAAATTCCGGCTCGACCAGTGTCGACGTGAGTCCTGGTATCACCGTGAGCGTAGGCAAAGCGTCGACGCTCTACGCCTATCTGCAAGTGCCGGTCTACCAGAAAGTCACTGGCATTCAACTGGTGCCGCGCGCCTCGTTCGCGCTCGGCTGGACGAGCGACTTCTAAAACTCAGCTTGCTTCAGTGGCTGCACGCGGAGAAATGCCCTGCGCGACGGCCGCGTTGGTCTGCGCAGTTAAGGCGCGCTCAAACGCAGCCCGTGCACGCAGACGCTGCCAGTACGCCGCGACGGCTGGTGTGAATTGCGCCGCGAAGCCAAGTAATTCGGCAAGCATCAAGGCATAGCCGATAGAAATATCCGCCGCGCTGAAACGATTCGCGGCCATATATTTATGCGTCGCCAGCCACGGCTCCAGCGTGCGCAGGCGCGACAGAAACCACTTGCGGTAGTCCTCTGCCACCTGCGGCTGCAACCGCTCCGCAGACTCGAAGCGCGAGTAGCGAAGCACCAGCGTCTGCGGAAACGTCAGCGTCGCCTCGCCCATGTGCAGATAGTTCAAATAGCTGCCGAAATCCGCCTCGTGCACGCCGACGTTGAGCATACCCGGCGAGTGACGCAACGCAAGGTATTCGCAAATCGCGGCAGACTCCGTCATGCGCGTCTCGCCATCAATAAATAACGGCACCGTACCGCGCGGATTCAGCTCAAGGAACGATTTATCGTGAGCGCGTGGCGGGAAAGCAAGCATGCGCAGTTCATAGGGAAGTTGCAATTCTTCCAACATCCACAGAACGCGGAAGGAACGGGCACTTATGCAGTGGTAGAGCGTGAGCACGAGAGCTTTACGACCTTTCGGGAAGCGATAAGAAAACAACCTTGTCGGCAATCAGCCAAGATCCTGTTGATTGCATGCGGCGAAAAAAGCTATTGCGGATGTTCACGCCACTATTTAGCGCGCATTATTTGATGTTAACGAAGCGCGCCTATGCGCAGTGGTGACCATTTGTTCAACTTGGGAACGTGGCGGCGCTAGTTGCCATCTAATGTTCAGAAGCTGTCGTAAAACACGAAGCTCACCATTAAAAGGGAGCGAACATGCGTCAGGCCGCGCTTGAAGCCACACACGAAGCGATGTCTGATGTCGAGATCGCGCAGCGAATTGCGGCGGGTGACGAAGCCGCCCTTTGCGTGCTGATGCGGCGGCACAACCAGAGTCTGTATCGCACCGCCCGCAGCATTCTCAAAGACGAAGCAGAGGCGGAGGACGCGGTGCAGGAATCCTACCTGCTCGCTTTTCGTTCAATGAAAAAATTTCGCGGTGACGCGAAGTTGTCAACCTGGCTGATTCGGATCGTGGTGAACGAGAGCCTGGCGCGTTTGCAAAAACGCGCTCGTCGGGCCGAAGTGATCCGACTGGATGGCAGTTCAGATGTTGACGCCCAGCATTCAGAGATCAATATGGACGAAATAGTCTCCGATTATCAAAACGCTCCTGAACAACCCGATGCGATCGCCGCGCGTGCGCAGGCACGTCGCCTGATCGAAGCGAAGATCGATGAGCTGCCCGATGCGTTCCGCACCGTGTTTGTCTTGCGTGCGGTCGAGGAGATGAGTGTCGAAGAAACGGCAACGAGCCTCGGCATTCCGGAAGCAACGGTGCGCACGCGGTTTTTTCGTGCAAGAGGCATGTTGCGCGAGGCTTTATCGCGCGAATTCGATGTCGCTTTCGCCGGAGCATTTTCGTTTGCCGGCGCGCGTTGCGACCGCATCGTTGCCGGCGTACTCACCCGACTCAAGAAAATTCAGGCAGGGAATGCCTGAACGTTCGCAGACGACCGTTCGCCTCTCCATTCATATTCAAGGACAAAACCATGTCATTCTTAATTCTCGGCAACGCCTCAAACCCGTTGGCCGCGCGCCGCGCCTTTCTCGGTAAATCCGGTCTGGTGCTCTCCGGAACCGCTGTCGCACTGCTCGCTGGCAACGACGCGCTGGCCGCGCAGAGCGGCAAGTCGCGTGAGGGCGACGCGCGCATACTCAACGCTGCGCTAAGCGCTGAGCTCGAAGCGATTGCGGCGTATCAAGTCGGCGCAGAAAGCGGACTGTTGCAGAAACCGGTACTCGATCTCGCCGTGATGTTTCAGGGGCATCACAAGGAGCATGCAGATTTGCTCGCGAAGACAATCGCCAAGCTCGGCGGCAAGGCCGTCAGCGCGAAGGACAAGTACGTCTTTCCCGTCGAAACGCTGAAGACGCAGGCCGACGTGTTGCGCTTCGCGGCTGGGCTCGAAAAAGGCGCCGTCAGCGCGTACCTCGGCGCGGTTCCGCTGTTTGGCAACAGAGACCTCGCGAAAGCGGCCGCAAGCATTCTGGGCGACGAGGCGATGCATTGGGCGATTCTGCGCAATGCTCTCGGCGAATCGCCTGTTCCTTCGGCGTTCATGTCGTAGTGATGATGGGTTGGTCGGTAATGCGCACGCAGGTGCTGCTGCCACTCGTGATCGCGCTGACGGCCACGCTATTTGTGGCCGGCAGCGCGGCGGGTACGGCGACGGTGATCCGTGGCGACGCCAAAGCAGGCGAGGCGATTTATTCGCGCTGTGTCGCGTGTCACTCGCTGGCGCAGGATCGCACGGGGCCGCGACACTGCGGCGTCATCGGTCGTCGTGCGGGTAGCGTGTCCGGCTTCGGCTACTCAGACGCCATGAAACGATCAAAGCTCGTATGGAACGTAAAAACGCTTGATCGCTTCATCCAGAATCCGATGCGTACTGTCCCCGGCACGGCAATGGGTTACGCCGGGATCGCCGACCAGCAAGAGCGCGCCGACCTGATTGCGTACCTCGCGCAAGCGAACAGTTCCGCCGTCTGCCGACCGTAGGCGCAGCAACCATATCTGCGCAACCGAGGCGAATTCACGACGCAGCATTCTCCGAAAAACCTATACAGCTTAACCGTGAAAGCCCGTCTACATAGGCGCTAACGCCCCGTTTCAAGAAAAGTCGCATTGACCACAATATCGCCGTTAGCCCTTATGCAGCCGTGATCCTGTGATAAAGCTGTTGACCATTCAGCCACGCCAACTTCTCTTTTCACATTACTGCGGCACGAGCAAACCCTTGACCACCGCAGGCCGCGCCACAAACGCTTCGAGCGCACGCGCAACGTTCGGAAAGTCATTGAACCCAACCAGGTCGCCTGCACCGTAGAAGCCGATGAGATTTCTCACCCAGGGGAAGGTCGCGATGTCGGCGATGGAATATTCGTCACCCATAATCCAGGCGTTGTTGGTGAGGCGTTGGTTCAACACGCCGAGAAGGCGCTTCGATTCCGCGACGTAGCGATCACGAGGCCGTTTGTCCTCGAAGTCTTTTCCGGCGAATTTATGGAAGAAGCCGAGCTGGCCAAACATCGGGCCGACGCCGCCCATTTGCCACATCACCCATTGAATCGTCTCGTAGCGTTTCGCAGCATCAGTTGACATGAATTTGCCGGTTTTTTCTGCCAGATAAATCAGAATCGCGCCGGTTTCCCATAGCGGCAAGGGCTTTCCATTCGGACCGTTGGGGTCGATGATCGCAGGGATCTTGTTGTTTGGATTGAGCGACAAAAACTCGGGCGTCATCTGATCGTTGCTGCCGAAATTCACCTTGTGCGGCTCATACGGCAACCCGGTTTCTTCCAGCATGATTGACACCTTCACACCGTTTGGCGTGGGCAGCGAATAGAGCTGAATGCGCTCAGGGTGCTGCGCCGGCCATTTTTTGGTGATGGCGAAAGTGGAGAGATCGGTCATGTTGAATCCTTGGAAAACGTGAATGCGCGAAGGCGCTCTACCTATGTGCGGTCATACGCCGCTGATTCAACTCAACCGGCCCCAACGAATCTCGGCCCTTCAAGGCGAAGGTATGCCCGTTTCCCATAGCGCCCACCGCGCTACGATGTCGCACACGAGAATTCCCCCCGCGTTGTAGAGATTCGCCGTCGCCGGACCGAAGCCGCCAGAGCCGCCGCTGGTGGAGGCCATGAGCGACGCGTATGCGGATTGACCGGAGTAAGGTCGATCAAAGTTTGATGCTGTGCGCAGCACGGCCAGACGTTTGATATCGACTTTGCCGGATGCGGCAGCGCGAGCGAGCGCGTTGTAGGTGGCGTTGTCCTCTTGCTGGGTTGTGCAGTAAACGCCTTTGCCATCCGTGAGCAATTTCGTCCAGTCGCGCGCGTGCTGTCCAAGGCGACGACCGTGCCACCAGGTGTCGCCGCCTAACGTGTCACATTGAATGACTTTGGGCCGTCGATTCGCGGGCGCTTTTTTGTAATGCGCGCGGTAGGCGCGGGCCTTGTCGCTGTCCTCCAGCTTTGCGTTACGCGTGAGTTCAAGCGCTTTTTGCAGAAGCGCCTCGTCGAGTTGCGCGACTTCAGTTTGATACTCAAATTTCGGCTTCTCACCCGGCCCTTTGGTCATGATGCCGATATAGCCGGACTGCCATTTTTTAGGCTTTTCTCGCGCGTCGATTTCGTGTGCGATACCTGCGTCGACAAGGTAGCGCGCCCACGTTGCGGTGCCGGTCGTGCCGCGCGCGGGATCGATGCCGGCGATGCCTGCGATCAGAAAATAGGTCTTCCGCAGATCGAATCTTGGGTCGAGCGTGAGCGCTGTGGTGGACGCGGCAACGTTCGCGTGGCCCATGCCAGCGATCATCAGGCAGACATCATCGGTGTTGCATTTGACGGCGGGTGATTCGACGGGCAGGCCTGGAACTTTTATTTCCTCGACAAGTTGCAGCGGCGCGATCCACGGCGCTGCCTCCGGCGGGAACATGCTGATGATGACGACTTTTAGCGGGCGCGGGGTTGGTTGGGCGATGGACGCTTGGCACCATAGCAGCGTGCAGACGGCGACCATCAAGGTGGCGATCTCGTTGAAGCGCGGGCCCACGCGCGACAGTTGCGTGAGTTTTTGTTTGTCGTTCATTGAAGGTCTCGGCGATTGATGAGCTACGTACCGCTAGCAAACGTTACGCCAGTATCGTCTTGCGGGCACTGCCCACCCTACCGTACATCAACTCAATATCAAAATAAAAAAACCCGCCGAAGCGGGCCTTTTCTTTCGACGCGTTCGCCTACGCAAACGACCCCATCAGCGGCAGCTTGTGCACCCGCTTACCCGTCAGCGTCGCAACCGCGTTAGCAATCGCGGGCATGATGAGTGGCACACCGACTTCACCCAAACCCCCGGGCGACGCGCTGCTCGACACGAACGTGATGTCGATCAAGGGCACCTCGCTCATGCGCAACATCGGGTAGTTATGGAAGTTGGTTTGCTCCACGGCGCCGTTCTTGATCGTGATCGAGTTTTTCATGCCGCTGGAGAAGCCGAGCAGAATGCCCGACTCAATCTGCGCATGCGCCTGATCGGGATGAACGACGATGCCGCAGTCAACGACCGCCGTCACCTTGTGCACTTTCGGACCTTCTTTGGTCATCGACACTTCGGCGACCACCGCTGAGTGAGTGCCGTAACACTCCATCTGCGCAACGCCTAACGCGCGGCCCGAAGCGGCTTTGCCCCAGCCGGCTTTTTCGGTCGCAAGCTTGAGTACGTTTTGCGAACGTGTATCGCCTTTTAGCATTTCCATGCGCAGCGCGACCGGGTCTTTTTTCGTTGCCAGAGCGATTTCGTCAACGAAACTTTCGACTGCAAATGCGTTCAACGCGTTCGACACGCTGCGCCAGTAACCGACGCGAATTCCAGTGTCGTGAATGACGTTTTCAACCACGATATTCGGGATCTTGTAGGTCAGGTTTTCCGCACCTTCGGCCATGAATGGATCCTTGCCATTCTGAACGACTGGCGGGAATGCACGCGCGGTGACCGACGGTGAAGTCAGTTTGCTGTGGAAGGTCGTGACGTTACCCGCAGCGTCAAGCCCTGCGGTCATCTGATGCAGCGACAGCGGACGGTAAAAGTCATGCGTCATGTCGTCTTCACGCGACCACAGAAGCTTCACCGGCACGCCCGCAGCCTTGGCGATCTGCGCGGCCTGAATCTGGAAATCCAGCTCAAGCTTGCGCCCATAACCGCCACCGAGGAAAGTCGTGTGAATGAACACCTTTTCTGGTGGCATGTTGATGCCCGCAGCGACGCCGTATTGCGCACCTTGCTGGAACTGGATCGGGCCGGTGACGTGGCATTCGCCGTTGATGATTTCTGCCGTGCAGTTCACAGGCTCAAGGGTGGCGTGCGCGAGGAAGGGCAGCTCGTACTCCGCCTCAACTTTCGACGCAGCTTTGTCCATGTCGGCAACACCGCTGCCGTCCTTCCTCATGATCGCACCGGGATTGACCGACGCAGTGCGCAGAGCGGCGGCGATGGACTCATTGTCGAGATCGGCACCCGCGCCGTTATCCCATTCAATTTCGAGCAGATCGCGACCTTTTTTCGCGGTGTAGAAATCCTTCGCGAGGACAGCGACGCCATCCGGAATCTGCACGACGCTGACCACGCCTTTAAGTGCTTTGGCTTTCGCGTCATTGACCTTGACGACCTTGCCGCCGATCACGGGTGCTTGCGCCAACGAGGCGACGAGCATGCCCGGCTTCTTGACGTCAATACCGAATTGCGCCTTGCCGTATACCTTCGACGGCGTGTCGAGACGCGGCTTATTCTTGCCGATGATCTTCCAGTCTTTTGGATCTTTCAGTGCGACTTTTTCCGGTGCTTTCATCGTCGATGCTTTGGCGACCAACGCACCGTAAGAGAGCTTCTTGCCGCTCTTGTGCATCACGACGCCATTCGCCGCTGTGCATTCGGCTGCCGGTACTTTCCACGTCTCGGCCGCAGCACCAACGAGCATCGTGCGAGCCGATGCCCCCGCTTCACGCAGCTTAGTCCACGCATCACGAACGGAGGTCGAGCCGCCCGTAATCTGGCCACCCAACATCGCGTTGATGTAGACCGGAGCCGACGGAGCCATTTCGATTTTCACCGATGACAACGGCACATCCAGCTCTTCAGCGACGAGCATTGGCATCGAGGTGTAAACGCCCTGACCCATTTCCGATCGATGGCAGATCAGCGTCACTGCGCCTTTACTGTCGACCTTCACCCACGCGTTCGTGAGCATCGGGGCGTCGACAGTCTTAGCGCCCGCGGCGGGAAGATTAAAACCAATCACCAGCGCGCCAGAAAGCGCACTGGTTGCTTTAATAAAACCGCGACGGGCGGAGGATTCGAGCTTGTCTTGCAACACATACTTTTTCATGACTCGGCCTCCTTATGCTTTAGCGCCAGCGACGGATTTACCCGCGCGGACGATGGCTTTTTGAATGCGGTGATAGGTGCCGCAGCGGCAGACGTTTCCGTCCATCGCGCCGATGATGTCGGCCTCAGACGGGTTCGAGTTTTTGGCGATGAGCGCAGCGGCGCTCATCATCTGACCGGTCTGGCAGTAGCCGCATTGCGGCACTTCTTCAGCGATCCACGCGTCTTGCAATGCCTTGCCAACCTTGGCGGGCAGACCTTCAATCGTGGTGATCTTCCTGCCCGCTGCCGCGCTCACAGGCACCGAGCAGGAGCGGATCGGTGCGCCATCGAGATGCACGGTACAAGCACCGCACAGCGCCATGCCGCAGCCGAATTTGGGGCTTGTGACGTCGAGATGATCGCGCAGCACCCAAAGAATCGGGGTATCGGGATCACCGTCGAAATTCGCAGGTTTCCCATTCACATTCAGTTTCAACATCGCACTCCTCCTTGTTAACGTTTGACCGAACCATATCGATCCTCCCACCGGAGCGGCAGCTTGTGGAGCATAGGATAAAGCTCAACCAAACAAAAGAGGCGAAGGCACTTGTTACGCCTTATTCAGCCAACTTTCGCACAACTGATCAACATTGCAACCTGAAGCAAAAAAAAATGCTGCAACGCAGCACGCGCGGCGTGCAACGAATGCACCGTTTTCACGCACTAAAAACACCACACGTAGAGCAGTGCGGCAACGACAACCGCAGCCACGATCCACACCCAGATCGGGGTCGTCCGGTTGTTGGTGACGATGGCGGTTTCGACCACTACCGCGCTCGCAACCTCGGCCACGTCAGGTGCTGGCTCACCAACCAAAGCATCGAATTTCGAGAAAAAATCATCGGCAATTTTGCGCGCGGCAGCGTCAACCAGACGCGAGCCAATCTGCGCAAGCTTGCCGCCGATCATCGCGTTGGCAACGTAATCGAGGCGCGTACTTGACGGCGTTTCGGCGGTGAGCGAAACGTTGGCCGTGCCGTTGGCGAAACCAGCGGGGCCGCCTTGCCCTTCAAACTTGAGTTTGTAGCTGTTTGGCGGCTGCACATCTTCCAGCTGCAACTTGCCTTTGAACTTCGCGCTGACCGGGCCAACTTTCACGCTCATCGCGGCCACGAAGGTGCCGGGTTCGGTCGCTTCGAGACTGTCGCAGCCGATGATGCACTGCTCAACATGGCAGGATCGTTCAGCGCCGCCCAGACCTTTTCCTGCGACGCTTTGATGACGCGACTGTCTTTCATGTCCATCTTGTTATCTCCGTTTTCTGCTGAAAAATTCGTGCCTATGTGTCGATCAGCTTTTTCTTACAACGACCATTTGATAGGGGCAAGAACACTAAATCGCATAAAGTCGACTTATAACTATATTTGTCGTTAGTCCTTGTGTGATGTGGCTTTCGCGAAAAAGATGATACTGCGCATGACGCTGCAAAACTGCAAATTTAACCTGCCGATGCATCACGTGCTTAGCGCCACTGCAAGCGCTTTGATCGATTGCAAATTGTGCGCCGGAACAAACTTTGTCGCATGCGGCAACAGCGCCTGAATGCCAGCCGCACGCGGCGCAAAACCGTCGTAGCGCAACAGCGGATTGAGCCAGATCAGTTGCCGACAGGATTTGCCGAGTCGCTCGGCGCTCGCTGCCAGCACGTCAATATCATCACGATCCAGTCCATCCGTCAGCAAGAGCACGACCGCGCCCTGCCCCAGCACGCGCCGACTCCAGCGTTGATTGAATTCATGCAGGCAGGCACCGATGCGCGTGCCGCCCGACCAGTCCGGCGCGGCGTTCGCCACTCGCCCGAGCGCCGCGTCGACGTCCTTGTGACGCAGCTGGCGCGTGATGTGTGTGAGCCGTGTACCGAACAGAAAAACTTCAACGTGCTGGTTCGCGTTCGCCGTGTGAATCGAAGCATTGGTCAAGGCATGAATAAAGTGCAAAAACATCCGCGTATAGCGGTGCATCGAACCCGAAATATCGCAAAGTACGACGAGCGGCGGCGGCTTCACTTGCGGTGCCTTGCGCGCGAGATGAATCACCTCGCCGCCGGTGTGAACACTTTCGCGCAACGTGCGGCGCAAATCGATGATCCGGCCGCGATTGACGCTGCGCGTTCGCCGCGTGCGAATCCGTTTCACGGGGAGCGCAAAATCGGCAATCGCGCCTTTGGCCTGCGCCCATTCGGCAGCGGTCATGCTCTCAAAATCGAGGCGCTGAAATTTCTCGTTGGCGGAGAACGTAAGCGTTGCGTCAAACTCCAGCTCGTCCGGGTCTTGCGTCGGCTGCGGCGCCTGCTCTGATTGCTGCCCGTGCATCGCGTCAAGCAGCCGCGTTGGCGGCGGTGGAGGGGGCGTCGCCGTGCCGCGTCCGGAGACTTCCGGCAACAAAGCGGCCATCATCTTCGCCGCGATATCCGGGTCGCGCCAGAACAGATCAAACGCCGTATCGAAGAGCACCAGATGCTCCGAGCGCGACACCAGCACAGAGCGCAATGCCGCCTTCAGATCCTGCCGCGTTTCGATGCCCGCCACCTCGACGCACGCCAACGCATCGAGCGTTGAGCGCGTGCCCAGCGGCAAACCTGCATCGCGCAAGATGCGGGTGAAGTGAAGAACGTTGGTCGCGAGCATTGAGGCGTCGTTTACTGTGATTTCGACTCGTCAAGCACCGTTTGCATGCGATTGCGCAACGCGTGAATATCGTCCTGATATTTGAGCAACACACCGAGCGTATCGTTGATGTTTTCTTTTGACAGTTCGATCACATCAAGCGCGGTGAGCGCGCGCGTCCAGTCAATCGTCTCCGCGATACCGGGCAGCTTGAACATGTCCTCTTTGCGCACACGCTGCACGAAGGCAACGATCTGCGCCGACAGTCGCTGATCCACGCCCGGCACCTTGCGCCGCACGATCTCAAGCTCGCGGGTGGCATTCGGATAATCCACCCAGTAATACAAACAGCGACGCTTGATCGCATCATGAATTTCACGCGTGCGGTTCGACGTGATCACGACCAGCGGTGGCTCGGTCGCTGTGATCGTTCCCAGTTCCGGGATGGTCAGCTGAAAGTCGGAGAGCACCTCAAGCAGGAACGCTTCGAACGGTTCATCTGCGCGATCCAGCTCGTCGATCAATAACACTGGAGCGGCTCCCGCTTTTCCCTGCAAGGCTTGCAGCAACGGGCGTTTGATGAGGAATTCGTCGCTGTAGATGGCGCGCTCAATGTGACCGTCGGTGGTGCGTTCTGCGGCTTTGATCGCGAGCAATTGCCGTTGAACATTCCACTCGTACGCTGCCTGCGAAATGTCGAGCCCTTCGTAGCATTGCAGCCGAATCAGATCGCGCCCCAAAGTGCTCGCCAGCACTTTGGCAATTTCGGTTTTGCCGACACCTGCATCGCCTTCGAGAAACAACGGGCGCTGCATTTTCAGCATCAAAAAGACGGACGTTGCTAACGCGCGATCAGCGACGTAGTTAGCGCTGTCGAGAAGCTTTGCAGTGGCGTCGATGCTGGTGGGTAGTAGTCGTTCGGTCATCGCCAGGCCATGAAACAGTTAAGATAAATTTCCGTCGTAGGGTGCGCACCCATGACATCCGCCGCGCTCCAGACAGAACAAACCCCGCCGCAGCGGGGCTGGTTCGTGCTTTACGTCGAGCGAGCTACTTCGCCGCAGCCGCCGCACGCCCGGCAATCACCGGAATCAAGTGCGCACGGTATTCCGCACTTGCGTGCAGATCACCGTTCAAGTTATCAGCGCTCATCTTCACAGCGTTGCAAGCGGCCGCAGTCCAGCTATTCGCAAGCGCAGTTTCAAGCGCCGTGGCACGAAACGCACACGAGGCCGCGCCAGTGACGGCCACCCGCACGCCCTGGGCGCCTTTGCTCACGAACACGCCGACCAGCGCAAAGCGTGACGCCGAGTTTTTGAACTTCACGTAAGCCGCTTTTTCCGGCACCGGAAAGCTCACTGCCGTGATAATTTCGCCCGCGTCGAGCGCAGTTTCGTACAACCCGAGAAAGAACGAATCAGCAGCGATGTTTCGCTTGTTGGTGTGAATCATCGCGCCAAGGCCTAGCGCTGCTGCGGGGTAGCAGGCCGCTGGGTCGCTGTTAGCGAGCGAGCCGCCGATGGTACCCATGTTGCGTACTTGTCGATCACCGATGCCGCCTGCCAGATCAGCCAGCGCAGGAATCGCTTTTTTAACGTCGGCGTTCGCCGCGACATCAGCATGTTTGGCCATCGCGCCGATCTTGACGACGCCACCTGCGACTGTGATCGCCTTCATGTCCGGGATGAGCGACAAATCAATCATCGCGTCAGGCGAAGCCAGGCCCAGTTTCATCGACGCAAGGATGGATTGCCCGCCGGCCAGGAAGCGTAAATCACCGCCGCCGCCCGCGAGTGTTGCTGCGCTGGCGAGGTCTTTTGGTTGGTGCAGTTCAAATGCATTCATTGTCTGGCCTCCTTATGCGTGGGCTGCGGATTGCATGGCACGCCACACGCGCTCGGGCGTCGCTGGCATGTCGATGTGTTTGACGCCGATGGCGTCGGTCACTGCGTTGATAAACGCAGGTGGTGAACCAATCGCGCCTGCCTCGCCGCAGCCCTTCACGCCCAGCGGATTGTGCGTGCAGGCGGTAACGTTGTTGCCGACTTTGAAGTTGGGGAAATCGTCGGCGCGCGGCATGGCGTAATCCATGTAACTCGCGGTCAAAAGCTGACCACTTTCCGGGTCATAGATGCAATCCTCAAGTAAGGCCTGTCCAAGCCCCTGTGCAACGCCGCCATGCACTTGCCCTTCAACAATCATCGGGTTAATGATGTTGCCAAAATCGTCCACGGCGGTGAACGCACAAATCTCAACCTTGCCAGTTTGCGGATCGACTTCCACTTCGCAAATGTGCGTTCCAGCCGGATACGTGAAGTTCGTCGGGTCGTAGAACGCGTTCTCGTTTAAGCCCGGCTCCAGCTTGTCGAGCGGATAGTTATGCGGCACGTAAGCCGTGAGTGAAACGCTGGCGAATGGTACTTTTTTATCCGTGCCTTTCACGATAAATTCGCCATTGACGAATTCGATATCCGTGTCGCTCGCTTCCAGCAAATGCGCGGCGATTTTTTTGCCCTTGGCGATCACTTTGTCGACTGCTTTAACAATCGCCGAGCCACCGACCGCAAGTGAGCGCGAGCCGTAGGTGCCCATGCCGAACAACACCTTACCGGTGTCGCCGTGCGAAATGGAAACGTCTTCAATCGGGATGCCCAGTTTGTCAGCCACAACCTGCGCAAACGTAGTCTCATGACCCTGACCGTGCGAATGCGAACCGGTGAACACTTCGACTTTGCCGGTAGGATGCACACGCACTTCGCCGGACTCAAACAAACCAGCGCGAGCACCGAGCGCACCTGCCACATTTGACGGCGCCAAACCGCACGCTTCGATGTAGCTCGAATAACCCAAACCACGCTTCATACCGCGCGCCTCCGACGCGGCACGACGTGCCGCGAAGCCCGCCACATCGGCCATCTTGATCGCGCTATCGAGCGTCGCATCGTAGTCACCCACGTCATACGTCAGACCGACTGGCGTGGCGTAAGGGAACGTGCGAATGAAATTGCGGCGGCGAATTTCCGCCGGATCAAGTTTCATGTCGCGGGCGGCGACTTCAACCATGCGCTCGACAACGTACGTTGCTTCGGGACGACCTGCGCCGCGATAAGCGTCGACCGGAGCGGTGTTCGTGAACACGGCCGTTACTTCAACATAAATCGACGGCGTCGTGTATTGACCCGCAAGCAAGGTACCGTAAAGAATGGTCGGCACCGCCGTCGAGAACGTCGACAGATACGCGCCCATCGCAGCGGTCGTATCAACACGGAAACCAAGGAATTTTCCGTCCTTGTCCATTGCGAGCTGCGCCTTCGTCACATGATCACGACCATGCGCATCGGACAAAAACGCCTCAGTACGATCTGCGGTCCATTTGATCGGACGGTTCACGCGTTTGCTGGCCCACACGAGCACGGTTTCTTCGGCATAGACAAAAATCTTGGAACCGAAACCGCCACCGACATCCGGTGCAACCACACGCATCTTGTGCTCAGGGATGCCCAACACAAACGCGCACATCAGCAGTCGCTCGACGTGCGGGTTCTGGTTGGCGACATACAGCGTATAGCTCTCGCTGGAGCGGTCGTACACAGCGTTAGCGGCACGTGGCTCCATCGCATTTGGTGCGAGGCGCTGGTTAATGAGGTCCAGCGTACTGATGTGATGCGCTTTTTCAAACGCAGCTTTCACGCCCGCTTCGTCGCCGTGTCCCCATGTGTAACAAACGTTGTTCGGTGCCTGATCATGCACTGCCGTCTTGCTGGCGGCAGCGGTGCCCGTGCTCACGACTGCGGGCAAGATGCCGTAATCAACGTCCATCACGTCTGCTGCGGCCCGCGCTTGCTCCGCCGTCTCGGCGATCACGACGGCGACGTGATCGCCGACGTAGCGCGCTTTGCCAATACACAAAATCGGATGTGCCGGCTCAATGGCCGGTGTGCCGTCCTTGCTGGTGATGCCCCAGCCGCACGGCAGGCCACCGATCTTTGATTCTTCAATGTCTTTGCCGGTGAAGATTGCGACCACGCCCGGCATCGCAGCAGCCGCAGCCGAGTTAATACCGTTGATCGTCGCGTGCGCATGCGGGGAGCGAACGAAGGCCGCGTAGGTTTGTCGCGGCAGAATGATGTCGTCGGTGTATTGACCGTTGCCGGTCAAAAAGCGGTGGTCTTCCTTGCGCGTGACACGTGCGCCAATTCCGTCAGCTTTCATTATCTTCTCCTTAGCTCATTGCAGCCAGGCCAGCTTTCACTGACGTGACAATGTTCTGATAACCGGTACAGCGGCAAATGTTGCCGTCGAGACAAGCTCGAATTTCTTGGTCGCTCGGGTTCGTCACTTTGCCTTTGAGTTCGCACGCGCTCATCACCATGCCCGGCGTGCAAAAACCGCATTGCAGGCCGTGGTGCTCCTTGAACGCCGCCTGCATGGGATGCATGTCGCCATTGGCAGCGGCGAGACCTTCGATGGTCATCACGTCAGCGCCCTGCGCCTGCGCCACCAGCATGTTGCAAGACTTCACCGCGCGACCGTTCACGTGCACAGTGCAAGCGCCGCACTGCGACGTGTTGCAGCCGACATGCGTGCCGGTCAAGCGCAAATGTTCGCGGATAAATTCGACCAGCGTGGTCGACGCTTCGACCGCAGCCGTGACCGACTTTCCGTTCACCTTCATGGTGATGTTCACTGACATGATGCACTCCTCCTTATGAATAACCGTTGTCAAAACTTCTAACGAAGTCTATGCGCAAAGTTCGTACCACCGTCGTCCGCGCGAAAGTAGCAGAGGCATCGTCAAGGCAGCCAACGCGTTCACCGCCAAGCGCGTGACGCGACCGGAAAACTGCCACACCTGACGTGTCGCAAATGAACGCATTGCGGCCAATAAGTGTTTCAAATTGGAACAGGCGATTTGCGATAGACTGCGATCAATGTGTGGCATCTCATAGGAGGAGCGCCGCCCGTCGCCAGTCTGTTTGTACCCGAGGCATCGCGAAGCAGGAGGATTTATGTTCGCGCCAGACTCTCCCCAGAGTACACATCCCAACTCCCCTGCGGTGGGCACGTTTGCTGCTGATACGCAGGCGATGTTGATCGAAACTTCATGGAATCGCAGCAAGCGGTTTGGCCTGCAGCCACGCACGTCGCAGGACTTTCATACGCTGCCGACCACCGATCTAAGGCTGCTTCGTGAGCAGCATCGATCACTCATGCAGCACGCGACGCCAGTGATGACGACGCTGCATCAGCAGATCATCGATGCCGAAAGCGTGGTCGTGCTGACCGACGCGCAGGGCGTCGTTTTGCACACAATCGGCGAACCGGCGTTTGCGGAAAAAGCTGCAAAAGTTGCCATGCGTCCCGGTGTGAGCTGGGGCGAAGCACAGAAGGGCACCAACGCCATCGGCACCGCCATTTACGAGCGCCAACCGGTCGTCGTTCATGCCGATCAACATTTTCTTGAGGCCAATCACGGTCTCACCTGCTCCGCCTCGCCCATCTTCGCGCCCGCAGGTGATTTGCTCGGCGTGCTCGACGTCACCGGCGACTATCGCGGCTTTCACAAACACACGATCAGCCTCGTACGCATGAGCGCGCAGCTCATCGAGAACACCTATTTCCGGCGAACTTACGCGGGCCAATTAATTGTCGCCTTCCACGCCCGACCCGAGTTCATCGGCACCCTAATGGAAGGCCTGATCGCGTTTGCGCCGGATGGTCGTGTCCTTGCGGCGAACCGCAGCGCCTGCCTGCAACTTGAGCTGTCGCTCGCCTCGGTGCGCACGCATACGGCGCTGTCGCTGCTGCGCAGAGGCGCAAGCGAGCTGCACGACTTGGCCGCTCACGCGGCGAGCGAGCCGCTGCAATGTGTGCTGCCCAGCGGCGTGCGGATTCACGCAGTTCCAAGCTCGTCGAGCGCCCGATACTTTGCCTCCGGCGCTGTGGCAAGCGACCACGATTTCAATGCCCGCAAGGCTCCGCTGCAACCCGCGACCAAACCTGCTGCACCGAATGAACAGACCACACGCAGCACTGCTAAACCACAAACTTCCGCCGCCATATTGCCGCACGCCAATCTCGACGATCTCGATTCGGGGGACGCACAAATCGCTAACGTCATCGCGCGCTTGCGCCGCGTCGCCCATACCGAAGTCAGCATCCTGATTGAGGCGGAAACCGGTGCCGGTAAGGAATGGTTCTCGATGGCGATTCACCGCGCGTCGGAACGACGGAATGGCCCGTTTGTCGCGGTCAATTGCGCGGCGATTCCAGAAGGGTTGATCGAATCGGAACTGTTCGGCTACGAGGAAGGCGCGTTCACCGGGGCGCGGCGCAAAGGCCATATCGGCAAGCTGCGCGAGGCGAGCGGCGGCACGCTGTTTCTTGATGAAATCGGCGACATGCCTCTTCCGATGCAGGCACGGTTGCTGCGCGTACTGCAGGAGCGAGTCGTCACGCCGCTCGGCAGCAACAAATCCATTGCTGTCGACGTGCGGCTGGTCTGTGCGACGCATAAACGTCTGCGTGAGCTGCTCAAGGCTCACACCTTCCGCGACGATTTGTATTACCGCCTGAACGGACTCACCGTTCGTCTGCCGCCACTGCGCGATCGCAGCGATGTGAGGGAGATTGTGACGCGACTGCTGCTATCGATGAATAGTCAGGGCGGTTCGCGCTGGCAAATCGCGCCTGACGTCTGGGCGCTGATGCTGCGGCATCCCTGGCCGGGTAACCTGCGCCAACTGTCGAACGTGCTCGCGACGGCAATGGCGATAGCCGCACCGGGCCCGACCA
Source organism: Burkholderiales bacterium (assembly GCA_025354165.1). Classification (GTDB taxonomy): domain Bacteria; phylum Pseudomonadota; class Gammaproteobacteria; order Burkholderiales; family Casimicrobiaceae; genus Casimicrobium. The sequence continues at coordinate 62,673 of JANXNI010000035.1, read as the reverse complement.
TCGAGCGTGACCATCTGCCCGAGGATTTCCTTGATGACATCATCGAGCGTGACAGCTTCGCGTTGGCTGCCGCGCCCGTGCCCTCGGCGACAACTGTCGCACGCAGCACGCCGGTATCGCTCGACGATATGACGGTGAACGCCATGCAACTCGCGCTTGAACGTCATAGCGGCAACGTCTCCGCCACCGCGCGTGAGCTGGGCGTCAGCCGCAACACGCTGTATCGCAAGCTGCCGAAGCCAAAACCTCGCGCGGTGCCTTCTTAGGTACCTTAATCAGCGTTCTTCGAAAATCCGGGGGCATGACCCTAGTTTGGCTGAAGACTACGTTTAGGGTAACCACTGAACACGCCGCCATCCGCAGATTCCGCCAAAGTTTTTGCATGCATTCTGAGTCTGCCGCACGGCCAATTCTGAGCGCTTCTTTAAACTGGCTCGGGCGGAACTTGATATGTTTTCGGGACTCAAAGCATTTTGAACAGGAGTTAGTCATGAAGAAGCGTTTCGCGCTTGTGACCTTGTCAGCCTTGCTCCTTGCGCGTTCCGCATGGGCCGAGCCTAACGTGACGGTGGTGTTCGTCAATCCTGAAAACTATTCCGACGCCAGCTATTCGAGCTCGTTTGCCAATGCGCAGGATCGAGCGGATGTTCGAAGCGACATTGAGCAACATCTGCAGAGCCTGGCACGGCATGCGCTCCCGCCTGGCGACTCAGTCAAAATCGAGGTCCTCGATATCGATCTGGCCGGTCGCGTTGAACCATTGCGTTCACGTATGGCTGCCGAGGTTCGCATCGTTCGCGACATCAATTGGCCGCACATGAAGCTGCGCTACACGTTAACCCACGGCGACCAGACAACGCCGAGCCGCGAAGAGCTGCTCAGCGACCTGAACTACCTTTCGTCGTTTAACCGTTATTCGAGCGGCGACCGACTACGCTACGAAAAGGCGATGCTGGATCACTGGTTCGCAGAGCGATTCGGCACGCGCTAGATAGCAGGGGCGCGATTGCTCCGCCTTACACAAACCATCGATGTGATCGCTTCGCTCCCGTAGATCGATCGACGCGAAGCCTGTAATCGACGCGAAAAAAATGTGTTGGGGGCTCGTTTCGCGGTGGCTCGGTCGTGCTCCGTACGGTGAAGCTCCACGGCGCGATGCAATGGCTTATGGCTGAAACGACCAATGCATAAGGGATTAGGCCGTTTTTCTTCGCAAGTCGGCTTATGGCATAAATTCTGATTAGCCCTTGTGCAGTGGTTCTTTCACGCGTAAGCTGTTAACTCCGCATCTTCTGCACGGTTCGCACTTTCACACCTACAGCGGCGATCCGTTGCAACGATAATGCGGATGAAACGGGTTGACACTTTCGACTACAGGGCACCTCTTCTCGGCATCCTCTTATGCGACGTAAGCCTTTGGTTTTGCCTGCCAAACTGAGTCCACCGCGGTTGCACAACGCTGTGCCTCGCGAACGTTTGTATGGCGAACTCGACACGCTGCGCGCGCGGCACGCTGCCGTGTGGATTGGCGGTATGCCGGGTGCCGGCAAGACCACGCTAATTGCCTCGTACTGCCAGACCCGCAAGTTGCGATGCCTGTGGTATCGGCTGGATGCCAACGACAACGATCTGGCGGGATTTTTCCAACTTTTCGGGCAGGCGGTAGACGTTCAGGCACCGGCGTCAAAAAAAACGCAGCGGCCCGTTTTTGACGCCGAGCATCTTCATCAACCGCGCGCTTTTGCACGCACGTGGTTTCGCAGCACGTTCGCCGTGTTGCCGCGCCCGATGGTGCTGGTGCTTGACAATCTTGAACATGCAGCGTTGCCGAGCCTGCCCGAGCTTCTCGCTTGCGCGATTGACGAGCTGCCCGAAGGCATCACACTGCTGATGACCAGCCGTCACGCCCCGCCAGCAGAATTGGCCGATGCTCGCCTCACGGGCGCACTTGCTGTGATGAACGAAGCCGATTTGCAATTCACCGCAAACGAGACTGCCGCCTATGCGCAGGCGTTCGACCTCGATCCGACCCTTGTTGCAAAAGCGTCGCAGCGCACCAGCGGATGGGCAGCAGGTTTGCGGCTTCTCAGTTCCGTCCTTGACGTCAATGTCGTCGCCGCACGCAGCGCAAATCCGGGCGACGAGCGGCTGTTGGTTGATTACTTTTCCGAGCTGTTGCAAGACAACGTGGACGAAGCGGGGCAACACGCTCTGCTCGTTTCCGCGCTGCTACCGTCGATTCCGCTGCCACTCCTGACCACGCTCAGCGGCGTGGCCGACGCCGAGCAGCGCCTCAATCGGCTTTGCGAGAGCAATCTTTTCGTTGAGCGAGTGGCGCACCGTTCCAACACTTATCGCCTGCATCCGCTGCTTCGTGAGCATCTGCTCGAACGCGGTCGCGATTGTTTCGAGCCTGGCGTGCGTCAAACAATGTTGCGCGCCGCCGCGCTGGGTTTCAACGCGCTTGGCGACACCGATGCAGCAATCGGCCTCGCCATCGAAGGTGGCGATTGGGAGCAAGTCGCCGAACTGCTGCTCACTGTTTTTGAAGCCAAACTCGCGCTAGGTCAACTCGATCAACTCGCCGCATGGACAGTGCAACTACCCGCTGAGTTGCTTGATCAAAATGCGGCGCTTTGCTACTGTATCGCCCGCCTCTGTTTCTTGCGCGAGGAGAGCGCGGCGTTGACGCACTACGAGCGGTCGTGCCGCGCCTTTGCGCTGCGGGGAGACCTTTTAGGGCAGCAACTGTGTGCAGCTGGCGTGCTGGAGTGGAGTTATAACGCCGACAGTTTCATTGACCACCAGCGATGGACCGCATTATTGCGGAGCATCGTTGACGACACGGCAGACGCGGCTCCGTCGCATGAACTGCACAGACTACGTCTGCTGAACGGCAAGCTGCTTGCCTGCTTTTTCGATGGCGACTTCGACACCGCTGCAGCACAGTGGGTGGATCAAGTGCTGGGGCTGTTGTCGCCCGGTGGCTCAGATAACGAAAAACTTTGCGTTGCGATTACGCTGTTGGGCTGCCTTGAACGGCACAAGCGGTGGGACGACGCGCAATTGCTAGCGGCCAGGATGGAGGCAATGATTGCCTCGCCGCGTGTTGGCATGTGGTTGAAAATCATTACCCGCCAGCAAATCGCAATTGATCTGCACCGACAAACCGGCGATTACCTGAGCTTGCGCGATCAAGCCACACAGGCGCGGACGATGGCGCGCGAACAGGGTTATCCAACACTGCAATTTGAGGCCATTGCGGCGCTGATCTATGCCGCACAGTACACCGGCGACGACGCCGAAACGCGTCGTCTGCTGTCCGAGCTGGCGAGCCTCGTTGACCCTGCCAATATCTATCACCAGCGCTTTGTTCACCAAATGAAGTCCTGGCTCGAATTGCAGTCCGGTCATCTGAACGCTGCGCAGGAACAGGCGGCGGCATTGCGCGCTGCGGTGGGTCGTAGTGACATGCCAGCCCGATTTCGCGCCACCTGGTTGCAACCGGCTATTTTTGTGAAATTTGCGTCGGGCGAACGTGACGCTGCGCGGGCTGAGCTGACGCAAATAATCGCCGATGCCGAGCCCGGATCCAAGCTTACGCTTGAGGCCAATTTATTCGCGCTTGAGGCAGCGACTTACCGTGCCGCAGGCCGCATGCTCGAAGCCGCAAGCGCGCTCGCGCAATCGTTTGCAACCGCCGCAAACGTGCGCTACTTTGGGCTGCTGGCTCCCCTGCGCCCGGAGTTGTCGGCACTGTGCGCACTGGCGCTACAACATGGCGTAACACCCACCTTCACCCTTGAGTTAATTCAGCGCCGCAAATTGCGCCCACCGAGTGTCGCCGCCGAGTACTGGCCTTGGCCTCTAAAGATACAGACGCTGGGCCAATTCACCCTCAAAGTGGACAACAAGCCGGTCACGTTTGCCGGCAAAGTACCCAAAAAGCCATTGGCACTGCTCAAGGCGTTGATCGCCTATGGCGCAACCGATGTCGCTGAAAATGTACTCACCGACGCGTTGTGGCCAGACGACGACGCCGACGCCGCGCACGACGCATTCAACGTCGCGCTACACCGACTGCGCAAACTGATCCCCAACGGCGGCATCATCCTGCGTCTGCAGGACGGCAAGTTGAGTCTGGATGGCGATGCGTGCTGGATCGACTGCCGCGCGTTTGAATACGTCGTCGCCGCGGCAGATGATGCGCCTGGTACTGGCGAGGAGGCGATGACAACGTGGCAACGGGCGATGTCGCTGTATCGCGGTCGGTTTTTAAACGAGGAGCGCGACGAACCGTGGGCGCTATCGGCACGCGAGCGAATGCGCAGCAAGTTCAACCGCGTCGTTACCCGCTACGCTCGCGCCTTGACGGATGCCGAGCGCGAACCGGAGGCGCTTTTGTGCTACCAGCGCGGCATCGAAACCGACGACCTTGCGGAAGAGTTCTACCAGGGCGTGATGCGCTGCGCGCTGGCGCAAAACAGCCATGCCATCGGCCTCGCCGCGTACCAACGACTTGAGCGCATATTGTCATTGGGCCTCGGCGTCAAACCATCCGCGGCAAGCCAATCACTGCGGCAACTTTTGCTCCAGGCCTAGGGTTCTTTCGACCTCGCGGCCTGTCGGGCTCTGGATCGTCGGCTGCAACTATTTGCTGATCGGTTAGCAAACGGTAAGTGGGCGCGCCGTATCGTTCGTCCATGAACAGCACACATTTACCTGCTTCGTCACCACCGCCTGAAAGTTACGTGGTGCGTATCTACCGTCGTGATCCGCGGCTACCTGGCCGCATCATTGGTACGGTCGAGCGCGTTGCCGATGGCAGTGAAGTGAAATTTAAGGGGCTACGCGAATTAAAGCGAATATTGACTCCGCAGGTGCTACCGCATGCTCGGTAGCGCTCGCCAATTGGCTGCGATTTCTGACGGCACGCATCCTGCACCCGGTTGCGGCGGGCGGTAATTCATGAGCCACGAACCCCCGTATCCACCGATTGTCGCCTTCCTGCGTCGCTGGATTCCGGAGATATTCCCCGCCCTGCGCGTGAGTCATGCGAGCGGAAGGGGCGTGCGCGCATATGTTCGACATCTCGTTGCAACTCGTACATTCGCGGCACGATCATCTGATCGTTCGGCAGATATTTATGTCGACGCCAGCGACTTGACGCAGCGGCAAATCGGCGACGGTCTATTCGCGCTATTTATAGAGTGGCACGTACATCTTGGCGTGGATCACGTCATCTGGAATGGGCAGATCTGGACGAGAAAGCATACTGAGCTGAGTGCGTATTGCAGCCCTCATCCGTACTCTGATCGTATCCATGTTGCGTTCACGCGAGCCGCAAGCCAGATGCAGCCAACGATGCTCGTGCCGCTCCTGGACGGCCTCTATCTTGACGTGTACGGAACACTAACAGGGCAAAACGGCACACCATGAACGATCCACAGTCCGACAAGCCGCTAGCTATGTGGCTCGCTGTCGTAGGCGTTCACGCCGCTTTAAGCGCCGTTTCCTTGACTTCGACGATATAGGAGTGCACGTCGGACTTTCCGTCGTTTTCGACGGTATGTGTTTCGGCAGGCGACCAAAACATATCGCCCGATTTGTTTTGTGCAACCAGTTGCTTACCATCTTCAAGCGTGACTCGCGCCTTCGCATCGGTGAGCACAATAGTAAGGTGCGCCGGATGGCTGTGCCTGCCGACGCCGCAGATGCCGCTACCCGGTCGCGAACGAAATTCCAGAACGCGCACCTTGTCGTTCTCAAAAGCAATGCGATAACTCTTCGGGTCAATTTTGGTGGCATCCTGCGCTCGAAGGCTTGATTCAGACACGCCGAGCAGCGCGAGAAAAGTCAGTATTTGTCGACGATTAACGGGGGTTGATTGCATGGTACTTCTCCTTGTGAACGTGACATGAGGGCAACCGCTAAAAATTCTTTTGTGGGGCGCATAAACCCGAACCCGGGCGCTAAAAACTTCCATAAAAACAGGACGAGTTGAGCGATCTACATGTGGCGAAACCGGCAGGCATAGGGCTGACTCACCGGCAGCGCCTCGGGCCGTGCCTTCAGTTTGACCGACAGGCGTCCACGCAGATCGCGCTTGACGTCGGAAATGGCATTAACGTTGACGAGTGTCGAGCGATGGATTTGCCAGAACACATGAGGGTCAAGCGCATCAAGGAGTTCGCGGATCGTCATATTAATTAGCGATTCGGCTTGGTCTGTCATCAATACCGTGTACTTGTTGTCAGCCTGAAAGTAGCAAATTTCGTCGACCGTTACCAACCGCACGCTGGTGCCCACCGACACGTTGATCCAGCGCAAATAATCGCGCGCCGCGTGGCCGCGCAGGGCAATTTGCTCCAGCAGGCTTTCAATGTTGACCGGTGGCTGCACCAGGCGTTGTTGCAAGCGTGACACCGTCGTCGACAACCGCGACGCCGAGAGCGGTTTCAGGACGTAGTCGATAGCACCATTCTCAAAGGCACTCACCGCGTAATGCTCGTAGGCGGTGATGAAGGCAAGGTGACAGGGATGAGGCATTTGGCGCGCCACCTCAATCCCCGACAGACCGGGCATTTCAACGTCCAGAAACGCTACGTCGGGACGCTTTGTTGCCATCGCCTCAAGCGCGCTATTGCCGTCCGCGACAGCCGCGCAAATTTCTAGTTGTGGCCACACCTGCGCGAGTAGTTCGACCAATTCGTCGCGCAACAGTGGTTCGTCTTCAGCGATTAGTGCTCGGGGCATAGGGAATCTCGACGTTAATGTGAAAACGCTGATTGGCAGAATAGTCAAGTAGCGCCGCGTCAGACCCGTAGATAGCTGCGAGGCTCTGCTTTGCTATACCGACTGCAGTGGCCATATTGGCCAGGGTGTCCGCTTTCTGGTTGATCTGCGGCATGACCAGAGTGACTTGAAATCGGCTCTCGACCACTCGCCCGCTTAGGTGCATCGATTGATCCGGTGCAATGATCAAGGCCATCGCCCTCACTAGCGGCATACATATATCTGGTGGAAACGCTGCGGATTCACTGGCTGAGTCGGCGAACGAAATACGCAATAAAAATTGCCTGCGCTCAATGAGCGCGGCAAGGCGAAGAAAGGACTGTGCCAAAACGATTTCGTCAGCAAACGTGCGGTCTTCAGCATGCCGACGGGGCAACGCTGCCCGCAGAAACGCGATGACGTCGTCAAGTGCTGCTTGCGCCTTCGTCGCATCGCGATGGTATTCGGCCTGCACGTGCGACAGGGCTGCGAATAGAAAGTCGGGATCAACATGCGATTGAATCGCCTTCAATCGATCCTGAGCAACGGCCTGAGTAACCCGCAAACCGGCGAGTTGTACATCACTGAGTGCGGCGGCGCTACGCTCAGTATCCTGCGCTCTCAAATAGAACCATGCGAGCAGACCAAGATAGATCGCACCCATGCTCGCCGTTCCGAGGATGAAGCTGGCGTAATCTGCCGATATTTCACTGGGCATCGTCACATACCCTATGTCACGCGCGATAAGCCCAAATGAAGCTCGCGTAAAAAAAAGACAGCCTACAGATGCGAAGGCAACCAACGCGAGCGCGCCCAGACCGCGCTGCCATGCAAAACTCACCCTCTGATCAAGGAGACCGATACCGACGCCTACGACGAGCGAGGCAGGCAGCCACTGAATGAGCCAGATTTCGATCACGCTTCGAACGAGCGTTGAGCCTGCGGAGCCAGGTAATGCATCAATCAAACGCACGGCGATGAAGAGCATCATGGCGAACGAAAATCCAGCGCAAAAACGCCAGCGCTCGGAGAGGAAATCAAGCGCTGTACGTGAGTTCAATGCACGCCGCGCGTGCCTCGCTGATGGCATCCAGGTCGAGCCACCGTCTGGTATCACAGCGTTGACATCGGTACTCAAAGCACCACCCCTTCGCCCAGTGGCGGAGGCTCACGGCGCATCAATTTCAGCGGAACTTTTATGCTGGCGACGACGCCGCGAGGGCTGTTTCCGGCGAGCACCAACTCGGCTTCGGTGCCATACGCCGCAGCAAGGCGATTACGGGTGTTGGCAATGCCCATGCCACTGCCACCCTTTGCGCTAAACCCGACGCCTGTATCAGCTACCGTCACGCAGAGCCGACCATTCTGGTGTTCGCCAAAAATACTGATGCTTCCACCTTCTCGGGCGGGCGCGAGACCATGCTTGACTGCGTTCTCAACCAGCGTGAGCAACGCCATCGACGGGAACGGCAATGCCAGGCAGGCTTCGGGCACCTCAATGGTGAACTGGAGTCGAATGCCCATGCGAATTTTCAGTACTTCAAGAAACGAACGCGCCAGACTGAGTTCTGTTGCAAGCGTCGCTTCAGTTTCACGCAAGCGCGGCAACGCAGCGCGCAAATAAACCATGAGGTGCGAGAACAAATCGGCACCGCCATCAGGATCGGTGGCGCACAGGCGTTTTACGTTGGCAAGCGTGTTGAACAGAAAGTGCGGCTCGATCTGAGCCTGCATCAGTTGCAGTCGCACTTCGGCCACCTGACGCCCCAGATTGGCGACACGGGTCTCGCCTTCGCGCTGACGACTCGCGTTATGCCGCCGTTGTTCAATCAGATCATCAATCAAAAATAGCAATCCGCCGATGATCGTCCACCGCAGCGTGTTCGCCGCGATAAACGAGAGTGGCGGGAAAAACCCAGCTTCATAGGTCAGCCAGTATCCGGTAAGGCAACCCACTAGTGCGAAGACCGCCAGTACCAGCGATATCCACAAGATGCGCACAACACCGCGCGGTCGTGTCCATGCCAGCAAAATTGATCCGCCAAGAAACATCGTCAGGGCAACAATCGATCCCTCAACCAGGCTCTCGACGAACGCCCGCAATAACTGGCCTGCCGTCCAATACATCAAGCTGGCGGGAAGCAGGACGCTCTGTGCAGCGATGACAGACGTGGCGAGCAGGACAAACGCAAGCTTGCTCCGCGTGACATCGCGAAAGCTTCTGGCAACGACGTTATGCCAACTGCGCTTTTGCAAGAGCACCTGCCCCCCGCATCGCGCGATCCAAGCCACGAGTGTGGCACGCACGACTAAAGGCGGATTATTCCGCGCGAGCGCTGACAACGCAAGCGCAGTGGGATCGTCCGGCACAAGCGCTGGTAGTTGCCATTTCATCTGCATTGAATCCGGATCATGGCCAGGTCTGGCAAGCGGTACCGCAGCGCGCAAACCGTGCCGGTCAAGACGACGTAGTGCTGACCGCACCTCGGGTCGAAACGTATCGGCAGAGATTTCATCGCATCCCCTGGTGTTTGAAGGACATCATGTGCGCCCCAATGGCCACCGCCGCAAGTTAGCGTAGCGGCCACCCCCGCGCCAATTGGGGCCGACGAATCCCGCAAATTGCGGTGTGAGTTGTGAAAAAGCGGGTGTGGTTTTGCGATTTGCTGACATCACCCAGCCGCTGCGACGATGTCACGCAATCTCAAAGTGGCTGCAAGCGGCTTTGCACGACCAGCTTGCCGAGTTGGTCTCCCTGCTTAAGGCCTTCGTCAACCGCGAGCCGGAAGTGGTAGCCCACATAGATTCGCGACAAGCAGTTTTCAGCGGCTGCGAGAGACAGTTTGGCAAACGTTCGGGTGACGCCGGGCAGCGAAGTGCTGGTTTGCGAGAACGCGATGTCATCGCTGGCGAACACACCACGTAGCACGGCTGCCGCAGCGCCGCCGGCACTCGCGTGAGCCGACGGATAGTCTGGAACGGGCGGCGTCACCGGATCGAAGGTTTGCCAGGCAGGGTCCCCCGCCGTGTCCGGGTTGCCATCGGTGTCGGCAAGACGCACCGCAGTAATGGGACGCCAGAAGTTGTAGAAATATTTGGAGTCCAATGAGCCGATGTAGCTGTCGGCTACGGCGAGATGCACGAGGGCAAACAGTCGCGCTTGATCCCAGCCGTTCAGGTTGCGCGATTTGGCGAGTGTGGCGGCGATCCGATTCCAGCCAACCGGTGAACTCTCCAGCCAGAAGCGACCGATCTCGGACTGGTCGGGCGTGCGGGTACTGCCAGTGGCGGCACCTAGAGTCTTGATTTCGTTGAAGTCCTTGGTGTAGGGCGCGTCGGTGACGCGGTAGGGCGGTGGCGCGCGAAATTGCGCGCCGCTGGTGGCGACGAAGGGCCTGACGCTGCCCCAAGCCGGTAGCGCCGCCAAGCCGTTGAAAGGTGGCCCGTCAAATGGCGGCGTGAAACGATAGTTGCCGGGAGCGGTTCCGGGCACATAAGGCGTTTGCGCGCCAGCGCTGCCGTCGGTTTGGCGGGCGGCTGTAATGGCCGCGGCCATTTGCTTGCCGAGCGCAACGCCGTTGGTTTTTTTCTCCCCATCCGCGATCGCGGCGAGCGCGGCGCCGTAGGCTTGGTCGAGATCCGCCTGCAACGGCGGCAACTGCCCGACCATGACATCGTGAATGGCAGCAGCGACCGCTGCATCGGGGGACGCATTAGCAGCGCTGGCCCGCGTGAGATAGGGCTGATAGCGCGGATCAATGGCATTCAGGGCATCATGCGCTGCACTAAAGGCCATCGCATACATCCGCGATTCGATCATCGGCGGAATGCCGCCCGCTGCGTCATTGGTGTTGAATTTCACCACGGCATCCATAGCCAGTTGATTCCACTTTGCCACTGCGGCGGTATCGGGGCGCTCGGCAGTGGCATCTCCCTGGCATCCTGTAATAAGCGATATGGCGCAGAGCAAGTAGAACAAAGCGTGACCTCTAAGCGCGAAAATATTCATCGTGCACTCCATCGATTGGGAGGGTTCAATGACCCCGGGGTTCGGGCAACGGCTGTTGCTTGAACGACACGGTAGAGGCGCACGCTCCAGCATACAATTTCTCGCCGACGAAACCGGAAATTAACGGTGTAGACAAAGGTAAACGGGGCGTGGTTTTGCTTGCTTGCGAGCTGGTAACGCATAGGGGCACGGGGTCGCACCGCCCGCCACTGTTCTAAATCACCGGCGGGCCCTTGGCGCGCGGTCGCGCGGGATTCCAATTAGCGTGCCCTCCCGCATTTACACAAATTCACAAAACCACACCCGTTTTTTCAGGGTTCACACCCATTACACATTGATTCGTCGGCCTCGCGTTGTTTCACAGCCTGCTTGCCCGTACTTTGCGGCATCAATACTGTTCGCGGTTGCCGTTGCCGGTCAAAGAATCTCATGCTTACTCTGGATCAAATCCGCAAATTAATCATCGCGTCTGCGCTTGCGCTCACCTACAGCTTCGCTGCGCAGGCCACGGTGGGGCAACCGGGCACGCTTGATCCGTTCTGGGCGACTGGGAGCCCACTCGGCCCTGGCAAGGTAGTCACGCCGGTGGGCAATGGTTCAGACGCCGCCGCAGCCGTGATTGTGCAGCCCGACGGCAAAGTGTTACTGGGCGGAACTTGCACCGGCGCGTCATACTTTGACTTCTGTGTTGTGCGCTACGACTCACTGGGCGTTCTTGATCCTACCTTTGGCAACGGTGGCAAGGTCATTACTGCGGTAGGTAATCTGGACGATTTCGCCACGGCGATGGCACTGCAGCCGGATGGCAAATTCCTTCTTGTCGGTCACTGTCAGACAACGGCTACTTATCATGCATTCTGCGCCGTGCGCTACAACGGTAACGGCACGCTGGACACTGCAAATTTTGGTAGTGGTACCGGCAAGGTCATCACACCTGTTGGCCCAGAACCTCCTGCTGGAAACATGACGGATATCGCAAATACCGTCGTGCTGCAACCCGACGGCAAGATACTGGTGGCTGGCGGTTGCACCAACGGTGCCACGCTGTTCTGTGTCGTGCGCTACAACAATAACGGCACGTTGGACGCTACCTTTGGCGGCTCCGACCCGGGCAAGGTGTTCACCGCCCCCGTCGGCGGTGTCACGAATATTGCGACCACCATGAGCTTGCAAATCGACGGCAAGGTTCTGGTTGCGGGCTACTGCTTCGGGCCAGCGATATACGGATTCTGCGCTGTTCGTTACAACGTTGCCGGCACGCTCGACCAGAGTTTCAACGGTACCGGCAAGGTATTCGTCACCGTCGGTGCCGACAGCGCCTATGTCAGAGTCATCGCATTGCAGCCGGACGGCAGGATGGTGCTGGCAGGCGATTGTCGTGGGGCCTCCAATACCCAAGATTTCTGTGTTGTACGCTACAACTCTGACGGCTCTCTTGATGGAAGTTTTGGCCCATCTTCCACAGTCATCACTCCTGTCGGCAGCCTAACCGATTTCGCGCACGCTATGGCGCTGCAGCCAGACGGCAAGCTATTGGTCGCGGGCGAATGCGACACTGGTCTCTTCCTCAACTTCTGCCTCGTTAGATATCACGGCAACGGCGCGCTGGACACAAGTTTTGGCGGTACCGGCAAGGTCATCACCGCAGTGGGTAACGGCAACGCCAACGGTCGAGCGCTCGCATTGCAGCCTGACGGAAAGATAGTTCTCGCGGGCTATTGCGAGAGTGCCTCAAGCGGCGATTTTTGCGCTGTTCGTTATGACGGCGGCCCGTTCGGCTACCAAAACTGCAAACTCGACATTGACGGCGACGGACGGGTATTAGCGACGACCGATATGCTCATTGGTACTCGCATCGCGCTTGGCATCACAGGCAACGCCGTCATCGGCGGCATTACGTTTTCAACCAACGCTACCCGCAATACCTGGCCGCTGATTCGCGATTACCTGGTGACGCAATGTGGGCTGTCGTTGGTGCAATGAATTGCGAATGATAAACGGATCAGACGGATAACAACTCCGATCCAAGAAGCTTGTTTTACATGGGCTTAAGCCACAAAACACATCTTATCGACAACGCGTCAATTTGGCTGACAGCCCCTATTCAGTATGGCTTTCATGGAAAAGCTGCTAGCTAGCGATGTTTGAACAGTTCAGAGACAACGTTAGTCCTGCGCGGGTCGCGCCTAGAAAATCCGCGTAACGTCGATGCTCGCGGAGCACCGACACCTAAACGCGACAGCCACACTACCGAGCTTGCGCCGTTGGCGCTTGGGCGAATAGCGTTGGTGCGACCGCTTGCGGCGATCCGACTACAGTGTGAGCGAGGCGAACGCTGCCATCGGGTTGGGGTTGTTCGGCAATCGAGATGACAGCCGAAAAGATGCCCGCCGTTACAGCAATGGAGACTGCGGCGGAAACGAGGCGGAGAGTTAGGGAGGATTTCATGTTGGTGGCCTTTCAGCGGGAAATTGGGTTCGACGGATTGTTCACGTGCCAGTTGGCGCAACATCTGGCTAAATTCGGTGTGTTGCGCGAGCAAAACGGTTCTGCAATCAGCGTGAAGGCGACACTCTTGTGGCGTGTCGTTCGTGCTTGGGGGATTGAAGATTCGTTTGCCATGGACGAACTGTATTCGTCGCGTTTTATCGACACAATCGCGGCAAGACCAATTCGCACATCAGTGGTGTGAATCCGCAAAAAGCGGGCGCGATTTGGCGAACCCGGTCAGCTGCGGGCCTTCGGGCGAATGCAACGGTTGCCCGGCCGCGAAGAAAAAACAGGGTTTGCCACGCACCGTGGGAAGCGTCACCCGTGCATCAATCTCCACGCACCAATTGCCACCAGCGCCACACCCAATACCCATTCGCCACGATGGCCTTCGCAGCGTAGCTTCGATCCGGGATTCGCCTCGCTACTCCAATCGCACTCGTCCCCTTGGCAAATCCCCACAGAACTCACCGCGTACTTCGGAGAAATTCGGAACCGTCGATGACCGCAACACACGGTCACAGCGGGGCGAGTCCCCCGCCAAAGCGGGGCTTTACCTCAATGGATCAATAGAGAGCGCCGAAGGCGTGCGGTGCGCCTCGACGTTCGATGGAGTCAGTGATAGATTGGGCATGATCCCTCATTTTGATCGGTGACAAAATGACCCCAACGCCCCGTTTTCCATCTGAGCGACGACCTACGGCGAGATCGTACTGGACAGACTGTGCCAGCGCTACGACGATGGCTGCGGCCGCATTTGGCTTACTTTCGTTGCTCGCTGCGTGCACCGCAGTATCTGGGGCTCCGTCCTTTCCAACCGCCGCGCCCGAGGCTGTCGGTATATCAATTGAGCAACTGTCTCAAGTGGACGAATTCATCGAGCGAATGCAACGCGATCACAAAGTTGCCGGAGCTGTCACGCTGATCGCGCGGCGCGGCAAGCTGGTATCGACGAAGGCTTACGGATTCGCCGATCTCGAGAGCAAGCGCGCGATGCGGCCCGACGACATTTTCCAGTTGCAGTCAATGACCAAGCCGATCGCTACGGTCGCCGCGCTGCAACTTTTGGAGCGCGGGCAGTTGCAGCTTTCCGATCCCGTTTCGAAGTTTTTGCCCGCGTTTGCCAACATGTCCGTTGCGGTCGAGCGCAAAGACGCGCCGGGTGGTTTTGAGCTCGTACCAGTCGAACGTCCCATTACGATTCTCGATCTCATGACACATCGCGCGGGCTTCATCGGCCTGCCGCCGCGTGACTCGCCCGCGGCCAGACTGCGACGCGAGGCCGTCAAAGCGCTGCCAGCGAATCAGGAGTTCACGCTCAAAGAATACGTGACCCACCTCGCTGCGTCGCCGCTCGAAATGCAGCCCGGTGCGGCGTTCCGTTATGGCCCGGCCACGATTGTTCTTGGCCGCGTGATCGAGGTAATCACGGGCAAGCGGCTCGACGTTGCGTTGAGTGAGCAGATATTCGTTCCGCTCGGAATGGCCGATACGTTCTTCACAGTACCCGAAGTCAAGCGCTCGCGCGTTGTGTCGACGTACGCGCTGGATCCCGTTCGCGGACTGGTGCGAACGCCGCTCGATCCGATGGCGCCAAAGTTCCTCTCTGCAGGCGGCAACCTCTTCGGCACGGCAGCGGACTTCCTGCGCTTCTCGCAGATGCTGCTAAACGGCGGCGCACTCGACGGCGCACGGATCCTGAGCCGCAAATCTGTGGAGCTGATGACGACGAGTCAGGTCGATAGCATCCCGCTGCCGTTTCTTCCCGGCCAATCATTCGGGCTGGGCGTCGCCATTCGGAAGGCGGACGACAAAGCGTGGCTGGGCTCGCCCGGCACCTACGGCTGGAGCGGCGGTTACAACACCTACTTTCGAATCGATCCGCAAAAGCAGATGATCTTTGCGCTGTTCACGCAGCTTGCTTTCTCACCCGTTGACCTTGAACTCCAGCATGGTTTTCACGATGCCGCAGTGCTGACCTCCATCGATTGAAGCGCTAAGACGGCAGACGTCGAATACTAACGCGCCATCAGGCGCGGTGTGCCGCCTCTCAGGGCGCGAAGCTGGTGCCGCAGTTGGCGTTCAAATTATTACGGGCGGAATCCCATTGAGCTTGGGAAATTCCGGTGCCGTTGACTACCGCAGCGCCAGTGAAGCCTAGCATTGAACGCAGCAAAACCAGACCTTCCTTGTTGGCACGCACCTGGTTGTCGCCATCCATGTCGAGTTTGCAAGGCAAAGCCGCCGTCAGCACAGGGGATTCGAATGCGCCGATGTCTATCGTACTGTTGACGACTCGCGGGAATCCGCTGCCGCGCTGGTCGAACGCTGGGGCACCCGTGCCGTCGCCTGCGTCTAGCGCAGGGCTGCCGGGCCGCAGCGCGTGGGTGTAGGTGGTCACCGAGCCGCCGTTGTCGGCGAGCCCTTCGAGTTTGGCGTCCGCATTGCAGATGACGCCCGAGACGCCACAGATACCCGAAGGTTGATTCGGCGCGTAGTAGCCTTCAATGATCGAGTTGGCAACGTTATAGGTAACGCCAGCCTGCACCGGCCAATATCCGGGGTAACCGTTTTGATATTGATACTGCCCGAAAATCGTGTTCTTGACGTCGATTGCAGCACTCGGTGTCGAAGCGCCTCCCGCCGGGTTGAACTGGCCAACGCTGATTGGATCGGAGGTCGACGAATTGCGCGCACTGGTCACGCCGTTAATCGTGATCCCGTTAGTGCCCGTGGAGGCATGAACGTTGATAAACAGCGGCCCAGAGCCCGCCGACGAATTGTTGCCGGACAGAGTGGTGTTGCTCACCGAATAATTGCCAGTGGCGTTAAGGAATAGCCCGGTGATGCCCTTGGCGTGATTGCCAACGAACGACGAATTTGACACCGAGTAGTTTCGGCCCGCGCCGTTGGGCCGCAACGAGAGTCCCGCCTCATTTTCGTATGCGTAGTTGTCTTTGAACAAAAGGCGCGTTCCCGTGAAGCTGTGCGCAAGCGGGTAGGTTACCGACGGCGAGAAACTGGGCGGACCTTGCACAGTGAACACGCCGTAGCCCCCGTTGTTGGTCGCGGGCGGCGTGATGGTGCCGCCGTAAGTGCGGTTACTTTCAATGCGAATGTTGTCAACAGTGACCGTTGCCAAATCCACTAACAACGCCGCGCTATTGCCACCGCTACCCGTCGTGTTGAGGCCTTCGACCTGGTTGTTACTGAAGCTCATATCAGTCAGTGCAGCATTACCGCTACAGAACAGGCGCATGCCGCCCACGGATTTGTTAGCGTGGTTTTCTCTGATCTCAACGCCGGTCATGCGAACGTTGCGCAATTGGCTGTAAGTACAGTTGCCGTTAGCGTCGAAAAAATCTGTCGACACATCCAGACCACCGATGTCGCCCCCGGTCGAGCCGACCGCTCCAACCGTGAAATTACCGATGAAGGCAGAATCGGTAATCGTGACCGCGTCCCCGCTAGTGACGTTGGCGCCTACGGTAAAAATTCCGCCCCCGGCTCGACGGTTGCCCGCAATGTTGGCCACGGTATAAACATTGGTAAGCGCGACGGTACCGCTCACGGTGCTGATCACAAAACCACCGTATTGACCGGTCGCGGACGTGGCGGTGTTGGACCCAATTTTCAACCGCAACAGCGATGCACTGTTAGCGTTCTGGATGCGCAGCGCGCCGACGCTTTCCGCCGAGTTGCCGAAAAACGATGTGTCGCTGATACTGACATCGCCGACGTAACTGGGCGTACTGGACCCGAACGAGGCTGCCCCGACTGCGCTTGACCCGGACGCCGCCCCGTGCGTCGAACGGTTAGCGGTGAACCGAACATTGCTAAGCGTTACGTTGGGCCGCACGTCGCCAACACCCGTGACGTTCACACCCAGCGCGCCGCCGCCAACCGTGCTGTTGGGCGCAGCGCCCACCGCTTCGCACGCTTCGAAAACAACATCAGATAAGGTGAGCGATTCACGCGAAAAGACGCAGCCACCACCGCCGCCTACATTGCGTCCCTCTTTGAAGCTGACTCGGGAGATACTGACCGGCATGTCAACCGCGGCCTGCGAATCGGAGATGATTAGCGTGCGACGTCCAATGGCGGTTGTACCAAGCCCGCCGCCATTGATAGTCAGCGCAGCACCCCCGGCAGCGGGGCCAGAAATCGTGATTGGCGTCGAAATCGCCAGCAGCCAGGTGGGTGGAATCGAGTTGTAGTTGGCCGGTGCCTCGAACATCGACACCTGTGAGAGCGTAATAGTGCCTGGCGTCGCGGTCGTCAGGTTCAGTGCGGCAGAGAAATCGATGGTGTCGGCCCCAGAGCCTGCCGCGCAACCGCCCACGACGGTATCAAGATTTGCTGCCGTAATCGCCATCCGCAAAGTGCAGTACGCCGGAGATACCGGAACGGTCAGCGCTGCATCAGAGAAGGTTTGCCCTGTCGCGTTCATAAACACGTCGTCTGCAAGCGAGTTGACTGTGATGGGTGCAGCGGCTGCAGTCTGCGCCACAAGAGAAAAAATGGCCGTCGTCGCGACTAGCCGCCACGCATGTGCGCCGGGCAACGTGAACCTGAAAGTGGTCTTTCCACCGGAATAGTTATCAGACACTGTCCCCTCCGAATCTGTACTTTTTTGGCTGCACCATAGCGGCTGGCAAAGTGTAGACGTCCGATCGACGATTGTCACTACGTGTTCAGGTGGGATATGCAGCGCAGCTGCAACGACTGCGCTGACTTGCAACTCACCGAATTCACCATTTAGCGGCTTCTCTCAGAGCACCACCGAGATACCTCGCACTACGGCAAAAAGCTCGTGCCGCACCGCCGATTCACATTAGCTCGAACGGTTGCACCTTGCGTGTACGTAGCGCCTGCGGGCACCGTCATTCCACCGAGCAGCGAAGCATCCGGCACACCGAGCATGATCCGAATCAACACCACACCATCACGGTGCGCAGTTGGCGCTAGAACCACGCGGCCGAACACGTCGTACTGCGAGCCGCTGCCAATGAAATTTTCCACCGCCTGCGCGTCTGCACGACCCGCGCCGAGTGGCACATTGGCAATCAGCGATGCGCCGCGGAAACCCAGCAAATAGCGAGTCAGCAGCACGCCGTCTTTATCGGCGTTGATACCACTGTCGCCGTTGATATCCAGATCGCAGGCTGCGCTAACGGCGAAGCTCTGCGTGACTTGCGCCGCGTCGTTGTACGCCGAATTGCCCAGTTGGTTGGCTGCGATCGTGCACGCGCCGATGCTGACCCCGGCGACCAAACCGCTCACGCTGTTGACGCTGCATACGACAGTCGTGAGGCTCGAATAAGTGATCGCGTTGCCGGAGTTCGGATTCGCACTGCTGGCTACGACCGTAGCCGTGCTGTCGACCGGGAACGGCGCTCCCGGTGGGGCGCCGAAGGTAAGCGTCTGGTTCGCCTTCTGCACCGTCACCGCGGCACTTCCGGTCGCAGCCGTCTGCGCATTGCCAATCGCATCGTTGTAGTTGACGCTGACGTTATTCGTTAGCGTACCGGTGGTCGCGTTGTTGATCGTTACTTTGAAGAACAGCACGAGCGCGCCGCTCGCGGCCACAGTGCCAGTGGCTCCTCCCGGGTTGTAGGCAACGCTGCCTGCGCCAGCCGTGTAACCACCAGAGCCTTCGGTCAAACTGGTCGCCGCCGCATAAGTTGTCGCTGTAGCGGTCGCGAATTTCCCGCTGCCAGACACTATTGTTACGCCAGCAGGCAACACATCGCTGAACTGGACCTGGCTCGCTAATGCTGTGACGGAGTTGCTGGCGATGAGTTTGTAAATGAGGCTCGTACCCGGAGGCGCGCTGGAACTGGCGCTGTAGGTTGCGCCGTTGTCAACGGAGACGAGCTTGGATACGGCGACCGTCGGCGGTGCAACGTTTGTCAGATTGAACGTCGCTTGCGGAGCGGAGCCGGCCGTGACGCTAACGTTGTACGGCCCTCCGCCAATTGCGTTCGCAGTAAACACGCCCGCCGTTGCCACCCCGGAGGCGTTCGTCACTGTGGTCAGCGTGTTGCTGCTGTTTGCGAACGTGCCGCTGGCACCGCTGGCGGGAGCCGTGAACGTTGTGCTCCGTCCGCTGATCGGCGCGTTCCCTGCGTCGAGAACAGTGACCGACAGGTTGGTCGGGAACGCCGCGGTCACTGCGACGCTCTGGTTGTTGCCGGCAGTAAGCTGAATGGTTGCCGGAGCCTGGATCACCGTGACGGTTTCGGAGCCCGCCGCCCCGGTTGCGGCGCTGGTATGCGTCGTATCGCCACCGCCAAATGCTTTGGCGTTGTTGGTAACGCTGGTCGGCGAATTCGCAGGGATGTTGACCACCAATTGAATGATCGAGAACTGCCCGCCATTGCCGACAATCACCTGCGATGAGCTGCAGGTCACCGTCTGGGTGACAGGCGTGCAGGTCCAGTTGGTTCCCGAGGCGGAGGAGACTGTGTAACCTGCAGGCAGCGTGTCGATCACGGTGACGGCGCCAACGGTCGTCGCGGACGCGACCGAAGCATTGTTCTGCACCAACAGGTTCCAGATTCCGGTAGTCCCTTGTGTGAAGTTGCCGGTGTGCGACTTGGTAATCGACAAGTTCGCAGGGGAATAGACCACATGCGAATTGGTCGTTGAGCTTCCGTTGTAATTGCCGTCACCAGAATACGTTGCCGTGACCGTTTTGTTGCCTGCCGTAGTGCTGGTCAGATTGCAACTTGTCGCTGGCAATGTGATCGTACAGGCGACCGAGCCGTCACTAACGTTGATGCTTCCACTTGGCGTACCGCTTGCGGTCGACACACTAGCCGCCACCGGATAGCTTTGGCCAACCGCCGTCGCCGTGGCAAGTGCCGCTGCGTTGGTGATCGTAGTAGTGGTGTTTGCCTTCGTGATCGTGATCGCTGCGGTCAGAGTCTGACTGTCGGCGGTGGCATCGACGCCGCCCGAACCAAGGCTAGTTCCAGTGAAGGCAACACTAGCCACGCCGCCGACAAATTGCACTGACCCGCCCGGAATCGTGCCCTTTTGCGGGTTGCTGAATGCGCTGCCGGCAGCAGGAAACGAAGGCAGTCCGGCCAGGTTTGATGCTGCGATAGCGCCACCCGAATTTCGTCCGAGAATGTCGGCAGTGACCGTTGATGTGTTGCCAATACTGCTGGAAGTTGGGCTCGCGCTATTGCGAAGCTGCAGCCAGGTGCCGAGACTAAAAGTGCCACCTCCGGCCCCTAATTTCGCTGCGGTGGTGCCGGGGCCGGTATTCACGCCCCACCAGTTGTCCGTCGCGTCGACGTTGCCCTGGCTCCCGCCGGATACGGCCATCGCACTCGGAGCGGCATTCGAGGTATTGGCGAAGATACGGTTGTAGTTGAACTGCGCCGTATTGCCGACATCAAAGCTGTTCGTCACCGAAATCGCGCCGCCGGTGCCCGAACTGCCACTCGCGGAGTTGCCACTGAAGGTATTTCGCAAGACGGAAACGGTGAAAGTAACACCGGCCGTGATGCGGCCCTGCGCCGCGATATTGACGGCGCCACCGGTCGCACCCGTCGCCATTACACCATTATTCGTGAAGGTCGAATTTGTAATCGTGACGACGCCGTTCCCGATACCGACCAGGTTCTCAAAAAAATAATCTACGGCGCCGCCGGCTGAAAGCGGGTTGGTATTGTTGTTGAATACGCTGCCAGTGATCGTGAGCGACCCGCCGCCGTTGTAACGCACCGCACCGCCTCCGGGAGCACCGGCTACCGCTGCGGCGATCGTGTCATTTTGAAAGATGCAGTTAGTCAGCGTGAGGCTATTGCTCGGGCCGCCAGCAATTATGGCTCCCCCGCCATAGTTGTCTCCCGTAAGCTTGCCGCCCGTAAACTGCACATTGCTGATTGTTGTGTGGACGTTGGGCAGCGTCCCCGTCGTACCGATCAGGAAGATGCGGTTTTGCGCGGTTGTCGTCATGTTGACAATTGTGGTCGCGGCACTGGCTCCCGCAATGGATACGTTTTGGGCCACGTCCCCAAACGTGATAGTACCCAGCGAAAGGTTGTAGGTTCCGGCTGGAAGATTGATCGTCTGCGTCCCGCCGATGCTTTCCACCACCTCGAGAGCGGAGCGCAACGAAATTTTGCCGGTGCTATCCAGTCCTGTTCCCGCGCTCGGGTTGACCGCGTGCGTGTCGCTAAGCGTGTTCACATTGAAGGTGGCCGCAGAAACCCAACCGGCTGAGGCGAGGCTAACGAGGAAACAAATCATGCCAACGGTCCCGTTGCGAACCTTGCAAAAGGCCGGTGGTTTCCGATCGATAGCCAATGCAGCTGCGTCTCCGGTGGTTGCACTTGCAACCTCGTTGATCATGGCAGTACCGACGGCGAACGCGCAATCGGCTCGGCCCGACAAGCTGGCGGCGCTGATGGTTTCTTGAATGCGTGGCGAATCGACAAACATCCCAGCGCACACACTAAGCGACCCGCTGACAAGATCGTACGCCCGAGCCTTCATCGTCGAAAACACGCGCGGCGCGTCGGGAAACTTCGGGGCAAATGTCGCCGCCAAGCCAACGCCGGATGCCTGTTGTTTCACACGTGTCATGCTGGTCCCCTTGATTCTGTGTTGAATAGTTTGCCTACAAATCGCACGTAGCAGTCAAGTGGTGATGCGAGCCTCTCCAGATTGACTCGGCACGTGACATTCTTCGCTCTCACGCCTTCCGGCAGGAGGTTAGCAATCGACAGCGGCGCTGCTGACAGATGAGGTATCGACAGCGCAGCGGCAGACGCTTTCGATTTTGAAAATATCCCGCGAATCACCACGACGGCCACAAAAGAGGAAATCGGATAGCAATGTCCCGCTCGTGCGATTCTTTCATGGCGCGGGGCGCTCGGGCAGTGTTTTCAACCGAGTCACGCGAAGTTGCGATTCTCGCCCCGGCAGTGTCAATTGCGCTAATCGAAGCACCCGAACTGCAGCGTTGCCGAACGCGTGAAGTCGGCGCGACTCCGCACTCGACGCCGTGGAACGAAGGCGATCACGTTAATTTTCCAAGCAAACTCACAATCAACTATTGACCACAACGACCACTGCAAAAGGGCTATCTGCTATTTTTGCCAAAAGTCGACTTGTCTATTAAATCGTGTTCAATCCCGAATGTAGCGGTCGTTTCAACCAATGAGTTACTAAGTAAAATTGGGTTGCAGATGACACTTCCGGACTAACGATCGCTGACGACGCTGCGCCTTCACGCCCGCGCTCTGCACTGGGGTGGAGGAAAGCTCTGCGGCCATCGAAGAAGCAGTGAACGAAACGAGTGTCGAGAACAACGTTGTACGCATCAACGCGGCCTCCGCTTGGGAAATTGCGACCAAGCATCGCATCGGCAAACTGCCCGGCGCAGAACACGCGGTGACAAACTTTGGCGACCTCATCGCCCCCGACGGCTTTGCGCATCCGACCATCACTTATCAACATGCGGTGACCGCTGGAATATGCGAAGCCGAACATCGCGATCCATTCGACCGCATGCTCGCCGCTCAAGCGATCATCGAAGACGCAACGCTCGTGACCGATGACGCCGCGATTAAGCAATTTCGAGCGAAAACGATTTGCTAGCCATTTAGGCGACGGCTAGAAAAAGCGCTCTGGCGGTTTTTTTTTGCGAATGTTCAACGAACGTGTTCGACTGCGCATATCCTTCCGCATCGCCATTTGGCTGCGTATTGAAATGTTGAGCTCATGACTGATACCTCCACGTCCCGATCAGATCATCGCCTTGGTTTTTTTGCTTCAGTCCTGATCGCTCCGTTCTTTTCCGCTGCAAACGCGGCCTCGCTGAACGACAGCGGAGTGACGCAGTGCTACGACGCGAACAACGCTCCTGTGACGTGCAGCGCAGCAGTCGGCGGCGACTCAGGCGTCAACCCGCGGCAAGACGCGCGCTACGGGCGAGATGCTGCAGCCCTTGCCAGTCAACTCACAAAAGTGGGCGCAGGAAGTGCAGGGTTTGACTACACAAAAATTGCCAACAACGGCAGCACACTGGCGGCGACCGCCGCGCTCGGCGCGAACCCATCCGATTGGGCCTGCACCAAAGACAACGTCACTGGCCTGACGTGGGAAGTCAAAACCACGAGCGGTTTGCGCAACAAATCGCACTACTACACCTGGTATTCCACCAACAGCGCAACGAACGGCAGTAACCCAGGTTTGGTAGGCTTCACCTCTACCTGTGGTGGCAGCCTCGATGCAGCGCCTTACAACGGCCTGTGCAACACCGAAAATTATGTAGCCGCAGTGAACGCATCGGGCGGAGTGTGTGGCGCTACCGACTGGCGTTTGCCGACGATACGTGAGCTACGCACACTTGTGCATTCGGGCATCACCGATCCGTCGGCCGCGTCGATAGATGCTGCGTATTTTCCCAACACAAACGCTGACGTTTATTTCTGGACCAACACGACAGATGCCTTCGATACTTCAAAAGTCCGAATGCTGTGGTTTTATTTTGGATACACGGGCAAACAACTGAAAACATCTTTATTCACGGCGATACTCGTCCGAGGAGCGATGTGATGTTTACAGAACTTTTCGCCCCGAAATCCGTGAACGCTTTGAACTCGTGCTCGCGTCGCTTCACGCTGCGCAACGCTGGGTTGAGCACGATGGCAGTTCTTGTTGCATTCGCGTCGCTTCAGGCGCATGCCTCTTGCCGTGGCGACATCCTCCCGAGCGCCACGCCTACGTCCGATTTCACCGTCAACATCGATGGCACCGTTACGCACAATCCAACCGGCTTGATGTGGAAGCAATGCCAGGACGGTTTGTCTGACGCTGCCTGTGCCACGGGCACTGCGCTCGACGTAAGTTGGCCAAACGCGCTCGCCGCCGCAAAAAACAGCGCGTTCGCTGGATACAGCGACTGGCGTCTGCCTAACCGGAAAGAGCTCGAAAGCCTCGTCGACGACAGCTGTGCCTTCCCCGCGATCAATAGCACTGTTTTTCCGGGTAGGGCGGGTGGGTTGGCCTGGACGAGCACCACGGCGGCCGGGGAGACTTCGCTCGCATGGTTTGTGCTGTTCGGAGACGGAAGCTCCAACACGGGTTCGAAGTCAGACACCACCGGCGCCGTCCGATTGGTTCGAGCGGGACAAACGTTTGACACGCCGCTGCCCGAGTTGCCAATCCTGAATATCGACGATAGCGACGCAGCCACCCAGTACTCAGCAGCGACAGACGGCGTGCTGCTGATACGTTATTTGTTTGGCTTGCGCGGGTCAGCGTTGACTGATGGCGCACTCGGCACTGCGCCGCAGCGATCCGCCGCACAAATCGAAGCGCACATCGCCGCCAACTTGATGAGCTTTGACGTCGATAACGACGCAAGCGTTTTGGCAACCACGGACGGGCTCATGATCTTGCGGCGATTGCTAGGATTGTCTGGCCCAGCATTGACAGCAGGTGCAAAAAACTCGGCGCGAAGCGACGTTGATGTTGCAGCGGCCATTGACGCCCTGAAACCGTAGGCGTTAGTCGGACTGGGGTTTCCATCTAAACGTCTCGCGTTACGGCACTCGGCATCACATGCCACGCGGGATACCGGATTCAACAGGTTTTTGAGCGTTGCATCGCGTAGCCGCTTTTCGCTGAAAGCGCCATCACACCTGGGATAACTGCATAAAACAGCGTTTATCGACTTTGCCAGTAAATCGCTCTCGTCCCATATCAAATAAGGCTTTCACGGAAAAGCGGATGAACGGGGCTCGCACGAAAATGAAATCATTTACGCCACCACCGACGGCCTGCTCATCGTGCGCTACCGCCTCGGTCTGCGCGGCACCGCGCTCGTCACAGGCGCGCTAGGCACCAACGCGCAACGCACCGACCCGGCCGCGATTGAGGCGCACCTTTCGGGGTTGCTGAACTAGGTTTGGTTGTTGGGTGGTCGTCGGGCTGCCAGCCCACTCCCGCGTTACATCACGAAAGCACGCCGTCATCTAACGCTACAGAACCGTAGCGTCCGGTAAAGTACCGTATCAACAAGGATACAAATCATGACTGCCGTTGCCAGATTCGACCTAAAAATGGACGCCGAGGAAATGGGCATCGTGTCGCGCGCTGCGGCGTTGGTGGGCATGACGACGGCCGAATTTGTTCGTGCGGCCGCCATAGAAAAGGCGCATGTGCTGCTGGATTGCGAATTTCGCGCCAGCCTCTCGCCCTGTGACTTTCAGGCATTCACCGCGGCGCTCGACCGTCCGTTTTCGCCTAACGCTGCGTTGAAAAGCGCGCTGACTGCCGCGCGCAAAATCAAACGCGCCTGAAAGCGCGACCGTACGTGATTGAAGAGCAAGCGCTCGATCCGCTGAAACATGATCGAGCAGGCTTCAGTTGCGGTGTCGTCGAACTGGACGAATACCTGCATCGCTTCGCCGCGCAGCAAAGCAAAAAGGGCGTCACCGTCGTGCGTGTGCTCGTCGACACTGCAGCGCCGCAAGCGATCTTGGGCTACTACACGCTAAGCGCCGCGCAAGTGGATTGCACCGAACTCTCCGAGGCCGACCGCAAAAAACTGCCGCGTTATCCCGTGCCCTGCTTCCGCATGGGACGACTCGCCAGCAGCGCCGCCCATCACGGTCAAGGCATCGGCAAACTACTCATCGGCTGCGCGGTCGACCGATGCCTGATGGCGAAAGAACAAGTAGCGGCATTCGCATTGATCGTCGACGCCAAAAGCGAAGACGCGAAGCGCTTCTATCAGCACTACGGATTTACGACGTGCGCAGACAGCGCAATGACTTTGTATCTTCCGCTCGGATCGGTAGCGATCTGACTTGACCGCAGTCGGCTGCACTACCAGCCAGAGGTGTTTAAGTCTCCCGTCGCAGCCACCCCGTTACCAACTCTCGCCGTCACTTTCGGCGCAGCCGGGAATCCAGAACCCTGGCGCTCCTCGGCACACAGATTGAGCATGCGAACGTTGTCGATGCCCATGTGCGCCGTGTATTCTTGATGAATGAAATTATCGAATGCGCCAGTCACCCCTACTGTGCCCGTCGAGCGGGTGACCGCGCACATTGTCGTGATCCGGGGCGAGAAGGTTTTAATCGACGCCGATCTTGCTGATCTCTACGGCGTTGAAACCAAAGTGCTGGTGCAGGCGGTCAAGCGAAATCTGGATCGATTTCCAGCAGACTTTATGTTTCAGCTTGATGCGACGGAGTGGGAGGCTTTGAGGTCACAAACTGTGACCTCAAACATTGCTGGCGCCGGTAGTGGTGGGCGTGGCGGTCGTCGTTATGCGCCCTACGCGTTCACCGAACAGGGCGTGGCGATGCTCTCCTCGGTCTTGAACAGTAGCCACGCCATTGCGGTAAACATCAGCGTGGTGCGTGCATTCGTGCGCCTGCGTGCGGTGTTGTCGGCAAACAAGGCGATGGCGCATCAGCTTGATGCGCTCGAGCGCAAGCTCGAAAGCCACGATCAGGCAATTGTGGGTATCCTGACAGCGATGCGGGAGCTGGCTAATCCTGTCTCGACCACACCCGTCAAACGACCTATCGGGTTCGTGCATCCCGAAGAGAAAAAACCCGCCAAACCCAAAGCAGCCAAGCGCTAAAGCTCGCCAGCTTTTCAACGCACCCAATCATGGATAAAAATTCGCAGACCAAACTACAGGCAGCCGGCTGGCGGCTCGGCGATGCGCAAGATTTCTTGCAACTCACCGAGTAAGAACTGACGCTGTTGCAAATCAAAGCGTTGCTCAGCCAAGCCAAACCGTACACACGATGCGAACGCGTCAGAAATTGACACAAACCGAACTCGCCAAACGCATGCATTCCAGCCAAGCCAGCGTGGCGCGCATCGAAGGCGCAGATGCGTCAGGACCGCCGACCTGATGCAGCAAGCGCAGATCGCTACCGTGGCCAACCGCAAAGAAATTAATAAGGCTTTGCAGCTGTAAAGGCAGACGCGCTAGCATCGTTTAACCCTATCGCCACTTTGCAAGACTTGGCCCGTCGCCGACGCGTCGCTCGAGCGTGTCAGTCGCTTGTTTCCTTGCGAGACTCGATCCAAACAACCGAGTAAACAATCAGATGCAGCGTTGCTATTGAATAGAGATTGCTTCAGTCAACGTTGTGGACATGCTCGGTTCGGGAGTTATCACGTACCCCTGTTGCAGACGCTCTTTAACGATGCCAACATTAGGTACAACCCAGATTGTCTTGATCTCGCGCAAAGTCTGCCCTGTAATCACCGAGTCGAGCGACGCCAGTGCCTCATCCCAGCGCAACTTGCACGCTTCAAATGTCCCGGCCGGAACTGTGACGTTCTCCTTACCGACAAATGTCATCTGGCCGCGGCGACTTGTATTAAAGAAATCAAATGGGGGCGCGGAACCCATTTCACGACTGACATCAACAGATTGCCCCACGAACATCGCGTAAGGATACGAAATTGGTGGTAACGCATTTTGCTTATCCCCGGAGACGCTGCCTAACGTTACTGCGACTGTGCCAAGAAATGTCCACGAGGAGGCACCGACGTTGATCATTGTCGTCAGGCTTGACCCGTCGTTGCGCGCATCAACAATCTGGGCAGCGATTTGCCCGTTGATTCCAGTTGCACCTGCTTTATAAGTACGAAATAGTTGATCAGTTTTCGCAGGACTTGTGGTGACGTACGCGAATTGCTTTCCAGGGAAATACACACGTCCACATTCAACGACGGGGCCGCCAATCGGGGGTGCTATCACTGTCGCATCTGTGGCTGAACTCGCGCAGAAGCTTGGGCCTTCGGGCGTCCAGCCCGCGTCCGATGCCGCCACGTA
Organism: Burkholderiales bacterium; assembly: GCA_025354165.1. Lineage (GTDB taxonomy): Bacteria > Pseudomonadota > Gammaproteobacteria > Burkholderiales > Casimicrobiaceae > Casimicrobium. Next base: position 34,567 of record JANXNI010000035.1, on the reverse strand, counting down.
GTTGGCCGCAGTTGTGTAGCGATGGTTCGAAGTTTTTCCGTTGACTGCCTTGCGAAACCCCCGGTAAATCGCTGTCGTGCCGGTCGGACAAACTCCACCGACGGCCGTTCGAATTGCGAAGTCGTAGCCTTCCCAATTGAAATTCGGGTTCTTAAGTCCTAAAAGATACGAGCAATCCGAATAGACGCCGTAAAAGTGTGAACTTGTGTAGGGATCCGCGACGGTGACGTGGAAGCGACAGATTGACGAGAGCGCCTCGGCACCCGTGGTGTTGGCCGGAGCAGCAACGGCTTGAAAAGTCATGCCCGTAGCCTTGAAGTCGGGCACCGTATCCAACAGTGTTTGCTCGTTCGTTCGTCCCGTCAGGAAGTACGCGTCTAGCGTCGAGTTGTAGTACTCCTTGACAGTAACGCTCTGGGCGGCGGTGGTCGATGCCGATAGAAAAATGCCGACCATGAGCCAATGAAATATTCGATCCATATTCCTACTCCGCCCAACTTTGCAAATATTAAGTCTCTGAACTAAGAATCACTCGCGACGTGGCGCGATAGTAAGTGACCGTCTGCTAACCCAACCTCTAAAACTAAGCATTGACTTTAATCGTGAGTCACTCGTTCTGCGTCTGGCGGTTCACCGATTGGAGAGCACCATTACAGACCAACGGTGTAAAGCGGTTCCACACTTATGTCGTTCGCAGGCGTCAGCTAGCTGCAGCACTAGTCAATTCAAGCGTGTTTGTGAGTGGTATGCCGTACAACCACGTTCTGAGTTTAAACGCCCCAGCCTAGTCCGCTCCGCAGCCGGTTCAAAGTATCCCCGGTTCACATTGTTGGCGATCACGGCACACGCGTAAATTTTGCCGCTAAGATATCTCCGCGCAGCAATGCGGTCGAGCGCGCCTTGCGCCGCTACTGGTGCACGCCGACGGGTGCGTAACGTATCCGCTACGAAGCCCGCAATTCCTCTCGAATCGTCTCCCGCACCACGTCGGCCAAGCGATGTCCCTGCGCAAACTGGGCGAGCGCTTCGTTCATCAGGCTCTGATAATTGCCGCCGGTTTTTTCGGCTTGTAGTTTGAAGATCGCAAGCGTGGTGTTGTCTACGCGCATCGTGATTCGTGATTTGCCGCCGGTTTTGGCTTGCAATGCGGCGAGCGCGGGAACATCGCTCACGGGTAGCGCCGCGCTGAAGTCAGTGTTGGCGTATTGTTTGAATACGGGGTCAGAATTGGGCTTCATAAATTCGCCTTTGCGGTTGGATGGCTTTCCAGGCTGAGATGATTCGAATGCGCTCGATGCGTTCAGTCCACACGACGACCAGAATGCGCGACGCGCTACCCATGCCGAGCGTGACATAGCGCGATTCGTCGGTGGTGTCGGCATCGATTCGGGTAAGGGCGTACGGGTCGAGCAACACTGCGCTCGCTTCATCGAATGTGACCCCATCATGGTTGATCGGGTTGAGCCGAGCTTTTTCGGGGTCAAAGTCGAAGTCCATGTTTAATTGTATGCACAAAAGAATGCACGCGCTAGCGGTCGTGACGGGATTTCCTACCAGCCGAAACTCAAGCTCGTCCCCGCCAACCAACTCCGCCCCGCCGCCGGTTCAAAGTATCTGCGGTTGGCTTCGTTGACGATCGCTGTGCCTGCGTAGGTTTTGCCGCTCAAGTTGTCGCCGCGCAGGAATGCGCTCCAGCGCGCTTTGCCCCATTGCTGCTGCACGCCGATGCGTGCGCCTAGTAGCGTGACGGCGTTGACTGATTCGTCGCCGACGTCGTTGGCGATGATGCGGCCCTGATGCTTGACCTCTGCGGCGATGTAGACGCCGCTGGTGTGCGTCCATTTCAGTTCGGTCCACGCGGCGCGGTTGGGCACGCCGGGCAGGCGATTGCCCGCTGCGACGAGCACGGACGGCACGGTGCAGGGCGGCGCTCCGCAGGTTTTGAAGCTGTCGCGATAGCGCGCGTCTGGCGTGTTCGCGGCGAGCTCCCATTGCAGCCCTTTGATCCATTCGTCGAGCTGCGCGCGGGTGGAGAGCTCGATGCCGCGCCGCTGCGTACGGCCCGCGTTGGCAAATGCGGAGCGGCCGCCGCTGTTGGAGACGACGACGATTTCGTCTTTCGTTTTTGTGTCGAACAGGGCGAGCTCGGCGGTGACGCCGTCGCGTCGCCATTTCGCGCCGATCTCGACGCTGTCGTTACGCGCGGGCAGCAGTGACAGGTTGAGCCCGGTGGCGGGTACGCTGCCCGGCGGTCGATAGGCAAGCTCGTTCAACGTGGGCGTTTCGATGCCGCGCCCTGCACTGGCATAGAGTGACAGCGCGGGTATCACTCGCCAATTCACGCCAACGGACGGCAACACCGCGCTGTAGCGAACGCCGCCGCTGTCGTCGCCATTTCCGGTGACGATGTATTTGTCTGCGCTCACGAGTTTGACGTTGCTCGCGCGAACGCCCGCGTGAATGCTAGTGTCGGGGAGCGCACGCCACTCGCCCTGCGCGTAGCCGTCGGTCGACGTGAGTTTGTTTTTTTCATCGCGTCGCAATGCGCCCAACACACCTAGAGTGGTTCCGATGAAATTCTGATAACCACGACGGTTCTCGTTCAACACATCCGACGCAACGCCCAAGGCGACATTGCCCCACGCGCCGGACTGCACAAAGCGCGCGTCCGCACCGTAGTAGTTGCGATCAAAATCAATCACGCCGCCAGGGTACGTGGCCGGGGCCTGCGTGGCGACGGGGATCGCCTGAAACTGGCGCACGGCGCGCTCGCCGGTGTACGCGACGAACTCAAGCGCCTGCGTCGCGTTCAACGCGTGACGAATGCGCGCGCCGCCCTGCGTTTGCTCCAGATCTTTTCGGGTGTTGAATTGCAGCGCAAGCGGATTGACCTGCCGCGCGTTGGCGTTGAACTCCGCGCGGGTCAAGCCCAGCGGGTCTTGCGCACCGGGCAGATTGACGTGGTTGCCGAGGATGGTGATGGTGGTCGCTTCGCTCACTTTCACGTCGAGCTTCGCGTTTGCGCCGAAGCGTGTTGCGGCACTTTGCGGCCTTGGGCCTTCAGTGTCAAAGCGATCCACTTGCGCGACATAACCGACAGCGCCCTCGCGCCCGTTCGCCTTGATACCGATGCGCAGCGTGTCGTTCGAGCCCGCCGCGACCGTGGTGGTCACGGTGGTCGGTGAAACGCCCGACTCTGTGAACACCTGAATGACGCCGCCCGCCGCGTTGCCGTACAGCGCCGAAAACGGCCCGCGCAAGACCTCGATGCGATCCGCGCTGCCGAGCGAAAAATGCGACACCTGTCCTTGTCCGTCCGGCTGACTCGCTGGAATGCCGTCGGTGTAGAGCTTGATGCCGCGCACGCCAAAGCTCGAACGTGTGCCAAATCCGCGCACCGAGAGTTGCAAATCCTGCGCATAGTTGTTGCGATTTTGAGCATTCACGCCGGGCACGCGTTGCAGCGATTCGGAGATGTTGACCTGCAACTGCGCTTCGCTGATGGCTTCGGCGTCGACGATACTGATCGCCATTGACAGGTTGAGTGGGTCGGAAGCGATTCGGTTCGCGGTGATCACGACCGGGGCAACCATTACCGGCGCGGCCATCTGCGCCTGCACTGCGCTCGCGACCAGCGACGTGGCGGCGATCAGCGGTAGCAAGTATCGGGCGCAGGCGTTCGGCATCAATGCATCTCAACTTCATACTCTGAAAATTTGCATTGAGCTGCACGTAAATTCAACGCGCAGCTATGCTGCTGGCCTGCATTGTCGCGCACGCGTCTTGCGTAGCCAAATCACGTCCCCAAATCATCATCGGCATCTACAGGCAACACTCATGGACAATCTCGATCTCGACGTACTCAAAACCGCACTTGCCTGGACTGAGGCGGGCCGCCGCGCGACGCTCGGCACCGTCGTACGCACCTGGGGCAGCGCGCCGCGCCCGATTGGCGCGATGATGGCGATTCGTGATGACGGACAGGTAATCGGCTCGGTGTCCGGCGGCTGCATTGAAGACGATTTGATCTCGCAGGTGAAGGACGGCAAACTCGCCGCGCGTTTGCCAGAATCGGTGACCTACGGCGTGGCGGCGGATCAGGCGCAACAGTTCGGTTTGCCGTGCGGTGGTACGGTGCAAATGGTGCTGGAACCGATCACGCCGCTGTCGGACATTCGTGGCCTGCTCACCGATCTCGAAGGCCACAAAATCGTCAAGCGCACGCTCGATATGACTACCGCCGTGACGCATCGCAGCACGGCGATTGGCGCAGACATTCTGCGCTTCGACGACAAAACGCTGACCACGATTCACGGGCCGAAATATCGCTTGCTGATCATCGGCGCGGGTCAGCTATCGAAATATCTCGCGACAATGGCGATTCCGCTCGACTATCAAGTCACCGTGTGTGATCCACGCGATGAATATCAGGAGCAGTGGCACGATTTACCGCAAGTCACGATGACCAAAGAGATGCCTGACGACACCGTAATCGCCATGAATCTGGATCGCAACAGCGCGGTGGTGGCGCTAACGCATGATCCGAAGCTGGATGATCTGGCGTTGATGGAGGCGCTGAAATCTCCAGCGTTTTATGTGGGTGCGTTGGGTTCGAAAGGGAACAACGACAAGCGGCGCGCGCGCTTGCTGGAATTCGATGTGACAGCAGCAGAAGTCAAGCATTTGCGTGGGCCGGTCGGGCTCGATATTGGCGCGAAAACGCCCAGCGAGATTGCGGTGTCGATACTCGCCGAGATGACTGCGCTTAAGCGCGGCGTGACCATGACGCGGAGCAAATCAGACGCGCCAGCTAGTGTCGATTCAACGGCGGGATGTCCAGTGCGCTGAAGTGACATCTCCAGGTTCGTGGTCAATCGCACTGGTCTTACCGCAATTCAATTTCCAGTCGCACCATGTCGCCACGATAGATTCCGAGCCCAAAATAAAGCAGCCGACCCTCTTGATCCACAGCGTGCCGTGTAACTAGAACAATAGGCGAACTCATCGGAACGGCCAGCAAAGCAGCCGTTTCAACATCGGCAATACCGACGGTCACTACTTGGCGGGCAGCGGCGATTCTCGCCCCAGCCAGCTCTTGCAAAATTGGCAATGTTGCCTGGCGCGCAAAGCGCTCGGACGGTCCTCGCTGGAACAGATCACTATCAAGAAAAAATCGCCCGATCAAATAGGGACGCTCGTCACGCGAGTGCAGGCGACGCATCATTTGATAAGAAGTTAACAGCGTCCCGTAGCTGGAGGCGTCAGGCGGCAGCTCTGCATTAGCAGCGCTTTCGAGCACCTGAATTTCTGCGCCGTCATGTGCCGCGATGAGAGACGACCAATCCGTCGCCAGCCGATGCGGCCTCGGTCCGACCGGCGCACCACGTACAAAATTGCCGCGGCCACGATGACATGACAACAGTCGCTCATCTTCCAGTACCGCCAGCGCCTGACGAACCGTGCCGCGCGCCACCGAAAACTCCTCTGCAAGCTCGGCGATGTTCGGAATGCGAGTCCCAACCGGCCACGTGTTGCGCGCGATGCGACTGCGCAGCAGTGTGGCAATTTGCAGATAGCGGGAAACACGACTGATCGTCGTGTCGTGACTTGCCAGAGTATCACCCGCAGTGGCTGGCAGCGTCACGCGATACTCCGACGGCGAGCGCAGACGCAGTTCGCGCTAAGGCGAAGCGTCGCCAGCCGCTTATTCGGGCTGAATGCCAAGCGATGCCGCCTGTTTGCCGAAATTAACGACGTCCTGCCTGACGGTCGCGACCATATCTTCAGGAGACATCTTGCCCGCCTCGAATCCACCACGCGTCATGCGATCAATGACGTCAGGCATCGCGAGCACGCGACGTATTTCAGTGATCAACCGCTGGCTGATGGCCTTGGGCGTACCGGCGGGAAATGCAAAGCCAAAGTAGGTGGACGGAACGGTGTTTTCACTGCCACCCACCTCGGTGATGGCGGCGACTTGTGGCAGCAGCGGCGAGCGCTTTGCGGCACCGATCACCAGGCCTTTCAGGCGTCCGTCCCTAATGCCGCCCAGCACCAGGCCGAGCGATGAAAGCGTCACGTCAACCTCGCCCGCCAACGTTGCCGTCATGGCCGGAGCGCCGCCTTTGTAAGGCACGTGCGTCGTCGATATCCCGAACTGGCTGTTCAGTGATTCCATTCCGAACTGCGGCATGCTGCCATTGCCAAAGCTTGCGTAGTTGACCTTGCCGGGATTCTTCTTCGCGTATTGAACTAGCTCGGGGAATGTGGCGGCTGGCACTTTGGGGTTGGCGATCAGTACGTACGGTGACCACACTGCAATGCCCAAATAGTCGAAGTCTTTGTTGGCGTCGTACGGCAGCTTTTTGTACAGACTCGGATTGATTCCGAGCGCGCCGCGATCAACGAGTAAAAGCGTGTAACCATCCGGTGGGGCCTTGGCAACGATATCGGTGCCAATCATTCCGTTGGCACCCGGCCGGTTGTCAATCACCACCGATTGCTTGAGCCCTTCGCCAAGGCTCTGGGCGATCATGCGTGCCGTGGCGTCAATGCCGCCGCCAGCGGGGAATGGCACGACCAGCCGAATCGCTTTCGACGGGTAGTCGTCGGCGCTTGCCACTGATGTGAGTGCAAGCGCGATCAGCGCCGCAGCGCCTGCGTGAAGTAATTTCTCTGTTCTAAATTTATTCATATCGTCCTCCATTGTGTCTCTGTGTGAAGCTTTGTTTGGCACATTCATGCGGACTGGATGCCAGCGAAGAACCGCTCTGTGGCGGCTATCAATTCGTCGGGCGCGTCGTTCAACATATCGTGTCCACCGGGAAGCTCAATGACTTCCGCGCAGGGCGCTGTGGCGTGAATCTTCGCGACCGTTTCTGCGGCAAACATGTCCGACGTCGCGCCGCGCATAAAGAGCGTTGGCGCCTTAAGGTCCGACAGCAATTGCCACAAATCGACGCCGGTCGGTTGCGCTTTTCCAGTCCGCAGAATCTCGGCAAAGCTGTCGCGGAAATAGAGATCGCGCTTGAGCCGCAGGCCCTGTTCTTCTTGTCTCAAGAAAAGTTCAAAGCGCTGCCGGACTGGATCTTCCGCTGGCAGCGTCGCCGAGTGTCCGTGATACGTGAGCGCTTCGTCGACAGTAGTGAACCAGTCAGGTTGCCGTCCGATACGCTCGGCCACTTTGCGCCGTCCGGCCGCTGCCACGTCGGGCGCGAAATCAGCAAGCGCAAGTCGTTCGATCCGCGTGCTGTTCCATGCAGCCGTGCAGAACGCTATCCGGCCACCCATTGAATGGCCCAGCAGGTTGGCTTTGGGCCATTGCAGGTGATCCAGCAACGCAATCACGTCTGCAGCGAACGTTCGCAATCCATAGTCGCCATACGAGCTCCATCCGGAATCGCCAAAACCGCGCAAATCCATCGCCACCACTTCACGGTCGTGACTCAGTCGTTTTGCGACGTCGATCCAATCGTACGAAAAATAGGATAGCCCGTGCAGTATCAGGATCGGTGTCGCGCCCAGTGATCCAAACTTTCGATAGAAAATTTCTACGTCACCGGACTGCAGCTTGCCGGTTGTGCCTGGCGCTTCATGCATCAAGCGCCTCCTTCTGGACGCCACTCGCCGTCATGATGCCCATGCCGGTTAGCCACTCTGGGATCACCGAATAGTGACGCACTACCGGACGTAAGTCGGCCAGTGCGTGAGCCGCCGCGCTCGCGGCAACCCATGTGCGCACCTCGTGTCCACCGAAACCAGCGTCGCGATCAATTTCTTCATCTCTGATGGCGTCCAGTGCGGTGGCGTCGAAATGCCCAATCGTGTCAAGAAATTTTCGATCCCATGTTTCATTGGGGGGCATGCAGGGGCCTTTACCAGCGACCAGGTCGCGCGCCGCCTTCATCACACGAGTCTCACGCGCATGCAATTCGTCCGCAGTCGGCACGGCGCGCTTGATCAGACGTGCCGCAATCGCGGAGGTCGTGCTCGCCAGTCGCGGGGTCGGTGGATCGTGAGAAAGACCACCGGAACCGATGAAGGCAATGCGTTTGTTTTGTCCTGCTAGAAATCTACCGATCTCTGCACCTAGCTCACGCATGCGCGACATCGCTGGCCGCAAATCGGCGGCGCAGTTAATGAATACCGGCAGCACGTCATATCGAGCGAGCGCGCCCGCGAGCTGAATGAGAGAAATCGTTGATCCGTGATCAATGCGCATGTCGTGCGACACGCAGACATCGAACGCGTGACTTTGCAGGTGCTGTGCACACGCCATCGCCAGCGCTTTTGGCACGCGCAATGGCCCACCAGCGATCCCCCAGTCGGACGTTCCTTCCGCCGCGAAACCGATGCAATACGGCGGCATCAAGTCGTAAAAGAAGCCGTTGAAATGATCGGGGCCGAAAGCGACGACGAGGTCCGGTTTGAACGCGTGCAACTCGGCGGACACCTCGGCCATCGTCGACAGGAAACTTTGTTGTAGTGCTGGCTGTGACGGCTCAATATCCGTCAACATCAGCGGGCTGTGTGAGCAACAGATCAGTTGTACATCCATCGAACCTCCATATTTTTTATGCAATGAGCTGCGCAGCGTTGGCGACAGCTCGTTCAAACGTGCACCGCTTCATGCGTGCTAGCCACAAATACTTCTTCGACTTTGAGTTCGCGCACTGCCAAACCCTGTTCAAACGAGTAGCGCAGCATCGCCTCCAGTGTTTTACGGTTCGAGCTAATGCCGTACGGCCAGAAGTCCTGCCCCATCACGGCTTGCGTTGACTCCAGCTCTGCGCCGACCCACGGCAAGCCGATCTTCAGCGCAGTGACTTCCTGCAAATCTGCATCAGCGATGCGTTTGGCCTCAGTAAACGCTTTCATCACGCTTGCGGCAAGCCAGGGCTGCTGCGCATGTAACTCATTGCGAATGCCGAGCGCATGCATGATCGGGAACAGGCCCGTCCGTCGGTAGTAGCTCTTTTCCTCAGCGCGGTAGTCCGGGAACATGCGCGCTACGAACGGGTTGCCTGATGCGTAGCAAGAGGGCGCACGCGCCGAAATCACGGCGTCCAGTTCACCGTCCGCAAGAAGCGTTGCAAGCGATTTGCCCTCAGGTGCCCATGCGAGTGGAAATCCCTCTGGCAGATTCAGCGGAAACTTGTCTTTGCGACCGTGCGCTTCGAGACCGCCTTGAACCCACTGTATATCCGCAGCGGAAATGCCGTACTCGTCCTTGAGAAATCCACGTGCCCACAGTACGGCGGACATCTGATATTCGGGCACACCCACCCGTTTTCCACGCAGGTCCGCGGGGCCGTTGATGCCACGGTCGGTGCGGATGTAAATCGCCGAATGCCTGAACATGCGCGAGAGAAAAACCGGCAGCGCAACGTACGGCGCGATCCCCCGTGACAGCGCAATCAGGTAGGGACTTAACCCAATTTCCGCAACGTCAAACTCGCTGTGGAAGTAAGCGCGATGAAAGCACTCCTCGACAGGCATGACGATGTAGTTAACGTCGCAACCTTCGATGCGAACTCGACCATCGACCAATGGGCGAACACGGTCATAGTCCCATGTAGCGACGGTGAGATTCAGTTTTGCCATGCGTAGCTTCAGCTGTTTCGAGTGGTGCGTTGACCGTCAGCATAGCTGACGCAGAACTATAAGTATAGTTTTGTCGATTTGAGCGTGTGGTCGTGTGGTTGCACAGATCAACCACATCGCGGTGACGAGCGCAGCAAGTTTGAAGTGTCCGAAGCGCGGCGAGCAACGTTGCAGGCAGTGTCTAATCGATGCACACGGCCCAGCGAGTGGCCAGAATTCGGCGATTCAAGCGCGATTTGGAGATGTGATGGGAGTGGAGTTTCTAAAGGCGCCAGCAGGCGATAAATTCAAACTGGCCAAGCGAGACCCGGAAGATCGAACCGGACTTCCCGACGGAAAGAGCGCTCGCGTCGCGCTGACTGACAAGTTGAGCATCGAGCTGAACGGTCTTCAGGATCGCTTCGCGGCTGAGAAAAAGACCAAGATATTGCTCGTCCTTCAGGGTATGGACACGTCGGGCAAAGACGGTACGGTGAAGGCGGTTTTTAACTCGGTTAATCCGCTGGGAATACGCGTGGTAGCGTTCAAGGCACCGTCGGCGCTTGAGCTGGCGCATGACTATCTGTGGCGCGTGCATGCAGAGGTTGCGCAAAAAGGCGAGATCGTTATCTTCAATCGCAGTCACTACGAAGACGTGCTGATTACGCGCGTGCACGGCTGGATTGACGAGGCCGAAGCCAAGCGTCGGCTGGCTCATATCAACGACTTTGAGCGCATGCTCAGCGAAACCGGCACCGTGATCATCAAATGCATGCTGAATATCAGCAAGGATGAGCAGGCGAAGCGACTGGAAGAGCGCCGCACCGATCCGGCGAAACAATACAAATTCAGCATGGCTGATCTCGAAGAACGCAAGCACTGGGATGAGTACATGACAGCGTACGAGGACGCGATCCGCGCGACCAGCACCGAACACGCACCGTGGAACATCATTCCGGCAAACTCCAATTCAACCCGCAACGCCTATGTTGCGCAGTTGCTGGCCAATGCGCTCGAAAAAATCAATCCGCAGTACCCGCCGCCCGAGCAGGATCTATCAAAAGTCGTGGTGGTTTAGCCACGCGGCGTAAGCCTTACGCTGATCGGCCATACTATCGATCATTACGTGTTGGGGATGTGTGATGTCCGATTTTGATTTTGACCTCTTCGTCATTGGCGGCGGTAGCGGCGGCGTTCGCGCGGCGCGCATGGCGGCGCAGCGCGGTGCGCGCGTGGCGCTTGCAGAGGTGGGCGCGCTGGGCGGCACCTGCGTCAATGTGGGCTGCATTCCGAAAAAACTCTATAGCTACGCCGCGCATTTCGCAGAAGCGTTTGAAGAGTCGCATGGATTCGGCTGGCAGGGCGATGCGCCGCGCTTTGACTGGAACGTGCTGAAGGCGAATCGCGCCAAAGAAATTTCGCGACTTAACGGGATTTATGAAAATCTGCTGACGGGCTCGGGCGTCAAGGTGATGGCGGGCTGGGCGAGCCTTCTGGATGCACACACCGTGCAGTTCGTTCACCCTGGCAGATCAGAGCGGTTCACGGCAAAGCACATTCTGATTGCGACCGGCGGCAAGCCGAGCGTGCCCGAGTTCCCAGGTCGCGAATACGTTCTTACGTCTGACGCAATGTTTGATCTTGATCCGTTTCCAAAGCGCTTGCTCGTAGTGGGCGGTGGATATATCGCATGCGAATTCGCATCGATTTTCAATGGCCTTGGCTCGAAGGTGACGCAGCTCTATCGTGGCGAGCAAATTCTGCGCGGCTTCGATCATGAGGTGCGCAGTTTCGTCGCGTCCGAGATGAAAAAGTTTGGCGTTTCTTTGCGCGTGAACAGCGAAGTCAAGAGCGTCGTGAAGACTGCAGAAGGACTGCAAGTCACTTTGCTCGACGGCGGCAACGTGATGGTTGATAGCATTCTTTACGCGACCGGCAGAGTGCCGCACGTAGCGGGCATGGGCATCGAACAACTGGGCATTGCTCAGGACAAGCATGGCGCAATCAAAGTTAACGATGACTATCAGACGAACATCGATTCGATCTACGCGCTGGGTGACGTCACAGCACGGATTCAGCTAACGCCAGTGGCGCTGGGCGAGGCGATGAAGCTGGTGGATCACCTGTTCGGCGACAACTTGCGCGGCATGAGTTACCAGTTCATTCCGACCGCCGTATTCACGCACCCGAACATCGGAACCGTTGGCTACAGCGAAGCCGATGCACGCACGAAGTATGGTGACGTCACTGTCTTCAAAACTGACTTCAAACCGCTCAAACATACGCTTAGCGGCAGCACGGAGCGCGTGTTTATGAAGCTGATTGTCGACACCGCAAGCGACCGTGTCGTCGGTCTCCACATGGTCGGTTCAGATGCGGGTGAAATCGTGCAGGGCTTTGCCGTGGCGATGAAAGCAGGCGCGACGAAAGCCACATTCGACAGCACGATTGGCATTCATCCAACGGCGGCTGAGGAATTTGTGACGATGCGGACGGCGGTGAGTTGATTCGTTAACGACAGCCGCACAGATAATCAGGCAATCCGTTCCCGGTGGCACTATGTCCTGTCCCCTCTCCCCCGGCGGGAGAGGGTCAGGGTGAGGGGGACGGCATTTCGGAGAGGTGTGTTTACAAACACATCCACCGTGTCGTAAACATCAAACAACTATCCGCTGAAGCGAAGTTTCACGCCCAAGCGTAAGCAAGAGCGCGTCTACCGCCGGGGCCTGAGCGCTTCCCGTCAGCAACACTCGTAACGGCATCATGACTTGCGGTGTCTTCACCGTGAACTTTGTTTGCGCTTCTTTCAGCAGCGCAGCAATCGCTGGCTTGTTCCATTCCACGGTGCTCAGTTGCTGCTTCACCCATTCAATCGCGGGCTTGTTGGCATCGGTCAGATGCTGCTCTATCAACGCAAGTGATTTCGCGCCCTGCTCCATCGCCGCGAGCTCTTGCCGCGCCGCCAATTCTGCCGCCGCAACATGTTCTTCCTGTTGCCTGAGCAACGTGCCAACGGACGCGGTCACGGCCGCCAGCTGCATCATCACGCGTATCGGGTTGGTGATGGGTGCGATGTAGCAATAACGCGCCATCTCTGCCATTTTCTTGAGCGTTGGCGCGCGCTCGCGAAGCAGCTCCGCAACCGCAAGTACCGATGGCCCAGCGGCCAATTCGTAACCTTCGGCGACGAGAAACGGCTGCAACCGCTTCGCCAAATCTTCGACGGGTAGCCGTTTGATGTGCTCACCATTGAGCCATTCAAACTTCTCGGTATCAAAGCGCGCAGGCGACGGCGTGAGCGATTCAAGGTTGAACCATTCGACCAGTTGCTGCGGCGAGAAAATTTCATCGTCACCGTGCGACCAGCCGAGGCGAGCGAGCCCATTGACGACGGTTTCGGGCAGGTAGCCATTCGCAGCGTACTCGTTCAAGCCAGTTGCACCGTGGCGCTTGGAGAGCTTTTCTCCGTCGCTGCCTAGCACGGTAGGTGTGTGGCCGAACACTGGTGGCTCTTTGCCCAATGCGCGGAAGATGTTGATTTGACGCGGCGTGTTCATGACATGCCCGTCACCGCGAATGACGTGCGTGATTGCCATGTCGACATCATCTACCACCACACAGAAGTTGTACGTAGGCACGCCCACTTCGCCCACAGGCGCGGGCCGTGCGATGACCAGATCGTCCAGCTCAGTGTTGGCGATTTCGATGTGACCTTTTACCGCGTCGTTCCAGGCAACGACACCTTCATCCGGGTTACGGAAGCGGATCACGGGTAACGCGCCCTCACGCTTCTTGAGCCCGAGCTTCGCCACGTTCTCGGGACGCCAGCGCCCGTCGTAGCGGGGTTTGCTGCCGTTGGCTTTTTGCGTTTCGCGCAGGGCATCAAGCTCTTCCACGCTCATGTAGCAGTGATACGCGCGGCCATCGGCGAGCATTTCGGCGACCACTTCGCGATAGCGCGGCATGCGCTGCATCTGGTAGAACGGGCCCTCGTCAATGTCCATGCCAAGCCAGGCCATATCGCGCAGGATGCCGTTGGCGCTCGATTCGGATGAGCGCTCAAGATCGGTGTCTTCGATGCGCAGAATGAATTGGCCCTTATGGTGGCGAGCAAACGCCCAGGCAAACAACGCGGTGCGAATATTGCCGAGGTGCAAAGTGCCAGTCGGCGACGGCGCGAAGCGCGTGCGGACGTTGGTGAGCGTGTGGGTCGATGTCATACGCGGATTTTATTCGGCTCGGCCAAATATCTACACCGCGCAATATTTCTGCTGAATTTCGTCGTCTGCCAGCAAATCTGCCGCTCGGCCTTCGTGCACGATGCGCCCCTGATCGAGGATGTAGGCACGGTCCGAAATTGACAGAGCGCGCTCAACGTTTTGTTCAACCAGCAAGATCGTCGTGCCCTGATTTTTCATGCGCGAGAACAACTCGAACATCTCGTCGACGAGCACGGGCATCACGCCTTCTGACGGCTCGTCAAGCAAAATCATTTTCGGCTTCGCCATCATGGCGCGGGCGATGGCAAGCATTTGCTGTTCACCACCCGAGAGCGAAGTCGCCTCCTGATTTAGCCGCTCTTTAAGCCTTGGGAACGTCTGCGCGATCTCTTCGATCATCGCGTTAGTATGCGCGCGCGCAGCGCTGGCGATCAGGCCCAGCTGCAGGTTTTCGCGCACTGTCAGGCCCGCCACGATGCGCCGATCTTCGGGAACATAAGCGAGCCCTGAGTGAAAGCGAATATGGGCAGGTTTTCCCAGCATCTGCTGTGCGTCAAAACTCACGTTTCCCGTGCACTTTTCCAGCAGTCCCATGATCGTGCGCAGCGTCGTGGTTTTGCCCGCGCCGTTGCGACCCATGAGCGTTACAACCTCGCCTGGTTCAACATGGAAGGTTAAATTCTGGACGACGTGACTCCGGTCGTACCACGCGTTGAGTTTTTCGACGTTGAGCATGCTCATAGTTCTAGCCCTGCCCAAGGTAAACACGTCGAACTTCAGCATTAGCGCGGATCTCGTCCGGCGTGCCCTCGGCCAATAGCTCACCATGATGCAACACGATCAGGCGTTCGCACAAACCCATCACGAGCTTCATTTTGTGCTCGACCAGAATCACGGTTCGCTCCGTTGACAACGTACGGATGAGCGACATCATGGTGCTGGTTTCTTCCGGCGACATCCCTGCAGTGGGTTCGTCCATCAGCAATAATTTCGGCTCGCTGGCCAGGGCCATCGCGATCTCTAGCGAGCGCTGTTGCCCGTGTGCTAGCTCACCTGCGAGGCGCTTGCCAAGGGCTGCCAGACCGACGCGCTCCAACAACGTATCGGCGTTCTTGCTCACGGCAGTCAGACTTGCTCGTGACCGTAAAAAATCAAACCGCGAGGCGCGCATTTGTGCGGCGACGCGAACATTTTCGTGAGCGCTCAACTGCTTGAAAACGTTGGTAATTTGAAAGCTCTTGGCAATTCCTATACGAGCAAACTCATGTTGCGCGATGCCTGTGATGTCGCGTCCGTCAAAACGAATCTTGCCCTGACTCGGCGCAATCGCGCCGGTAAGCAGGTTGAAGAACGTGCTCTTCCCCGCACCATTCGGGCCGATGATGGCAGTGAGTTGGCCCTGTCGAAATGTGCAACTGACGTTGTTCAAGGCGACGAAATTTCCGAAGCGACGACTCAAGTTTTCAGCGACCAGAATGGGCTCACTCATTTCGTCACCACGGAGTGGTTATTCCAGCGCTGCCACCGCTGCACCAATGTTCCCCAGATGCCTTTCGGAAAAAACAGCACGAACACCATGAACACCACGCCGACAATCGCCATCCAGTGCGTCGTAAACGAGGTTGCCACGTCTTCCAGATACAGGAACACCGCCGCCCCCACAAATGGGCCAAAAAATGTGCCCATGCCGCCGAGCAGACACATCATCACCGCTTGCCCGGAAAGCAAATAATGCAGCGAGTCAATCGGCACAATCGAGAGATGCAGCGCCCGCAACGCGCCCGCCAATCCGCAAATGACGGCAGACAGCGTGAAAATCAAAAGCTTGGCGCGCGCCACGTCGTAACCGCACGCTGCGGTACGATTTTCGTTCTCGCGAATTGACTCAATCACCGCCCCAAACGGCGAAGCCAGGATGCGTGAAACCAGCCACAGCGCGAGCGCTACGAACACATAGAGCACGTAGTATTTCGTCAATGGATTGACGAAATCTAGCGTCAAGCCGAATACGTTGATTTCTTCAACGGTGACGCCACGCAACCCATTTTCGCCACCGGTCCAGCGCTCGGCTTTGTAGAACGCGTAGTAAACAATTTGCCCAAGCGCCAACGTGACCATCGAGAAATAAATGCCTCGCGTGCGAATCGCCAAAAAGCCGATTAACAGGCCGACCACGCCCGATGCCGCCGTACCCGCCACAATCGCGAGCCACCACGGCAAACCGAAATGCACAATCGTAATCCCGGTCAGATAACTGCCGACGCCGAAGAACGCCGCATGACCAAAAGAGAGCAACCCCGTGTAACCAAACAAGAGGTTGAAGCCCACCGCATACAGCCCAAAAATCAGGATATTGAGGGCAAGCGCTTCGTACGGCATGATGAGTGGGAACAGCAGCAGGAAAATCAGCACTGCGGCGACGCGATGCTGCGCGATCAATGCGATGGCTGAGGAAATTGGATTCGCTTGAGTCATCGCTTAACCCATCAACCCGGCTTTGCCGAACAACCCTTGCGGACGCACGAGAAGCACAACAGCCATCAAAACAAAGATGGAAAGTTCGGCATATTCCGGCGCAAATAGCGAGGTCATGGAAAACACCACGCCGACCAACAGCCCAGCAACCACCGCGCCCACCAGCGAGCCCATGCCACCGACGACGGTAACGACAAATGACTCAGCAAGCACCGGGATTCCCATCTCGGGATTAACCGCTCGCGTCGGTGCGGCGAGCAAGCCAGAGAGGCCTGCAATCGCGGTGCCCAGACCAAACACCAGCAACCAAATCTTTGAGATGTCGATACCCAACACGCGTACGATTTCGTTGTCGCGTGAACCGGCACGAATGATGAGTCCGTAGCGAGTTTTTTCGATGAACAGCCACAGCGCAAGCACGATCACAGCCGTTGCTGCAATGAGGAACAAGCGATAAAGCGGGAACATGCCGAAGCCGACATTCACCACGCCGCGCAGCTCGGAGGGCGTTGAAGTAGGCACGCCGTCAATGCCGAAGATGACCCGCATCGCCTCGACCATTACATAGCTCAATCCGAACGTGAGCAACAGTGGGTAGTCAATGCCGCGTCCATAAAGCGGGCGCACCAGAAAGCGCTCGCAGAGCAGCCCAATCGCACCGACGGCAGTCGGCGTGAGAACCAGGCTGAACCAGAAACTGCCGGTGACGGTGAGAAAGTAAACGCCTAAAAAAGCGCCGACCATAAAGAAGGCGCCGTGGGCGAAATTCACCACCGTCAGCATGCCAAAAATAAGTGACAGGCCAATCGCCAGGAGCGCATAAACCGCGCCCAGGGCGAGCCCCGTCAACAGTTGTAGCATCAGAAGCTGTAGCGTGATTTCAGCCATCTGGAGTTACCGTTAAGTGTCGGAGAACTAGCTCAATACCTTATGCCCGAGCTCATCGCATGTGCGCAAATTATTTTCATCTGGCGCTTCAATTGAGAGCACATTAAACACATCGTATTTATCTTTCATCGCCTTGGATTTTGACTCGACGATGATCACCGACTGCACCGATTGATGGTCGCACAGTCGATAGGACTGACTACCCTTGTAGAAGTCGTAGCGCATCTTACGCATCACGTTTGCCACCGCAGTGGCTGTGGTCGAGCGCGCCTCGGTGATCGCCTGCAACACGCTGCGAATACCTGCGTATCCGAGCGCGCCGTAGTCTGACGGCGCGGCACCCGCGTACGCTTTGCGAAATTTGTCGTTGAATATCTTCGCCGTAGGGATGCGGTCTTCGAGGCCCCAGTAGTAGGACGTGCCACCGAGAATGCCTTCGAACGCATCGGCACCACCGGCCTGACGCGAGGTGTAGAGCAGTACCGGTGCGATGACTTTCATGTTTTGCTTGAGACCAAAATCAGTAACCTGCTTGGCCGCATTCACGAGATCGCGCCCGAAATTGCAGAGCACCAAGACATCCGGTTTCAACGCCTGAATACGCGGCAGAAAAGATGAGAAATCAGACGTTCCGAGCGGGTGCCGAATGTCGGCCAGCGTCTGCATTCCAAAGGCTTGCCCTGCACGCTGGAAGCCACGCACCATCTCGTGTCCGTAGGCGTAGTCAGCGGTGAGATACACCACTTTTTTGCCGAATTTTGGGAACGCGTAGCGCGCGACCGCGCCCGCCGTGACGTGCGGCGTCAATGCTTCATGGAATGTGTAGAAACTCCAATCCTTCGCTTCGTTAATCGCGTCGGATTGGCTGATGGAATTAAACAGCACTTTGCGCGCTTTGCACACCGCGTTGATGGAGAGTTGCGTGGCAGCCGAGAGCGATCCGACGATCAAATCGACTTTGTCTTTTTCGATCAACTCAAGCGTGCGCGTGGCCGCTTCGCCAGGGTTTAATTTGTCGTCGCGAACGAGAAGTTCGCACTTGCGTCCGTTGAAACCACCGCCTGCGTTGAATTCTTTCACTGCGAGTTCAGCAGCGCGCACCTGATCCTGTGCTTCGGCAGAAAACGCACCGGTCAACGGTGTCGGGAAGCCAATCTTGATCGGCCCCGTTTGTGCGAACGCCATGCGCGACACGAACGGCGCGCCTGCGATGGTCAATCCTGCGGCACCTCCGGCTAGTATGCGGCGACGTAGATTGGCGGGTTTGGCGACCTTGTGGTTAGACGAATCAGTCATGTATTCTCCTTACGAATTAGTGCTTAAGAATTTCGCTTTGCTGCGATTGCTCTGCGAATGTATCCAGTTGACCGCAAGTTTAGCCACCCTGTGTGGCAAACACGTTCGTGTATGCGTTGGTGTTGTCTTCAGGATCAACGGCTGTGTCGCGCAGAACCTGATCGACGTCTCTTGTCGGTACCACGCCATGGGTGGCGCCATACCTTTCCAAATATCGTCCCAACGCGCGCCCGCGATTGACCACAGTGTTTCCGGGCGCTCGACGCAGCGCCTCGTAGCGGATCAGCGCGTCCGACGTAGCACCTGCGGTCTGGACGCAATCCAGCAACGCCATCGCATCTTTCGCCGCCTTGGTCACGCCCATGCCGACATGCGGTCG
Source organism: Burkholderiales bacterium (assembly GCA_025354165.1). Lineage (GTDB taxonomy): Bacteria > Pseudomonadota > Gammaproteobacteria > Burkholderiales > Casimicrobiaceae > Casimicrobium. Next base: position 15,727 of record JANXNI010000035.1, on the reverse strand, counting down.
CGCGACGAAACTCGCGTCGCCCATCAGCGCAACGCGACCAAACGCGATGCCAGAGGACGACACATCAAATATCGGCTGCAGAAACGGCTGCGTCGTCTTTTCAATAATTTCAGCGAACTGCGGCGCGAGCTTTTCTTTCGCCGCATCACGCATGGCGCGTACGTGTCGCTCGTCAATTTTGTGCGGTGGAATGCCTTGCGGGTAGTGCACGCCATCGGCATCGGTGAGCAATGCGGCGAGCGCGGCCTCGCTTTGCGCCGGGCGATACCAGACAAAGTTGTAGCGCCGATCACCGTGCGATGATTGATTGTTCGCACCGGTCACCGGATAGCCGATGATCTGTTCGCCATCGGGCAAACCGAAGCCGAAATGATCGAACACCGTTGACCGCGTCAAGCGGGACAAAGCGGATTCGTCGCATACGCCGCGCCACGCGACGTAACCCGCGAAGAGTGGCACTGCATCCGGCGCAAACTGTCGTCGAATAGTGGAACGCAGGCCATCTGAGGCGATCACTAAATCGGCATCGAATGTTTGTCCTGCGGCACGCACAACAGCCCGCGATGCAGTCTGCCCCACCTCATCCACGCTGATCCCGGTCAAGTAACGCTCGGCGGGCAGCGCCGCTTTCAGAATCGCATACAAGCGACTCCACGAAGTCAGCACTTGCGGCAAATGCAAACGCGCGGTCACGTCTCCGTGCACGTCGAGCGCGACGCGACTTTGTACTGCAATGCCAAGATCAGCGCCTGTTGGAATGCCAACGCTACGCAGCGCTTCGAGCAATGCGGGATGCGTAACGATGCCCGCTCCGCGCCCATCCAGTGGCGCCGTAGCGCGTTCAAGCACGACGACATCATGCCCTGCGCGGTGGAAGAGATTGGCGACCAACAACCCGCCGAGCGAGCCACCGACCACGACAATGCGAGGCACGCTAGTCAGACCACATCACAGACTGCACAGCGGACAAGATCACGCGGGGAAAGTCAGCCCAACGGCCTCAGCCGCCGGATAGTTAAGCTCAATCACCACGCCGCTTGGGTCATCCAGAAACATTTGATGCAAGCCAATTGACGGCACGGTGCGATGCCGCGCGGTTACGCCCAGAGCGGCGACACGATCCATCATCGCGGTCAACCCTTCCGAGAAAAACGCGATGTGATCGACTGCGCCACTACCCTGCAACTTCGCCACATCAATATCACCGAGATATGCCTTCAGCCCTTCAGGATTGTCAGGATCGATGCCTATCAGGTGTACCACCGCGTTGGCCACATCGGCGTGATCACCACCGTACATCCAGATGCCCGGGAAGGGGAAATTCGGACGCGGCCCAACCGTGAGCCCCAGCATGTCCGAATAAAAACGACTGCTCGCGGTCAAATCGGTGGTGCGGATCGAAAAGTGATTTAGGGTGAGTTTCATGCCAATTTCGGGGGCTGCGCGATGCTTCGGTAAAGTGCTTCCTGCGCAATTATGATAGCTGCAAAATCCAATCACGAGCGTCTGTTTCGCGTGCATATTAAACGATACAGCTTTATCGGTAAATGACGTTTTCAAAAGGGCCAGTTCAACAAAATTCTATTTATCGACTTTATCCATATTATGGCTCCAGCCGCCGTTTATTGGACGTTTTACGATAAAGCTGTTAGCTTCCGAAATTGATCGGCATGTCATCGTGGCCGCATCACGATAATGTGGTGAACGTGATAAACATCACGCAGTCATCAGCGGAAAATTGAAATGGAATTGACGTGGAACTAGCGGGCGAAAAATTCATATCGGCAGCGCCTTCAGTAGTGTGGCACGCGCTCAATGATCCAGCAATCCTCGCCAATTGCATTCCTGCTTGCGAGAGTGTCGAGCGTTTGTCCGAGACCGAAACACACGCCCGAGTGCTGCTCCGAATTGGCCCGGTGCGTACGCTGTTCGTCGGCAGAATTTTGATGAGCGACATTCGCCCAAACGAGGGCTGCACGATGGTATTTGAAGGTTCCGGCGGCAACGCGGGATTTGCGAACGGACGCTCGGCGGTTGCGCTCACGCGCGAAGGCGAAGGAACGAAATTGTCGTACACCGCGTCTGCCTCCGTCGGCGGAAAACTTGGGCAGGTCGGCGGGCGAATGATTGATGCGTTTGCCAAGAAAATGGCAGATGAGTTTTTTGGGAATTTGCAGGTGGCATTGGCGGAAAGTACGCCAGTCCCGATGAATGAATCATCGACTATTTCGACTTCCGCGCCTACAGCGACCATCGCGCGTCCAACGTTAGTGACTAGCAGCAATCCGCAAAGCGAAGGCACGCGTGTACTCTGGTTCGCTTTGGGCGTTGGTGCAACTGCCTTCGGCTTCTGGCTAGCGCATCTGCTGCGCTGATCTGGAGAGATTTTCAACGATGAAAGCGCCTGCATTTGATTACGTAAAACCGCACTCACTGGCGGAGGTATTTCCCCTGCTGCAACAGTACGGCGACGAGGCCCGCCTGTTAGCGGGCGGACAAACATTGTTGGCCACGCTCAACATGCGCTTATCGGAACCGAGCGTGCTGGTTGACTTGTCTGCCATTACCGAGTTGCGCGGCTTAACGCTTGCTGGCGCCATGTTGCGCATCGGTGCGATGGTGACGCATAGCGAAATCGAAGCGTCTGCGCTGGTGGCACAGCATGCGCCCTTGTTGCCCTTAGCCGCACCGCACATCGCGCATCGTGCGATTCGCAATCTCGGTACATTAGGCGGCTCGATTGCTTACGCCGATCCTGCGGCGGAGTGGCCTACTTGCCTGCTGGCGCTTGATGGCGTGGTGGTTGCGAAGAGCGCGACGGGTGAACGTCGCATTCGCGCTGATGACTTTTTTGTTGACCTCTACACCACCACCCTGCTCCCCGGTGAAATCATCGTCGCTTGCGAATTTCCGGTCGCGTCTGCCAACCACTGGTGCGACTTTGATGAATTGGCACGACGTCATGGTGACTATGCGATTGTTGGGCTGGCCGGGGCGGGTCAACGCTCTGAAAATACGTTGGCGCAAGTGCGCTTAGTATTCTTGGGTTTAGGCGCAACGCCGCTTCGCGCCTTGCAAGCAGAGGGCGTCGTCAAGAGTCAACCGCTTACCGCATCGTTGATCAATCAAGCTGTAGCTGCGCTCAAAAACGAACTCTCAGCCGTCGGCGATTTAACTAGCGACGCAGCGACCAAAATGCATTTAGCGGGCGTATTGCTGAAGCGGATGTTGATGAAACAAATGCAGTCGAAGAACGCGTGATCAGCCAAATGGAAAACACATCGCAAACCCACCTCATTAACGTTACCGTCAACGGCCATCCGGAGCGACGCCCGGTGCAACCGCGCCAGCATCTGATCGATTTTTTACGCGATGATTTGGGACTCAAAGGCTCGCACGTGGGCTGCGAGCATGGCGTGTGCGGCGCGTGCACGGTGAGGCTCGATGGCAAAATTGTGCGCGGCTGCTTGGTGCTCGCGGTGCAAGCCGATCGTAAGCGCGTGGACACGATTGAAGGGCTCACGCAAAGCGGCGCAGCGCAGGCGCTGCAGGCCGCGTTCGTGCGCCGCAATGCGCTGCAATGCGGCTTTTGTACGCCCGGCATGCTGGCCGCCGCGCTGGAACTGGTCGAGACGAAACCGAGCGCAACGCGTACCGAAGTTCGCGAATGGATCTCCGGCAACTATTGCCGCTGCACGGGCTATCAAGCGATTGTCGACGCGATTTGTGACGTGCTGGCTTCGAGCCCGGAGGTGGCGAAATGAAGACGCTAGCGCCAGCCACTGAGCAAGCTCGCTACATCGGGCAAAGCCTGGCGCGTCCCAACGCGTTGCGGCTGGCCGAAGGGCGCGGCACGTATGTGGATGACATCGAACTGCCGCGCATGGTGCATGTCGTGTACTGGCGAAGCCCGGTGGCGCATGCGCACATCGTGAAAATTGATGCTTCATTCGCACGCATGATGCCGGGCGTGGTTGCTGTTGTTGACGGCCCGCAAATGGCCAAAATTTGCAAGCCATGGGTCGCCACATTGACCCACCTCGCGGGCATGAAATCCGCGCCGCAATATCCACTCGCGATGGATCGCGCCTGCTGGCAGGGGGAGCCTGTTGTTGCAGTCGTCGCCAACACGCGCGTTGAGGCGGAAGACGCCCTGCAATACCTGGTCGTTGAATGGGAAGCGCTGCCGGCGTTGATCGAAACCGAGACCGCACTTGATGCGGGCAGCATCGTGATTCACCCGCAACTCGGAGACAATTTGTGCTTCACGCGAAGCCTCGACACAGGCGGTGTCGACGCCGCATTTGCCAGCGCCGATGCAGTTGCCGAAGTGACCTTCCAGTTCGGTCGACATACCGGTGTGACGCTAGAGCCGCGCTGTCAGATTTCTGATTACAACCCGAGTGAGAAGCGTCTGACTGTGCATCATTCGCAGCAAGCACCGCACATGATGCAAGACTTGTATTCGCGTCAATTCGGCATTCCCGAGTCGCAAATTCGAGTGATCTGCAAGGACGTGGGCGGTTCGTTTGGCATCAAGGTTCACGCCTATCCAGATGACTTTGCTACGGTCGCCTTATCCGTCTTGCTTGAGCGACCCGTAAAGTTTGTGACGGATCGACTGGAATCATTCACGTCCGACATTCACGCACGACAACACCGCGTTACCGGGCGAATAGCTGCCAACAAATCAGGTGAAATTCTGGCGTTCGAGATTGATGATTTAACGGGCATCGGGCCGTACTCAATGTTTCCACGCACCAGTGCGATCGAAGGCAATCAGGTGGTCAATCTGGTCGGCGGGCCTTATCGTCATCAGCAGTATCGTGCGAAATTAAATGTGGTGTTTCAGAACAAAGCGCCGACCTGTCAGTACCGTGGCGTGGGCCATCCGATTGCCTGCGCGGTGACCGAAGGTTTGGTCGATGCAATAGCGCAGAAACTGGCGATTGATCCGCTCGTCATTCGGCAGCAGAACGTGATTCGCGACGATGCTTACCCGATGACGGCAACCTCTGGCATCAAGCTTGAAGGCTTATCGCATCAACAGTGCCTAGACAAAATCGCGGTGATGATGGATTACCCCGCGCTACGCGCCGAGCAGGCGGCGCTCCAGAAGCGCGGCATTTATCGCGGCATCGGCATCGCTGCGCTGATCGAGCTCACTAACCCAAGTGCCGCGTTTTACGGTGTCGGTGGCGCGCGGATTTCTGCGCAAGACGGCGCAACGATTCGGCTCGAACCAACTGGGGCGATCACCGTGATGGTCGGTGTCGGCGAGCAGGGGCAAGGCACTGAAGCCATCTTTGCGCAAATTGCGGCAGACGCGGTGGGCGTTTCGATGGAATTGGTGCGCGTGGTGACGGGCGACACCGACGTCACGCCGTATGGTGGCGGCACTTGGGCTTCGCGCGGCGCGGGCATCGGTGGTGAGGCGGTTTTGCAGGCGGGTCTTGCGCTGCAAAAAAATATTGTTGGCGTCGCGAGTGTGATTCTTAAACGCGATGTGTCTGAAATTGCCTTGGTCAACGATGCCATTGTCGAAATTTCCAGCGGACAATCTTTGATGCCGCTTGCCGAATTGGGCCGCGTTGCCTACTTCCGCCCGGACTCGTTACCTGCAGGCTTCAACGCAGAACTCATGGTGACGCGTCACTATGCGCAGCGCGACTATCCATTTATTTTCACCAACGGCGTTCAGGCGAGCCTGGTTGAAGTCGACGTTGATACGGGTTTCGTCAAGCTTCTAAAACACTGGGTCGTTGAGGACTGCGGTCGGGTGATCAATCCGATGTTGGTCGACGAGCAAATGCGCGGTGCGGTGGTGCAAGGCATTGGCGGCGCATTGTTTGAAGAGTGCCTCTACGACGATGCAGGACTACTGCAAAACGGCAATATGGCGGACTATCTGGTGCCGATGGCTGCCGAGATGCCGGACATCGAAGTAGCCCACGTTGAGACGCCTACGAAGACGTCAAAACTCGGAGCAAAAGGTGCCGGTGAGGCGGGCACGGCGGGCGCACCCGCAGCCATCATGAACGCGATTAATGACGCGCTTTCGCCGTTCAATACGACCGTGTATTCGCAGCCAATTACGCCGCAGAAAATATTGCGAGCGCTCGGGAAGGTTTAGTCCGAGCGCGACCGCAAGCGATTAATGCATGACCCCGTTCTTGCCAATCACCGTCAAGTCAACGTAGCGACTACCTTCATGCACGCGACCGTTGTAGCGAACGGTGAAACCTTTCACGTCATACGGGCTCATCGTCTCCAACGCTTTGACTAATGATTCCGGTGACGGCGATCCCGAGCCGGTACGGCGCAAACCTTCGACCAGCACGGCCGCTTCAAGGTAGCCCTCAAGGCTGTAGAACGAAGGCTCGCCGCGCTTCAACGCCTCAAGGTCGCGGCGGTAGTCGCGCACCACGAGCATCGATGCGCCGCTCGGAATCGGCACGATTTGAGTGACACCCAAACCCTTCGCTGCGCCCTCTGTTTGCTTCATCACCAGTGTTGTATCGACCGGTGAAAACGCGTAGCTGGAGACACCGCGCAATTGCGTCGATAGCTCACGGACCACCGGAACGGCCGCGTTCGACAGCATGGCCAGGAAAATCGCTTGCGGTTGCGATTGCTTTATCTTCGCCAATACGGTGGCCGCATTGTCGCCCGTTGCCGTCACTTTGCTTTCGGTAAAGGTATTGATGCCAGCAGCCGTCAGCTCCGCGACAAAGATGTCTCGCGTCGCCTGCCCGAAAGGGATGTCCTGCTGCACGATGGCGATCTTGGTCAAACCAATCACCTTCAGATGCGACACGATCAGTCGCGCCTCGTCGGCATAACTCCCACGCACTGGAAACACATAGCGCAAGTAGCCCGCACGCACCGCAGCCGTGCCCGATGTCACACCTACGGAGGGGATTTTTAACTCGGCAACTACCGGCAGCGCGGCCGCAACAGTGGGCACACCGAAGAGCCCGAGGAACGCAACCGGTCGCTGCTCGTCCGCGAGCTGCTTCAAATTAGCGACCGTTTTTGCGGGCACATAACCATCGTCCAGCGTGACCACACGAATCTGTTGGCCATTGACGCCGCCTTCGCGATTCACCCGCGCGATTAGCGCGTCAGCACCGTCCTGTTTCGCCGTGCCATACGAGACCTGTGCGCCCGAGAGGGGCAAGCTGCGACCGACGATAATTTCGCTTGTAGCGTACGACGAAAACGTTGCCGCGAACGTAGCGCTAAGTGCAGCGAACGTCGCTAAGCGCGAGCAAACGGATAAGATTTTTTTCATAAAAAGTTGGGGGTAATTGGCGAGGCAACTTGAAGCGTTTCGTGACTGCGAAAAACTTGCGTTTAATAATGACATCGGCATTGTCACACGTAAGATGAACGCGAGCTATCGCCAGTTATCGAAAATCGCCGACAAGGGAAAACCCCTAGTCATATAGATGATATATATGACTTAAAATAATTGGTAGGTCGGTACAAATTTGCCGCCGCGCTACATTTGCGCTTCAAGGTTTTCAGGAGGACTTTAGTTGTGAAAAATTTAACAGTACGAACTTCATCGCTGGCTGCGTCAATCGCCGCTGCGCTGGTCTCATTTTCAGCGCTCTCAGTTCAGGCCACCGATCTGCGCGTTCAGTGCTATTCCGATGGCAATGAGTGCGAAGTAACAGGCGACATTGCCAAGCGCTTTGAAGCGGCCAACCCTGGCACCAAAATCATCATCGACAAAGTGCCGTATAAAGCGGTCGTCGAGACGCTTCCCGTGCAACTGGCCGCAGGCGAAGGTCCGGATATCGCGCGCGTCACGGATCTCGGCGGCCTGAACAAGTACTACCTCGACCTCACACCGTATCTGAGCGCTGCGCGACAGAAAGCATGGCAGGACAACTTTGCCACGACGCTGCCCTGGTTCCGCTCAGGGCCAACAGACAAGGGCATTTACGGCATGATGTCGCAGTTGACTGTGACCGGCATGTATGTCAATAAAACGCTGTTCGATCAGGCAAAAATTCCGCTGCCGGGCCCGACCACGACATGGGACGACTGGATGGCGACCGCGAAAAAAGTCGCTGACGCCACTAAGACCCCGTTTGCAGGTGCGATGGACCGCACCGGTCACCGCTTTGCGCCACTGGCCGTGGCTTACGGCGCCAAGATTTTTGATGCGAAGGGCACACCCGTCATCGACGACGGCTACAAGCTTGCTGCGAAAAAATTTGTGGACTGGAACAAAAACGGCTTGATGCCAAAAGAAGTCTGGGGCGGCTTGGGCGGCTCTGCCTATCGTGATGCGTTCGAGGAATTTGCGAACGGTCGCATCGTGCTTTATTACTCTGGTTCGTGGCAAATCAACCGCATGGACAAGAACGTCACCAAGTCGTTCGACTGGGCCGTCGTGCCCGCTCCGTGCGGCCCGGCGGGTTGCACCGCAATGCCAGGCGGTGCGGCCTACGTGGGTCTGAAGCGCACCAAGGCTCCGGCTGAAGTGGCGAAATTCCTCGACTTCCTGTCGATGGACGCGAACTACACCGAGATGATGTCCCGAACCGAAAATATTCCTGCGAACCTTGCGGTGGCGAAGGCGGGCGTGACCTACAACGTGTCGCCACTGGCCAAAGCTGCGCTCAACAGCTTCGTCGCCGACGTGCCGAAAATCCTGAAGCCAAACTTTGATCTGCAGGGTTACAAGTTAAATCGCGCTGTGTTCCAGCCAACGGCCGCGCGCCTTGGTCAGGCCGTTGCCGGCGAAATGTCGGTCGACGACGCGTTGAAGCGTCTGGCCTCTGACGTTGACGAGCAGGTCAAGGCGGCGGCGAAGTAAGACTGTGGGGTGGGCACTCCGTGTCCACCCAACCACCGTAGTCGGGGACGGCGCGAAGCCGATCAGCCACTCAGCTTTCTCGCGAAAACGCCTCCGCTCATGGGCTAAAACGTAATTCTGTCAATAGTCGACTTAGGCTACAAACCCGCTTCAGCCCCAATGCAACGGGGCATTCAACAAAAAGCTGCAAGGGATTCGATTGATGAAAACCAGCGCTAGCACGCCGTGGTTCTTTCTGGCACCCAACGTGATCGTGATCCTCCTGTTCACGTTTGTGCCGATTGCGATCAACCTTCATTACGCGTTCACCGGCGGCGTGAATCTCTACCCTACACAGCGCCCCGGCGTGGGCTTTGAAAACTTCTCAACGCTGCTCGAATGCGGCTCGTATTTCGACCCCGCGTCCTGTCGCAAAGACGTGTTCTGGCAATCGATCTGGAACACCGCGAAGTACGCGATCTTTCAGGTCACGCTGATGGTGCTGTTTGCTCTCATCACGGCCGTCGTACTCAACCGAAAAATCATCGGCCGCGGCTTCTGGCGCGGCGTGTTTTTCTACCCCGTTTTGCTGTCGCCGGTGGTCGTTGCGCTGATCTGGAAATGGATATTGCAGCGCGACGGTTTGCTCAACGCCGCGATGGTGGCGATGGATGCGCACCCGGTGCTCTGGCTCGCGGAGCCGGGCTGGGCATTCTTCTGGGTCACCTTCGTGTCGATCTGGGCGCACATGGGTTTCTACACACTCATTTTGCTCGCGGGCTTGCAGGCGATTCCGGCCGATTTGTATGAGGCCGCGCAGCTCGACAAAGCGTCGCCGTGGCGCTCATTGACGCGGATCACGCTGCCGCTGTTGATGCCCAATCTGCTGGTCGTCGTTGTGCTCGCGATGATCAAGGCAGTGCAAATATTTGACGAGGTCTTCGTACTCACGGGCGGCGGACCGGGTTCTGCGACCACCTTCGTCGTGCAGTTCATTTATCAGACGGGCTTCGTTGAACCGGTACGGCTGTACGGCATTGCGGCGGCGGGTTCGCTGATGTTGGCCCTCGCACTGGTCGCGCTAACGCTCCTGCAATTGAAGTTGTCGAACGCAGAAAAAGCCGGAGAACGTGCGAAATGAAAGCGCTAAATTTCCTCACCCGCACACGCAACGGCCGCAGCATGGACTGGACCGATTGGCTATCGTACGCCTACCTTGTGATCGGTCTGTTCCTGATGTTCGGGCCGGTGCTCTGGCTCGTGATGTCGTCGTTCAAAACAGAGGCTGCACTCAACGAGTTTCCGCCAGCATTTTTGCCCTACGGACAGAAGTCCGTCGCGGTGCCCGGTGAAGAAAAAATGAAGCCGGTCTATCGCGTGAAGATGCCCGATGGCACGACGAAAGAACTGGCCGAGTTGCGCCGTATCGGCCTGACCTCCACGCTGATTGATCCAGCGCGCCCCGACGATTTTGTGCGTGTGAACGTGAAGGATCGTGAGCCCGTGCGCGAGTTCAAACTTGCGACCGAGAACTACACCGATCTTGGCGGACAGATCAAGTTTGGCACCTATCTGTGGAACTCAGTGTTCATTACCGTGATCGCGACCATCCTCACGCTGCTGTTCAATTCAATGGCTGCGTTTGCTCTGTCGAAGTACAAATTCAGCGGACGCTCCGCCGTATTCCTGCTGATTCTCGGCACGCTGATGGTGCCGCCAGCCATTGTGCTCGTGCCGAACTTTCTCGTTGTCTCCGAACTCGGCCTGCTGAACAGTTTATGGGGCGTCATCTGGCCCGCGATTGCCACGCCAACGGGCGTGTTCCTGCTGCGGCAATACATGCTCACGATCCCCGACGAATTGCTCGAAGCGGCGCGTATGGATCATGCGAGCGAATGGCAGATTTATTACCGCATCATATTGCCGCTGGCTGCACCCGCGCTGGCCGTGCTTGCGATTTTCTCAGTGATGTGGCGCTGGAATGATTTCCTTTGGCCACTCATCGTGCTCTCGAAGAACGAGAAATTCACGCTGCAACTGGCGCTCAACGCGTTTCAGGGCGACCTCGTCACGCAGTGGAATTATTTACTCGCGATGACGGTGATCACGCTGCTGCCGATCACCATCGTATTCGCGTTCTTACAGAAATACATCACGCAGGGTATCGCCTCTGCCGGAGTAAAGTAATGGCATCTCTCCAGCTCAAAAATGTCGTCAAAGATTTCGGCTCGACGCGCGTCATTCGCGGTGTCGATCTAGATGTCCATGACGGCGAATTCGTTGTGTTCGTTGGACCGTCCGGCTGCGGAAAATCCACGTTGCTGCGCATGATTTGCGGGCTGGAAGACATCACAACAGGCGAGCTCTTCATTGACGGGCAGCGCGCGAACGACACTCGGGCCGCAGATCGCGGCCTCGCCATGGTGTTTCAGTCATACGCGCTCTACCCGCACATGACCGTGTATCAAAACATGGCGTTCGGGCTGGAAAACACCGGTGTTGCAAAAGACGTGGTTCGAACCAAAGTGGACGCGGCGGCCAAACTGCTGCGCCTTGATCCGCTGCTGGATCGCAAGCCGACACAGCTATCAGGTGGTCAACGTCAGCGCGTGGCAATTGGTCGCTCCATCGTGCGCGAACCGAAGATATTTTTGTTCGACGAGCCGTTGTCAAATCTTGACGCAGAGCTTCGCGTGTCAATGCGCGGTGAAATCACGGGCCTGCACCGCAGACTCGGCGCAACGATGATTTACGTGACGCATGATCAGGTAGAAGCGATGACGATGGCCGACAAAATCGTCGTGCTGCGCGCGGGAAGCATCGAGCAGATTGGCTCTCCGCTGGCGCTTTACAACAGTCCGAACAATAAATTTGTAGCTGGTTTTATCGGTTCGCCGCAAATGAACTTTGCGCCGGTGAGCGCAGGTCATGGCGACAACATCGTGACTGAGTACGGCCAATCGTTTGCCCTGAGCACCGAGAGCAAACCGGCGTCCGGAACGGCGCTCACGCTGGGTGTCCGCCCGGAGCATTTGACGCTTGAACAGCGCGAAGGTGCACTGGCGATGCCCATTACCATCACCGGTGTCGAACAACTCGGCGGCCACTCCCTGCTTTACGGCACCTTGCCGGGTGCCAACCCAACTGCGGAAGGCCCACGTGTTACAGCGCAAGTCGCCGGTCAAGTCAGGACCAGAATCGGAGAAACCACCACCCTGTACGCGCCACCAGAAGCCTGCCGCCTGTTTGAATCGGGCGGCGAAGAACGGGCGGTGCGCTGATGACGCCGCTGCGACGCGCGGAGGTTCGCGCTGGTGAAAACGGATTCGTAGAACTTGCGATTGAAGGTGGCTGGAAATGTCGGGTCAGTATTGTTGCTGACGGTGTTGGTCGCGTATTTTTCACTCCACCTGATGGGTTGAAAGAAGAGAGAACTTGGTCCGTCATAGCCCCCTCTCCCCTCGCGGGAGACGCGACACACTTGTCGCCAGTGGGCTCCGGGGGTGAGGGGGACGGTGGCGTAAATACCAATCTCGGCTCCCCGAACCACCTAACCCCTCACCCTAGCCCTCTCCCGCAAGGGGAGAGGGGACGAGATCGCGCAACGCTCTTCGCTCAATCGATAGGCAACGTGTCGCAAGCTGATGGAACGCTCATTCTGTCGAGTAAAAATCTCCGCGCCAAAATCGCTCTCGACCCCTTCGGGCTCGTCTGGGAACAATGGAACGACACGCATTGGCTCGTTTGCTGCAAAGACCGCCCTACGTATGCCTACTCCGCCGAGAAACGCAGTGGCCAGATCAATCACTGGCAATCGCGCGATGAGCATGATCAATACTTCGGGCTCGGTGACAAAACGGGGCCGCTGAACAAAGCGGGTCGTAGATTCAGAACGCGCCAGCTCGATGCCCTCGGCTACAACGGCGAGACGAGCGACCCGTTGTACAAGCATTGGCCCTTCTTTTTAGGACGGCGCGCAGACACCGGTTCAACCTACGGCATTTACTACGACACGCTCGCGGAATGCACCTTCGATTTCGGGCAGGAGTTCGACAATTATCACGAGTTCTATCGCGCGACCGAAGTCCATGATGGTGATCTCGATTACTACGTGTTTGCCGGCCCGGATGTGCCCACCGCACTCTCGCGATTCATGCAGTTGATTGGCGGCACCGCATTTCCACCGCGCTGGAGTCTGGGTTACGCCAACACAGCAATGGCGCTCGCTGATTTCCCCGACGCGCAGGCGCAGATTCGCAAATTTCTTGCGTTGGCAGAGGCGGACAAATTTCCGTTGTCGAGCTTTCACTTTGGCTCGGGCTACACGAGTCGCGGCAAGCAGCGCTACGTGTTCACCTGGAACACAGACAAATTCCCCGACGCGCGCGGGCTATTGCAATCGTTCAAGGCCGCTGGCGTGCGAACGATGGCGAACCTCAAACCCTGCCTGCTGAACGATCACCCGGCGTATGCGGGCATCGTTGCCAACGGCGGTTTCATCCGCGATACGGCCACCGGTTTGCCCTGCCTCGACCAGTTCTGGGACGGCTGGGGTGCACACCTTGATTTCACTCGCGCGGAAGACCGCCGTTGGTGGCAGGAAGGCCTGAAACAACAGGTGCTCGACTTCGGTATCGATACCGGCTGGAACGACAACAACGAATACGAAATCTGGAGCGAAACAGGCTCGTCTCACGGCAATGGCAAGGCGATTCCGATTCACCGTTCACGCTCGCTGCATGCGCTTTTGATGACGCAGGCGACGGCGGAAGCGCAATCGCAGTCACGCCCCGATGAACGGGTCTACACCGTCACGCGCGCTGGCCCACCGGGCCTGCAGCGCTATGCCCAGACATGGAGCGGCGACAACACCACCAGCTGGCACACGATGCGCTGGAACCAGTTCATGGCGTTAACCATGAGCCTTTCGGGCATGTTCAACATTGGCCATGACATAGGTGGTTTTGCCGGCCCGGTGCCGAGCGCCGAAATGCTGATTCGCTGGACGCAAGCATGCTGCTTGGTGCCGCGCATGATCATGAATTCGTGGAAGGCTGACGGCAGTGTGAACACGCCGTGGCTGCACGCCGACGCCACGGCAACGATCCGGGCGAGTGTTGGCCTGCGGCTGCATTTGATGCCGTATCTCTACACACTTATGTGGCAGGCGACGACCGCGCACACCCCCGTGTTGCGACCTACGTTCTTCCACTTCGGTGACGACGCAACGACGTGGCAGAACAACGACGAAATGATGGTCGGCGGCGATCTGCTCGTCGCGCCGGTGTTTGAGCCTGACGCGCGCACACGTAGCCTGTATCTGCCGCATGGCGCATATGCCGATGGCTGGTTCAACTACTGGACCGGCGAGTATTTTGAAGGTGGCCAGACGATCACCGTTGACGCGCCGCTCGATCGCCTACCGCTGTTTGTGCGCGCCGGTGCTCTGCTACCGACTACCGACACCACGAGCGATCTGCAAAAAACGGAAGAGCCCTCGCGGGCGTTGCGCTACTACCCGGCACCGCCCTCTTCAGCGCAGATCGCAACGAGCGCCATGCTGTTTGAAGACAACGGTTTGCAGACGACGCACGCCGATGATCAACGTGTGATTCACACGTTCAACGCAACGTCCGACCGTGGTTCGCTGCACGTTCAAGCATCGCAGCAAGGCAGCTGGGCTCTGCCGTATGAGCACATTCGCGTGATTTTGCCGCCCAACGAAACGCGCACGCTGCACCTCACATCGACGGGCGTGCCGCTCCAGCAATGAGGCAATGGTCATGGCTTGGCGACGCCGCTGCGACGGCGCAGCGGCATTCCGATCTGTGGCGATTGCTTGGCCCACGCCCGGCACTCGTAGAGCCGCCCAGCGGCGTGCTGATTGCGACGCAAACCACCGAGAATGCGCGCGTTGAAACGTGGACGCTGACGCTCAATAGCGAAGAAACCGTCCCAGCGATTCTGATGCGCCCGCGGGACAAGCCGTCGCGCAGTCTCGTGCTTTATTGCCACGCGCACGGCAACCGTTTTGAGTGCGGCAAAGACGAGTTGCTCACCGGTCGCCTTGCTCTGCAAAACCCGCCCTATGGTGAAACTTTGGCCTCGCTGGGTTTTGCTTCGCTGGCCATCGATCATTGGTGCTTTGGTGAACGCGATTTTGGTGGTGTGAAGTCCGAACGCGCTATGGTCAAACGCCTGTTGTGGGAAGGCAAAACGTTGTGGGGATATCGCGTTCACGACGCGCTGGCCTCGCTCGAATGGGCGCGCACCCAACCCGATCTCGCACAGCTGCCCGTAACAGCGCTGGGGCTATCAATGGGCAGCACGATGGCGATCTGGGCAGCGGCGCTTGAGCCCTCCATTAACGCCTGCATTGATCTCTGCTGCCTCGCAGAATACGACGCGCTCGTCGCTAGCGGCGGCTTTGATCAACACGGAGAATATTTCTTTGTTCCAGGTCTTCGAGCCGAATTCACAGCCGCCGAAATCAGCGCATTGATAGCACCAAGGCCGCATCTCTCACTGGTTGGACGCGACGATCCTTTGACGCCGCCAGCCGGGGTGCGGTCAATCGACAGAGCGCTCAGCGCCGCATACGCTTCGCTCGAAAAGCCTCAGTATTGGCAGCAACAGGTGTTTGACTGTGGGCATCAGGAAACAACGGAAATGCGCAGTGTCGTGATGGATTTTCTCGAACATATTCGCTGAGCCAGCTTTTTGCCGAAAACGCCAATTAACAGGGGCGATCGACACAAAAGAGGCAAAGTCGACTCCTGATTAGCAAGCTGTCTCAGGAAGGGTTGAAACGTAGGCTGTATCTATGTACAGTTGCGCTTTTCAAGCCACTCCGGAGTCATCCATGCCCATGAACCGCATCCAGTTTCAGCCCGGTTTGTCGCTTTCAGCGTTCCT
>JANXNI010000029.1 GCA_025354165.1 Burkholderiales bacterium | reverse complement strand
TGCATGCAGGGTCTTCGAGCGGTTCAATCCGCCGAGCCCTAGGCTACCGTCCAGCGTCACCGACTCTTCGGCGCGAGGGTGAGACGAAGCGCTTTATCTACGTGTCGGGGTCAATGCCCTAAGGGTGCGCTCAAGCTCTCTGCGTCTCGTGTAGCAGTCGCTATCTGCTACAGGCTAAAGATACAAGGGTGCGCTCAAAAAATTGTTGCTCTTACGAGCCAATGGTGCGCACTTTGGTGCACATCCCACTCATCAGCTTTTCCTTGTAATGCCTATTTCATGGGGGCTACATTGGTAAATAGGCATTTATCGACTTCTGCCTAAAAATAGCGCTTTCCCCTATGTCACGGTGCTTTCAGCGAAAAGCTGATTGCTCACATTAACCCAACCGCAACGCCATCACGCCGCCGACAATCACACAGGTTCCGAGCGCACGCCTTGGCGTAAATTTTTCTTTCAGCAACCAGCTGCCGAGCAACGCGGCGAACAGCACGGAAGTCTCGCGCAAAGCCGCGACAGTCGCAACAGGCGCGCGGGTCATCGCCCATAGCGCGATGCCGTAGGAGCCGAGCGATGCCAATGCGCCGCCCGCTGCAATGGGCCAACGCGCCTTCGCGTATGGCCATGCTGCGCGACCACGCCGTGCGAGCACAATCGCCGCAAACGGCCATCCATCGAGCACGAACAGCGCAACGACATACTGCAAAGCGTTGCCGGAAGCGCGTGCGCCGAGCGCATCAACGACGGTGTAAATCGCAATCACGACGGCATTCGCCAGCGCAAACAGCGTCGCGCGCCGGTTGTCGAGCGCGTGACGACTCAGACCGAGCACCAGCACGCCGACACATATGCCAATCACGCCGGCCCACGCAAGCGACGACAAATGTTCGTTGACGGTAAATGCTGCGGAGACCGCCACCAGCAGCGGCGCAACGCCCCGCATGAGCGGATAGGTCAGCCCCATATCGCCGTGCTTGTACGCGCCCGTCAAGGCGATGTAGTACGCAATGTGAATGATCACCGAAGTCACAATGTAGGGCCACGCGGCGGCGAGTGGCCAGCCGACGATGAGCACGAGTGGTAGCGCGATGACGGAACCGAGCAAGTGAATGAGTGCGGTATCAAGTGCTTTATCAGTGCTCGATTTCACGACCACATTCCAGCTCGCGTGCAGCAGTGCGCCCAACAGAACCAGTGCCACAATGGGCCAGGTCAATCCCACCCCGTTATACCTTCAACGCACAATGCGCCGCGCGTTGCATAAAGTGGCTCAGCGGCGGCGTGGCCAGACCTTCCGTCTTCGCCCGATCATCCCAAATGCGCAAGCGAACCGCGTCCGCAGCACCTGCCTGCGCGATGAAATTTTCGGCTTCGGTCACGCTAAATGTTCCGCCTTGCAGGATGAGGCTTCGCTTTGAATCTTGCGATAACGCAGCGTGATAATCAGCGCGCGTCGCGCAGAGATAGCGCTTGGCATCCACGTGAAACTTGATGGCGTTCAACACAGCGTCTGAAAACAGCCCGCGTAAAAACGGCAGCGCGCGATATTGGTGAACATCATCCACCCCGCGCAGCGACGGCGTGTCACCAAAGTCATGCAACAGATGACCCAGATCATGCAGGAGTGCCGCCGTGACCAGCTCGTTGCTGGCACCTTCGGCCTCAGCCTGATGCGCCGTTTGCAATGCGTGTTCGATCTGAGTCACGGGTTCGCCGGAGTATTGTTCGTCGCCACGTTCGGCAAACAATTGCTTAATGTCCGCAAGCGTCAGCACGGTGCGGCCCCGGTCAAACCCACGGCAACGAATAGATCTTGATGTTGGTAAAGCTCTTGATCGCTTCCTGCACGCCTTCTTTGTAGCCGAGGCCCGAATCCTTGATACCGCCGAACGGCGTGAGTTCAAGGCGATAGCCCGGCACTTCGCGCACGTTGACGCTACCCACATCAAGCTCGCTGACAAAGCGCGTGATGTAGTCGAGACGATTGGTGCACACGGCGCTGGACAGACCATACGCTGTTCCGTTGGAAATGCGGATCGCTTCATCAATGTTTTTGAAGCGAATGATGGGCGACACCGGGCCGAAGGTTTCCTGCATCGCCACGGTCATTTCCGGGCGCACCTGATCAAGCACAGTCGGCGAATACAGCGCGCCGCGCCGCACGTTACCGACGAGTAATTTCGCACCCTGCGAAATCGCTTCACTGACGCGCGATTCGAAAAGCATTGCTGCGGGTTCGTCGATGACGGTGCCCATGTCCATTTTTGGATCGGACGGATCGCCGTACTTCCATGCCCGCGTCTTCTCAACCACCTGCTCGACAAACTGATCCGCCACCGCTTCGTGCACCAGCATGCGCTTGATCGCAGTACAACGTTGGCCCGAATTTTTGTAGGATCCTTGTACGGCGAGCGTCGATGCTTCGTCAATGTCAGCGTCTTCCATCACGATGATCGGATCATTGCCACCCAGTTCAAGCACCATGCGGCGATATCCGGCTTTGTGCGCAATGTATTTGCCGATGGAAACACCGCCCGTGAAGGTCACGAGATCAACGTGTTCGTTGGTCAACAGCTCATCCGCAATTTCGCGCGGGTCGCCCGTGATCACGGACAACATCTCCGGCGGCAGGCCCGCTTCATACAAAAAATCGGCAAGCAGAATCGCGGAGAATGGCACTTTCTCCGAGGGTTTCAACACCATGCGGTTATTGGTCGCAACACTTGGCACGACCTTGTGTGCCACCTGATTCATCGGATGGTTGAACGGCGTGATCGCGGTGATGACGCCGAGGAGCGGCGAACGCTGCGTGTAGACGCGGCGCTTCTTGCCGTGATGCGTCAGATCGCAACTAAAAATCTGTCCGTCGTCCCTGAGCACTTCGTTCGCACCGAACAGAAAGACATCGCTGACGCGACCTGCCTCATAGACTGCATCTTTCATGCAGAGCCCCGCTTCGGCGGAGATGAGTTTCGCCACCTCGTCCTGACGACGCTTGGCAATGTCCGCAGCGCGATTGAGAATGGCGGCGCGTTCGTAGCGCGTGAGCGTGGGACGATAGGCATGTGCGGTTGCATACACCTGACGCACCTCGTCCAGCGTCGCTTTCGGTACAGTGCCGATTTGTGCGCCGCTATAGGGATTGTGAACGGCAATCGCACGGTCGTCCGCGCGGTCCGCGCCGACCTTGCGGCCCGCAATGCGCATGGCATTGAGCTGATTGTCGAGTATGAATTGATTAATCATGGTGTAGGTCGTTTCGTGTACTGGCTACGAGGCTACTGCGCGTAGTTCAAAGCGAGATCGAAAGCATCAAAATTCCGGAACCGGCGGTTCATATTTAGCCCCGGAAGTTTGCGATTGACAATCAACGGTACGCGTTGCTCGCTGACACCACCATGCGAACGCAATGGCGCATCAAGCCCCGACAGATCGTGCCGAGATGCCGACGTGCCAATCACGGTAAAGCGCTCCGACACCACCACCAGATCGCCGATGCGGTCTGCCGGCAATTCAAATTTCGCTGCGGCCTCAGCTCGCGTCAAGGCGAGCTCGACGCCAGGTATCGCAGCGACTTGCGCACGAACGTCAGCGAGATCAATATCCGAAGGCAAGTACACCGTAGCAAACGAGCCAAGCGCGCCATGATGCACCACATACGGATCGGTAATCGGCAGGATCACGCGAGCGAGGCCCACACCAAACGCACTATCAAACCAATCTTGCAAATAGATCACGTCAGGTGTGCCGTCCATCGCCACCTTGGCGTTCATGCCGTGATCGGCCGTCAACGCAATCACACAGCCCATTGCGTCGAGCTTGCCGAGGTAGCCGTCCATCATCGCGTTAAACGCGTTGGCCCCTTCAGTGCCCGGCGCATGCTTGTGCTGCACGTAATCGGTCGTGGATAGGTACATCACGTCGGGCCGCATGCTGCCCATCAGTTGCACGCCAGACGCGAACACAAATTCCGATAGCGCCGCGCTGTATACGCTGGGTAGCGGCTTGCCGACCCGGTTCAGTACTTCATCAATGCCGTTTGTGTCCACGTTAACCTGATCCGCTTTCTCGGCCGAAAAACAGATACCCTGCATCTTGTGTCCGAGCAATTGGCGCAGCTTGTCTTTCGCGGTGATCACCGCGAGCGACTTGCCTGCTTCAGCGAGGCTCGCGAGAATCGTCGGTGCGCGCAACCACTTCGGGTCATTCATCATGACTTCGGTATTGGTCGCCGTATCGAGCAAATAGTTGCCGCAAATACCGTGAACCGACGGCGGCGCGCCGGTGACGATGGAGAGGTTGTTCGGATTGGTGAACGTCGGCACCACACACTCCGCGATCAGTCCGGTGCCTTCGGCAAGTGTGCGCTTGAGCCACGGCATGTGTCCTGTCGCCACTGCTTGCGCGAGGTAGTCCGGCTCGCAACCGTCGACGCACACGACAACCGTAGGTGCCGTCGGTAGTCGATACGCACGACCATTCACATCAATTTTTTCCACGGGATATTTCCTTCGTAAATCTTTAGCGACTAGGTCGTTCGATGTTCACGCACCGCGTCGCTTACGCCGCGCGCCTGCCGTCGCAAATCATTGGCAATCGTGCGCTCCTTGCTTTCCATCACATGATCAAACATGGCGCGTCCCGCCGCCTCCGCGTCACCCGATGCAATCGTCTTGACAATCTGCCGATGCTCGCCGGCCGAGATCGGCATCAGCCAGCCATCAGCCAGATTGAGGCGGCGAAACAGCGCGAGTTCCTTGATCAGTTTTCGGTAAATCGCGGTAAGTTTTCGGTTGCCCGCCATCTCGACGAGACGGTCATGAAATTTGAGATTCAGCAGGTGATAGTTCCGCGCGTCGTCCGCCTTGACGGAGCGCTCCATCGCATCCACCAGCGCCTTGATTTCTTTCAGTTGCACGGGCGTGATGTTCTTGGCAAGCTGTCGCCCGACCAGCTCATCCATTGCGGCGCGCAGATCGAATATCTCCACCGCCTCATCAATCGGGATGTCGCGAACGAACACGCCGCGATTTTTCTCGTTGCGGACGAGGCCCGCCTCTTCCAGCATGCGGAACGCTTCACGCACAGGGCCACGAGAGACACCCAGTTTTTCCGCCAGTGTCGCTTCAACTAACTTGCTGCCGGGTGCGTACTCACCCGAAAGAATTGAACGCTCGATCCCCTGCTGCACCAGTGTCGTGAGCGAACTGGACTGTAATAGCGCAATCGTCGCGGCGGGCGAATTGAGAACAGGCGACAAAGCAACACTCATGTGAACACCTCTACAAACTCATTTCTTGCGCGCATTGCGTTTCGTCAAGAGGTGATTGCGATCTTCATGTATCAGGGCGGCAATGAAGGTTGCACTACGCCACACGCCCGACATTGCGTCCTGACGGAGCGATTTCTTAGAAGAACCCATCCTTCCATTTGAGTACGAAACACCCATATTGTCAACAATTTACAAAAAACAATTGACAAAGATTACGGCACGAAGTTAAAACCAATCAAGGCAACAATAGAAACTGCGTCCTGCGACAAAGCCTCGATAGACAGACTGGAGTGCATTAGCCGACTGATTGCGTTGACTGCAATCTGAAACTTTGCAGCAACGACTGAATGTTTCGGTTTACGGGAGACGCGTCACATCGTTGTCACGGATTGGGTACACCATTGCAATTTTTGTGAAGGAGCATTTTTATGCGTCTGTCTTCCCTGTTTCGCTGGCCCGCACTCGCTGGCCTTACTCTTGCCGCGTCGTTGTCATCAACATCGTTCGCGCAAAAAACACAGTTACTCGTCTACACCGCGCTGGAAACCGATCAGCTCAAGGCCTATCAGGAGGCTTTCAACAAAGGTAATCCTGACATCGAAATCAAGTGGGTGCGCGATTCGACCGGCGTCGTCACGGCGAAGCTGCTCGCCGAAAAGGCGAACCCTCAGGCGGACGTCATTTGGGGCGTGGCCGCATCGAGTCTTGCGCTGCTAGATCAGCAGGGAATGCTCGACCCCTACGCGCCATCGAATCTCGGCAGCATTTCCGCGCAGTATCGCGACAGCAAAAATCCACCGGCGTGGTGGGGCATGGATGTCTATGGCGCGGTTCTCTGCTTCAATACAGTAGAGGCACAAAAGAAAAATATCCCGAAGCCCGAAAGTTGGGCTGATCTGCTCAAGCCCGTCTACAAGGGTCAGGTCGTGATGCCTAATCCTGCATCGTCCGGTACCGGCTACTTTGACGTGGTAGCCTGGCTACAAATGATGGGAGACGACGCTGGCAAAGGCGGCGGCTGGAAGTACATGGATGGCCTGCACGAAAATATCGCGCAATACACGCACTCCGGATCCAAGCCCTGCAACATGGCTGCGTCGGGTGAATATGTGATCGGCGTTTCGTTTGAGTATCGTGGTCACAGCAACAAAGCAAAGGGTGCGCCGATTGATCTGGTGTTCCCGAAAGAAGGTTTGGGATGGGATCTTGAATCATTTGCGATTCACAAAGGTACCAAAAAACTGGCGGCGGCCAAAAAGCTTGCTGACTGGGCATCCAGTAAGGATGCTATGGTGCTCTACGGCAAAAACTTCGCCGTCACGGCGCAACCCGGTGTTGCCGAAAAGCTGGCAAATATTCCAGCAGACTATGAGTCGCGCCTGATCAAGATGAATTTCAACTACGCCGCCAGCAATCGCGACCGGATTCTCGGGGAATGGAACAAGCGTTACGACGTGAAATCTGAGAAGAAATAACTTTCCGGCGACCGCCTCCCGCCCGTCAAACCTGGCTTTGATGGGCGGCACATTTCAAATCTTCCCGCTCAACACTTCGTCTGTGCCCGCGCAATGACTGCTGAACCGTTTCTGTTACTGCGCGACATTCACAAACAGTTCGGCGCCTTCACCGCGCTATCTGGCATCAATCTGGACATCCAGAAGGGTGAGTTCGTCTGCTTTCTAGGGCCTTCGGGTTGCGGGAAAACCACCTTGCTGCGCATTATTGCGGGCCTGGAGACGCAATCGTCCGGTGCCGTGCTGCAAAACGGCCGAGACATTTCGCGGTTACCGCCAGCAGAACGCGACTACGGAATCGTCTTTCAGAGCTACGCGCTGTTCCCGAATTTGTCGGTCGCAGACAACGTTGCCTACGGCCTAGTCAACCGGAAGGTTCCGCGCGAACAGATCAATCAGCGGGTCACGGAACTGGTCAAACTGGTTGGCCTGCCAGGTAGCGAAAATAAGTATCCAAGTCAGCTATCCGGTGGACAGCAGCAACGCATCGCACTGGCGCGTGCGCTGGCAACGTCACCGGGTCTGTTGCTACTTGATGAACCCCTGTCTGCGCTTGATGCGCTTGAACGCGTTCGCTTGCGTCAGGAAATCCGCACTTTGCAGCAAAAACTCGGCGTAACGACGATCATGGTGACCCACGATCAGGAAGAAGCACTGTCGCTGGCCGACCGCATCGTGGTGATGAATCATGGCGTTATCGAGCAGGTGGGCAGCGCCATGGACGTGTACCGCGAGCCAACTTCGCCCTTCGTCGCGGACTTCGTTGGCAAAGTGAATGTCCTGCCCGGTCGCATCAAGGACGGCCACTTGCATGTCGGTACGTTCGCGTTGGCGCTGCAACAGGCGCAGGGTGCGGCGCGCGACGTCAAGATTTATCTGCGCCCTGAAGACGTACTGGCGCGCCCGTCGGTGGGGTCGAATGCCACTTTTCCTGCGGGCGATCCGCATGTGTTTGATGCAGTCATCGAGAAGATCGAGTTTCTGGGATCGTTTTGCCACGTTCATGTGCGAACACAGGCACTGGCTCCACATAAGCTGATCGTCTATCTGTCACTGAACTTTCTGAGTGAGCAGGCGCTGGCGGTGGATTCTGCACTCAAGCTGCGTCTCCTGCCCGAACGCTTGCGCCTGTTCTAACGGGGCGCATTGATTGATGGAGGCGACGTTGAACGCACTTGCACGACCCGTGCGCCAGAAAACGCACTGGACCGAACGCATTGCGCATCTCGGTCTCGTTGGCATCGCGGTCCTTCTACTGTTTTTCCTCGCGCTCCCGCTGGGTGCGATCCTGATCAAGTCGGTCGAAAACAAGAGCGGGGAACTCGTCTGGATCGCCAATTTTATCGACTACGCAAAGACCCCTTCCCTGCTGGGTAGTCTCTGGAACAGCACATGGGTCTCGCTACTGGTGACGCTCATCACCGTCCCGCTGGCATTCGCATTTGCCTATGCGCTTAACCGATCCTGCATGCCATTCAAGCGTCTGTTTCGAGGCATCACCCTGATTCCACTACTCGCGCCGTCGTTACTGTCGGCGATCTCGCTGATTTACTGGTTTGGCAATCAGGGCGTGCTCAAGACCGCGTTACAGGCGTTTGGTGTGAATCAAATCTACGGGGCCACTGGTATCGTCATTGCCGAATGTTTCTCGGTCTTTCCCCACGCATTGATGATCCTCGTCACGGCGCTGAGCCTTGCTGATGCCCGGCTCTATGAAGCAGCAGATGCGCTGGGAACACGCGCCGTACGCAAATTCTTCACCGTCACATTACCCGGCGCAAAATATGGGCTGATTTCTGCCGCGCTGGTCACATTTACGCTGGTGGTCACGGACTTCGGCATACCCAAAGTCATTGGCGGCAACTTCAATGTCCTGGCAACAGATGTGTTCAAACTCGTGATCGGGCAGCAGGACTTTGCCAAAGGCTCGGTCGTAGCGTTCTTGCTGCTGAGCCCCGCTGTACTGACGTTCGCGGTAGATCACTTCGTCAGCCGCAAACAGACCGCGATGCTGACTGCACGTGCAGTGCCATATCGTCCATCGCCTTCACGCAGATTCGACGCTTCGATGACCGCGTACTGTGCACTCATCGCCTGTTTGATGCTTGCGATGCTAGGCATGGCGATCTTCGCTTCGTTTGCAACGTTCTGGCCCTACAACCTGACCCCGAGCCTCAAACACTACACCTATGGCCTGATCGACAATGAAGTCGCAGAAGGCTTCGTCAACAGCCTGAAAATGGCATTCGGTACCGCGACGATTGGGACGGCGATGGTCTTTACCGGGGCCTACCTGCTGGAGAAGACCAAAGGGGCTTCCCTGCTGCGCGCTCCCGTACGGCTGCTGGCAATGCTGCCGATGGCGGTGCCGGGGTTAGTGCTGGGTCTCGGCTACATCTTCTTTTTCAATGCGCCGTCCAATCCGCTTAACGGGCTCTACCACACGATTACGCTGCTCACGCTGTGCACCATCGTCCACTTCTATACGACAGGCCACCTGACAGCCACAACCGCCCTGAAAGCCCTGGACGGTGAATTCGAGTCCGTTGGCGCTTCGCTCAAAGTGCCGTGGTACAAAACCTTTTTTCGCGTCACGCTGCCGATCTGCACCCCCGCTCTGGTCGACATTGCACGTTACTTTTTCGTTAATGCCATGACAACGATCTCGGCCGTGGTGTTTCTCTACTCGCCGGACAACAAGGTTGCGTCGATTGCCATTCTCAACATGGATGAAGCCGGTGAAATCAGTCCCGCTGCAGCCATGGCCGTACTAATTGCTGCAATCTGCGCGCTAGCGACACTACTTTTCACCGCATTGGGCTGGTGGGTCGACCGACGCACCCAGGCCTGGCGCGGTGGCGCACGTTAAAGAGCAGAACGCCAATGACCCGTGACCACATTCTTCTTACGCCAGGCCCACTCACTACCAGCCTGCAAACCAAGCTTGCCATGCTGCGGGACTGGGGCTCATGGGACGATGACTTTATTGCCGTCACTGCGCGTGTGCGCAAAAGTCTCATAAATATTGTCCATGGTGAAATCAGCCACGTCGTCGTGCCGCTGCAAGGCAGCGGCACATTCAGCGTCGAAGCGGCCGTGACCACCCTTGTACCTGCGTCCGGCCACATACTTGTGCTCGACAACGGCGCTTACTGCAAGCGCGCGGCGAAGCTCGCGACACTCATGGGGCGACGCTGCACGTTAATGCCGTTCGCCGATCACGAAGCCGTTTCACCGTCGGCGTTGCGCGAAAAACTTGTCGCTGATTCGTCCATCACGCACGTGGTCCTGATTCACTGCGAAACCGGCGCCGGCGTGCTGAATCCGCTTCAGGCGGTGGCGGACGTTTGCGCAGAATTTGACAAGGGCCTGATCGTGGATGCGATGAGCTCTTTCGCGGCGATTGAAATTGATGCGCGCAAGACGCGTTTTGATGCCTTAATTGCCGCAAGCGGAAAGTGCCTCGAAGGCGTACCCGGCATGGGATTTGTGTTCATTCGCAAGGAGATTCTAAGTGGCTGCGCGGGGCAAAGCCAGTCGCTCGCGATGGACTTGCACGACCAGTACATTTACATGGAGAAAACGGGCCAGTGGCGATTCACCCCGCCGACCCACGTGGTCGTTGCCCTCGCAGAAGCGATCTCGCAGTTCGAGGCTGAAGGTGGACAGCCCGCGCGTTTGGCCCGATACGTAGCCAACTACAACACGCTTGTAAATGGTATGCAGTCGATCGGGTTCAAACCATTCCTCGATCCGACGGTGCAGGCACCAATCATCGTCACCTTTCACGCGCCCGCACACTCCAACTACGAATTCAGACATTTCTACGAAGCGGCGAAGGCGCGCGGATTTATTCTCTATCCGGGGAAGCTCACCGAAGTGGAAACATTTCGCGTCGGTTGCATTGGCGCAATTGGCGCAATCGAGATGGAGCAGGCGGTTCATGCCGTCGCGCTTGCATTGCAGGATCTGGGCATTCCATCCGGTACGCCGGCTCCAGTGGCATCGGCGTAGACACACAAATCACATGCGGAGAAATTGATATGGCGGCAGCATCTAAAGTCGATAGTGGTGAGCACCCCGCAGTCGCCACGATTCGCAAGTCCCCAGCCAACAAAGTCAAAGTCGCCGTGAGCGACATCGACGGCGTGTTGCGTGGCAAATATCTCCATAAAGACAAATTTCTCGGAGCCACGCAGCCGCACCCCAACGGCGGCTTTGGTTTCTGTGACGTCGTGTTCGGCTGGGACTCGCAGGACGTCTGTTACGACAATACGACCGTCACTGGCTGGCAACACGGCTTCCCCGATGCGCTGGCACGCCTCGACTTGGGCACACACCGCAAGGTGCCGTGGGACAACAACGTGGACTTCTTTCTGGGTGACTTCGTCAATCCGGATGGTTCACCGTCGCCGATCTGCCCGCGACAAATATTGAAGCGTGTGCTCAAACGCGCCGAGAAACTTGGGGTGCAACCCATGGCGGGCATGGAATTCGAGTGGTTCAACTTTCTGGAAACGCCGCAAACCTGGGCTGAGAAAAAGGGCGTTGGGCCGACCAATTTGACGCCAGGCATGTTCGGCTACTCGCTGCTGCGCATGGCGGACAACCGCGAATTTTTCAACGCACTGATGGACGACATGCTTGCGTTTGGCGTGCCGATTGAAGGCTTGCACACCGAGACTGGCCCCGGCGTGTATGAAGTTGCGATTGCGTTCGGCTCCGCGCTTGAGCAAGCGGATCGCGCAATCCTGTTCAAGACCGGCGCGCGTGAAATTGGCAAGCGGTACGGCATCATGCCGAGCTTTATGGCCAAGTGGAGTCAGCAGCTTCCGGGTTGTAGCGGCCACATTCATCAGAGCCTGTCTGATGGCAAGAAGAACCTTTTCTATGACGCAAAAAATTCGCGCTCGATGAGCAAAGTCTTCGAGAGTTATCTCGCTGGACAGGTCGCGTGTCTCATGGAATTCGCGCCGATGTTCTGGCCAACGATCAACAGTTACAAACGACTCGTTGACGGCTTCTGGGCTCCGGTAAAGCCGACCTGGGGCCTCGACAATCGAACAGCGAGCTTCCGCGTGATAGCAGGTTCTCCCAAAGCCACACGTCTCGAAACACGCTGTCCGGGCGCTGACGTGAATCCTTACCTTGCGATGGCGGCGGTCATCGCAGCAGGTCTGTACGGTGTTGAAAAAGGCTTGAAGCTGACGGCACCGCCCATCACCGGCACCAATCAGGGTGCGGAAAATATTCCTCGTGCGCCACGGACTCTGCTTGAAACCACCAAGAATTTTCGCGCGTCGGACATTGCCCGTGACTGGCTGGGTGACGTCTTCGTAGACCACTTCGCTGCGACTCGTGATTGGGAATCGCGGCAATGGCAAGATGCCGTGACCGACTGGGAACTGAAACGCTACTTTGAAATTATCTAGACCATGACTATCACTTCTTTCTCATTCCCCACTGCCATCAAATTCGGCATTGGCGCCCGCAAACTCGTCGCCGATCATTTGCGTGAGCAGGGGTGCAAACGCCCGTTGATCGTTACCGATAAGGCGCTCGGCGCACTGCCTGTGCTGACTGAATTCCGTTCACTGTTGACCGGCCTTGATGTTGCGGTTTACTCCGGTGTCTTCGGCAATCCAACCTGTTCGCAAGTGATGGACGGTGCGGCTGCATTCAAAACTCACTACGCGGATTGTGTGATTGGCTTTGGCGGCGGTGCCGCGCTGGATGTCGCCAAAATCGTTGGCTTAGCCGCAACGCATGATGGCGACATTCTGGAATACGTTTGGGATCACCCACAGGTGCGGTCGATCACGAATGCGCTGCCTTACTTCGTCGCGTTGCCTACCACCTCGGGCACCGGTTCAGAGGTTGGCCGCTCGTCGGTCGTCAGCGAAAACGATACGCATCTGAAGCGAGTCGTTTTTAGTCCAAAGATTCTCGCGAAATGTGTGTTCGCTGATCCTGAACTTACAGTTGGTTTGCCCGCCTCGGTCACTGCGGCCACCGGAATGGATGCACTCACTCACAACATCGAGAGCTACCTTTCGCCCGCGTACCATCCACTGTGTGACGGCATCGCGCTGGAAGGTACACGCATTGCTGCGGCCGCGCTGGTCACTGCGGTCAATGAACCGAACAACCTGCAGGCCCGCAGCGACATGATGATGGCCTCAATGATGGGCGCGATTGCTTTTCAGAAAGATTTGGGCGCGGTGCATTCCTGTGCACACGCGCTGGGCGCCGCCTGCGATTTGCATCATGGTCTCGCTAACGCGCTCATGATCGACACGGTACTCGCCTGGAATTTTGAGGCTATACCGGAGAAATTTGATGAACTCGCGCATGTCTGCAAAGTACCGGGTGGCGGCCGTGCGTTTGTGCCGTGGCTCAAAGCACTCAAGGCAACAGTCGGCATCGAAGGGGGCCTCGCATCGCATGGCGTTACACCCGCTCACGTGCCGCGCCTTGTAGACATTGCAAGCAAAGACATTTGCCACCAGACCAACCCGCGCCCCTGCAGCAGCGCCGACTTTGAGCGCCTGTTTTTGGCAGCGATGTAGTTTATGAATACTTTAACCATCACCAATCCCGCCACCGGCGCGTCAATCGCAAATGTGCCGCGCGACGATGCCGCCTCCGTCGCCGCCAAAGTGTCGCAAGCGCGCACGGCGCAACCGGCGTGGCAAGCAGTCTCACTTGCGGAGCGCAAAGGCTGCATCGAACGCTTTCGCAGTTTCGTAGTCCGTGACCTGGAATCACTGGCACACACATTGACGCACGAAACCGGAAAACCGGTCAAACAATCGAGAAACGAGTTGAATGGCCTGCTTGGGCGCATTGATTTTTTTCTCGGCGCAGTCGACACCTCCACGAATACCGTCACCGTGTTCAACGAAGGCGGCATGTGCGAGCAAATCGAGCAAGTGCCGCTGGGTGTAGTTGCCAATATTTCGGCGTGGAACTATCCCTGGTTCGTCGGTGGCAACGTATTCGTTCCGGCACTGCTTACGGGCAATGCGGTGCTCTACAAGCCATCCGAATTCGCAACGATGACGGGCCTCGCTATCGCGCGATTGCTGCACGAAGCGGGCATTCCCGAGAACGTATTCGTTCCGCTCGTCGGCACGGGTGATGTCGGCGAAGCGCTAACGGGTGAACGGAT
Source organism: Burkholderiales bacterium (assembly GCA_025354165.1). Lineage (GTDB taxonomy): Bacteria > Pseudomonadota > Gammaproteobacteria > Burkholderiales > Casimicrobiaceae > Casimicrobium. Next base: position 183,993 of record JANXNI010000029.1, on the reverse strand, counting down.
TGACGGTTTGTTTTTCACCGGCTCGTATGCCACAGGTGCCAGCATTGCTCGCGCGGTGGGGCCACGCATGATCAAGCTGCAACTGGAGCTGGGTGGCAAAGACCCAACCTATGTCTGTCTCGACGCAAACGTAAAAAATGCTGCACTGTCACTCGCAGACGGCGCGATGTACAACGCGGGGCAAAGCTGCTGTTCGGTGGAGCGCATCTATGTTCACGAGTCGATTCACGATGAGTTCTTGCAGCACTTTGTCGAAGAAGTGAAGACATTCAAAGTCGGCGATCCGATGAGCGAGGACACCTACATCGGTGCCATGACGCGGGCAGCACAGCTCGACGTTCTCGACGCACAAGCCAAGGACGCTACTGCCAAAGGCGCGACTCTGCATGTTGGTGGTCATCGCCTGCCGGGGCCGGGCAATTGGTACACGCCCACAGTGTTTTCTAACGTCGATCACACGATGGAATTGATGCGTGAGGAAAGTTTCGGGCCGATCATTGGCATTCAGAAAGTCAAATCAGACGAGGAAGCCGTAGCGCTAATGAATGACACGCGCTACGGCTTGACCGCAGGCGTGTTCACGCCCGACGAAGCTCGCGCGCGCAGCGTCCTGTCTCGCGTGAACGCAGGCAGTGTGTACTGGAACTGCTGCGACCGCGTGAGTCCGCGATTGCCGTGGAGCGGCTATGGCGACTCCGGCATTGGTTTGACGCTTTCGACCTATGGCGTTCAGACGTTCTGTCGCCCGAAAGCTTGGCATTTGCGCAGCGCATGACGACTAAAAGCGTGCGGCCTAAACTCACGCTGTTCGACCTCGACAACACGCTGCTCAGTGGCGACAGCGATGTGTTGTGGTGCAACTTTCTAGTTCAGCGCGGCGTGCTCGACAGCGCTTCATTTTCCGCCCGCAACGCAGAGATGGACGCGCGTTACCGGGCCGGCACAGTTTCGACGCAAGCGTTCAGCGAGTTCTACGTCGGCACATTGGCCGGGCGTACCCCTGACGACTGGGAATTCTTACGTCAGGATTTTCTCGCTAGTGAAATCATCCCCCGTATCTCGTTTGCCGCGCATGCGCTGGTGCAGCATCACCTCAAGGGAGGCGATCTGGTCGTCATGACCACCGCCACCAATCGTTTCATCACCGAACTGACGGCGCGCCACCTCAAGATCGAGAGTCTGATTGCCACCGACCCCGAATTGATCGACGGAAAATTCACCGGACGCACTCACGGCACGCTCAACATGAGAGACGGCAAGGTTGCACGGCTGCACGCCTGGCTCGCTGCACGCAGCACGACGCTTGCGGATTACGCGAGTACGGCTTACAGTGACTCGATCAACGACCTGCCGCTGTTGCGGGCAGTCAACACCCCTGTAGTTGTCGATCCGGATGATCAGCTCTCGACATGGGCGCGCGAGCATGGCCACCTAAGTCTGTCATTGCGCTAGAGCGAATCTCCACAGACTCATTTCTGGAACCGCCCAAAAGTCTGTCGCTCCTCGACGCAAAAAGAAGGAAAATCCGGACATAACAAAGGCCCGGATATCGATGGACCCTAGCGAATCGCTGATTGCCGCTGAGCTTCTGCGTGCACTTGAGAGCCGCACGTTTGCGCGCGCTGCCCGCGCCCGTGATTTGCTGCGCTATCTGATCGACAGCAAGCGCTCGGGTCACGCCGGACGACTCAAGGAAAGTGCTATTGCGCTTGACGTGTTCGGGCGTAGCGCCAGCACATACGACTCCACCACCGACGGCATCGTGCGGGTTTCGGTCAACCGATTGCGCGAACTTCTGGATCGCTACTACGCCGACGAAGGCCGCCAGAGTGGCCTCCGCTTTGAAATTCAGCGCGGCGGATACACACCTATCATCCGCCGGTCCACGCCCCCGGGTTTGCCCGATCTGCCACGCATCGCCGTATTGCCGCTCGCCAATTTCACGGGTAGCCCACAAAACGAAGCGTTGTGCGACGGGCTGACCGAAGACATCATCGATGCGATGACGCGGGTGCCTGATGTTCGCGTGATCGCGCGCACCTCAAGCTTCCGTTTCAAGGGCATGACGATTGACATACGGAGCGTTGCCCGCGACCTGTCGGCCGACGCACTGCTCGAAGGCAGCGTGCAGATCGTGGGAGATCGGCTGCGTGTAACCGCGCAGCTCATCTTCGGTAGCGACGGCACGCATCTGTGGAGCCATGCATTTACCTTCGCCAGCAGCGAGCGTCGCGAATTGCAGGAAGCGCTGATCGACATCATGCTGCGCTCGCTCAAACCGGGCGGCACTGCGCCTGTTGCTGCGCCAACGCTACCTGCGTCAATCAGTCCGCAGGCGCAAAGCCTGATCGATCAGGCGCGGGGCCTCAATGTCACGCAGATGCCGGATAACCTGACCTACGCGGAAACGCTGGCCCAGCGTGCAACCGAGCTTGTGCCCGAGCACGCGGATGCGTGGTTTGTGCTGGCAATGGTTCGATATTCGCAGCGCTCTGTGCTTACGAGCACGGCAACGGCTGACGGCGTGCCGTCTGCCGCCGATGCTTTGCAGCGCGCGCTCGCACTCGATCCGAACAACGCGCAGGCGATATCGCTCTCGGCATATCTGCTGATTACGGAATCGCTGCAATGGACCGAAGCGCTAAAGCGTGCGCAGAGTGCTGCAGCGCTGGCACCCAATCACGGCGGCGTGAACGGACGGCTGGCATTTATCCAGATGTGTTTTGGGCAGCTTGCTGAAGCCGTCGCGACCTACGCACATGTCTTTTCGCTGGACCCACTAGCACCGCCTGCCCGCTATCACTACGCGCTGGCGTTGGCCGCATCCGGGCGAACCGACGACGCGCTGGCCTGCATCGCAGACGGCCGCCGAGCACTCGGGGATTCGTTGCTGCGGCAGGAAACACTCTGCTCAGTGCTCGAAATGTCGGGCGATGACGCGACCGCCGCCAGTGTTTCCCAGATCGCGCTCGCGCAGCATCCCGCATCGGTAAGCGCCATGATGCACGTGGGCTACAGCCTGGCCGCGCGTGGCGCGCTTGATGAGGCTCGTGCGCTCTGCGCCCGCTATACGGACACGTCGACGATTGCTGCGGGCACACAACACTATATTCGCATGTACATCGAAAGTGGCGGCAAGGACGACGCCGCTTTTTTCAATCATGCGATGACTGTTGCCAACAGCCGCGACCCTCATGTCATGATGCTGCCGAACGCGCTCATCTTCAAAAAGTATCATGCGGATTCACGCTGGCAAGTCTTGCTCCGCGCCCTGAATTACCCGGGAGCGTAGCGCCCGCTGCCGTCCCTGCATCAATTTCGTACCCGCTCCATGCTCGCTAAGCGCCTCAATCACATCGAACCCTTCCATGTCATGGAGATCGCCTCACATGCCCGCGCCCTTGAAGCGCAGGGTCGCGACATTATTCACATGGAGATCGGAGAGCCGGATTTTCCGACACCCCAGCCGGTGATCGATGCTGCGCAAACGATGCTCGCGAGCGGGCAGATTTATTACACCAGCGCGCTCGGCATCCGACCGCTGCGCGAAGCGATCAGCGGTCACTACAAACGCATTCACGGGCTCGACATTGCGCCGGAGCGCATCATTGTGACGGCGGGCGGATCAGCGGCGTTGCTCCTGACCTGCGCGCTGATCGTCAATCGTGATGACGAAATTCTGCTGACCGATCCGTCGTATCCGTGCAATCGCCATTTCGTACGCGTGATGGAAGGCGTGCCGCGCACGATTGCCGTGGGGCCGCAGGAGCGCTATCAGTTCACGGCCGATTTAATTGATCGCGCATGGACAGCAAAGACCAAAGGTGTGCTGGTCGCCAGCCCATCGAACCCGACCGGCACCAGCGTTCGCGAAGGCGAACTGAAGCGCATAGTGGATTGCGTCGCCTCACACAACGGCGTGCTGATGTCCGACGAAACCTACTCTGGACTCAATTACGGTCGCAAACCTGAAACTGTTCTGTCGCATACCAATGACGCGTTTTCAGTCAACAGTTTCTCCAAATACTTCAACATGACTGGATGGCGACTCGGCTGGCTGGTCGCGCCGGAGCGCCACGTTCGCGACCTCGAAAAACTCGCGCAGAATCTCTACATCTCGCCCGCCGCGCTGTCGCAACACGCCGCGCTCGCCTGCTTCACCCACGCGGGCTACGCCATTGCCGAAGCTCGGCGCGCAGAGTTCGAAGCCCGACGAAATTACTTCGCCAGCGCACTCACCCAAATTGGCTTCAAAATCCCCCTCCTCCCCGACGGCGGATTCTTCGTCTACGCCGACGTCAGCGCATTCACCAACAACAGCGAAGCTTTCGCCAGCGACATCCTCGACCGCACCGGCGTTGCCTTCGCACCCGGAATCGACTTTGGCGAATTCCGCTCGCTGGAGCATGTGCGGATGGCCTATGCGGTGAGCTTGCCGAAGCTCGAAGACGGCATTCGACGATTGACCCAGAATCTGTGAGCACCGCAGCCGTAGGCAACGGACGCCGCCCCGTGCTCCCGTTCAACCATCGCCCTTTTCATCAGCTTTTCAATGAAACGACCTGTACATTGGGTCTAAACGCAAAAATATGGCATAGTTGACATTTCAACAAAACGACCTATAACCCCTGCGCTGTGGTCGTTTAGCCGAAAAGCTGTTATTGCCAACGACCGGCAATCCAGTAGTGGCCGCGACCGTCACGATGCCAATAACCGGGACTCCAGCGGGTATAGCCGCGCGCTGGCAACGTCCAGTAACCGCGATTCCACACGTAGTCGCGGCCTGTCCAGCCGTGATACCCGCCAATCCAGACATAACCCGGCCCCGGCGCAACGGTGACCACTTCGTTGTACGGGGCAGGCGGCGCGCGATCCACGTAAACCACTGGCCCCAGAGGGAGAGGGCCGCGCACCGCGACGGCGCAACCGCCGGCAACCAGTGCCAGCGCGCAGCTGGTGAGGGCAGCAGAAATTAAACGGGTTGATGGCTGGCGCATGACGGTCTCCCTGAATTTGCGAATGTTGTTACAAAACGATGCGCTGGAATAAGCCGTTGACGCGAATGGCCCGCCAAGGGGGCTGTTACTTTTGCTTACGAAGTGTCGTCGAAACCGCGAAATCGGTCGTGGATTTCGGACCACTGACGCGATACGCCGCGACTAGCAGCATGGCGAGCAAGGCAGAGGCAACCAAGTTGTGCGCCGTCGCCAGCAGAATCGGCTTTGCGAAGTGCACCGTGCTGATGCCAATCACGACTTGCAGCAGCAGCGCGGTTTTAATCCATATCGCCTGTCGACGCAGCGCCGCATGCGCGCGCAGCAGCGCAACCGCAGCCGCGATCACCACAACGGTCGTGACTAATGCCCCGACACGATGCGCCCAGTGGATTGCACGCAAGCCCTCTATCGAGAGAAAGCTTCCGTCGGGGTTGCGGCCCAGCGCACGCAACAGCGTGAAGCCCTCATTCCACGCCACGGTGGGCTGCAATTGACCATTGCATCCGGGGAAATCGCCACACGCCATGACTGCGTAGTTGGTGCTAACCCAGCCGCCAAGAAAAATTTGTACCGCCAGTGTGATCACCGCGACCCAAACGATCACTTTCACGCCGCCAGACACCATAATCGTCATCGCGCGCGTCTCGCCCGCGCGGTGCCGTTCGCGCATCCAGAACCAGATCAAAAGCGCGAACAGCAGCATGCCGCCCATCAAATGCGTCGTAACGACAATCGGCATCAGCTTCAGTGTCACCGTCCATTTGCCGAACAAACCTTGCAGGCTCACAACGATCAACAGCAACAGCGGCCACGCCAAGCCCACACTTACAGAGCCGAATTCATTCGCCGCACGCAACCATGACGAACCTCCATCGCGAAATTTGGCGATCAGCGCACGCACACACATGACCAGAATCAGCACACCGATGAACGACGCCACATAGCGATGCAGCATCTCGATCCACGCCTTGACGTGGTTCACCGGGCCGTGCGCCCCCCCTTGATCCACGATGGCCTGATTGATTTGTGTGCTGGCCTGTGCCGGTAGCAATTGCCCGTAGCAACCGGGCCAATCCGGACAGCCGAGCCCGCTGTCGGTGAGCCGCACAAAAGCGCCGAACGCAATCAGATCAAGCGTTAAAAATGCCGTGATGGCAACCAGCCGTCCCCAGCGCATCTTGAGCCCCATGACAAGTCCGAGCAACAACAGCAAAAGCCACACGAGGGCGTTGATTGTCGAGAGGGAAAATTGCCAGAGAATCGGCGCTGAAGGATCGGGCATGAGCAAGCACGCGGATTAGGCGAGCGAAGAAGGATGCAACGCCTTGATTTTAAAGAAATCCGTGCTGCGTGTTGCAGGAGCCAGACTACGCTCCTCGCCGATCCAAACCTTCTGCCGCGTAATACGCACGCTTCGCCACATACATCGCGTCATCGGAAGCGCGCAGCGCAAGCTCCAGCTCACCCGCGCGGTCGCACACAGCCGAGCCCACCGACAACGACAGTCGCGGGCCCTGATAGAACTGATTATTCAACTCGACGACCATACGCAGGCTCTCCTTGAGCGTCGCGACCTCAGCGGGGCCATAACGCGGCAGCAAGCAGACGAATTCATCGCCGCCCACGCGTGCGGCCTGCAAAATTTCTCCCAACGTCTTTTTCAGCGCCTCTCCCGCACGCCGCAACATCGCATCGCCCACAGCATGACCAAACTCGTCATTGACGCGCTTCAAGCCGTTCAAATCGATCGACAGCACGCCAACTGGAAACGGCCCACGCCGATTCAGACGGCTGATTTCGTCATCGTAGAACGCACGATTGCGCAGCTTGGTAAGCGCGTCATGTTTGCCGAGGAATTCGAGATACGTCTCGGCCTTTTTTCGCGCACTGATGTCCGTGAGCGCGACTTGCACAAGATCCCATTTCGACTCGTGCCCCGGTAACACTGCCCATTGCATGTGCAAATGAATTGGATCCCCTCGTAGCGAATAGTTAAGCGTCTCTCTCGACTGAAACAGCGAGCCGTTCCAGCAATCAAGCAACTGCTCGCCAAACGAACGCGACATTTCGTCACGAAAAATCTCCGACAACCGCCCGAGCAATTCGTCTTTGCTGGCGGCGCCGAAGAGCGTCAGCGTTTGCCGATTTACGTCGATCACCCGAATACGCTCCATGCACGACAACACGAACTCAGGATGCACATCCACAAAAGTGCGGAAGTCGGTGATGCCCTGAGCGCGAACATCGTCCAACATGTCTTTGACTTCGCTGAAATCCTCAACCCACAAAGACACAGGCGAAAGATCGAACAGCGCGCGGGCATAAGCCTCGTTCTCAGCTGCTGACTTCTCAGCCCGCTTCTGCTCGGTGAAATCCTCAAGCGCCATCAGCATGCGATCCCACGGTCGGGCAACGTTTTCCAGACGATTCACGTTAAGGCGAATGTTCAGCGCACGGCGATCAAGCGTGTAATTGATCGTCTCGGTCTGGTAGGACGTCTCGCCATTCCAGAGCTTCGAGATTTCAGCAATCGCAGCAGACGTGTCGCTGTTATCGAACAGGGTGTCGCCCGCCGCCAGTAACGCACTCACGTCCTTCGCGCCGTACAAATCCAGCGTGCGCTGATTGACTTTCAGCACTTTGATGCGCGAAAAATACTCTGCGATCCCGGCGGGTCGCTCTGACAGATATTTGCCAATGTCGGTCACACCCGCGATGCGCCACGACTGCAACAACTCGTAAACCGCATTGAAATCTTCTAACCACAACGACACTGGGGCCAGATCAAACAATGGGTCGGCTGCGTAGACATCCGTCGATACGGGCAAGACGTTCATGATGAAATCCTTTCTCTGCACTTCGGATGATAGACAAGCTCACCAGCGACGCCTCTTAGAATCGAGGCATGCGTTTATTCCGTCTTGCCAAAATCGTCAGCGTCTTTCACCGATATGGACTCGACGAATTTGTACTCACTGATTCTCCCAATCTGCTGCTACGCGGCCTCGGAAAATTGCTCGGGTCACGCAAACACGACGCGCCGCGTGGCGCACGGCTCCGGCTGGCGCTCGAATCGCTCGGCCCGTGCTTCGTCAAGTTCGGACAGGTGCTGTCGACGCGCCCCGATTTAATCCCGCCTGATATCGCAAGCGAATTGTCCCTGCTGCAAGATCGTGTGCCGCCATTTCCGGCAGAAGAAGTGAAGGTAGTACTGGAAAAAGCCTACGGGCGACCGGTTGATCAGGTGTTCGCCAGCTTCGACTGGACGCCGATTGCCAGCGCCAGCGTCGCCCAAGTGCATTTCGGCGCGATCCAGCTGAAAGTTGCCGACACCTTTGAGAGTCGCGATGTCGCCATCAAAATATTGCGTCCCAATATCAAGCCGGTGATCGAGAGTGATCTCGCGATACTGCGCGTACTTGCGGGTTGGGTTGAGCGATTCAGCGCCGACGGTCGCCGCCTGAAACCGCGCGAAGTCGTCGCCGAATTCGACAAGTATTTACATGACGAACTGGATCTCGTGCGCGAAGCGGGTAACTGCTCGCAACTGCGCCGAAACTTCGCGGGTTCGCCGCTCCTTTACATGCCCGAAGTGCACTGGGACTGGTGCGAGCAAACCGTGATGGTCATGGAGCGGCTGTACGCGACGCCGGTGAGTCAAATTGACAAACTGAGAGCCGCGGGCGTTGACATCAAAAGGCTGGCACGCGATGGTGTTGAGATTTTTTTCACACAAGTATTTCGCGATGGCTTTTTTCACGCAGACATGCATCCGGGCAATATCGCTGTTCGCACCAATCTAGAAAATCTGGGCCAGTACGTCGGCATGGATTTCGGCATCGTCGGCACGTTGAATGACAATGATCGGCGCTATCTGGCCGAGAATTTTTTGGCGTTCTTTCGCCGCGATTACCGCCGAGTTGCCACCGCGCACATTGAGTCCGGCTGGGTGCCGCCTGGCACGCGCGTGGATGAACTGGAAAGCGCCGTGCGCAGCGTCTGCGAACCCATTTTTGATCGCCCGCTGGCGGACATTTCGTTTGGCAAAGTGCTACTGCGACTGTTTCAGGTGTCACGACGATTTAACGTTGAGATTCAGCCGCAACTGGTGCTGCTACAAAAGACGCTACTCAACGTCGAAGGCCTCGGTCGTCAGCTTGATCCGTACCTCGATTTATGGGCCACCGCACAGCCGTTCCTCGAAAAATGGATGCGCGATCAGGTAGGGCCCGAAGCGATGTGGCAGCGCCTGATTGAACAAGCGCCCTATCTCTCCAGCGCATTGCCGCAGGTGCCACGCCTGATTCATCAGGCGCTGGAGCAGCGGAACTCGCCGCCTGCTTCTGTGGTCGTGCGTACGAGCACCGGCTGGACGAATGTCTGGCTAGCGATTATTGCGATTTGTCTGCTGGCGATACTGGGGACGTTGTGGATTCCATTGTTGCTGGAATAGACAGCTAAGGTGAACCCGCTTTCGCTCGATCAGCCGTGGGGACGCGGTTACATCGCCAATCAGACCCACAGGTTTGTCGATGGCGGCCCACTCGTTGCCGAGGCTTCGAACCTCTACCTGCCGCGCGGGCTGGGACGTAGTTACGGCGACGTTTGCGTCAACGACGGCGGCACGTTGCTGCACACATTTCGCCGCGATCGATTGCTGGCGTTTGACGATGTGCATGGCGTGCTCACGTGCGAGGCGGGCGCATCGCTCGCCAATATCGCGGAAGCCATGCTGCCACGCGGCTGGTTTTTACCGGTCGTTCCCGGCACGCGTTATGTCACTGTCGGAGGCGCGATTGCGAACGACGTGCATGGCAAAAATCATCATCGCTGGGGCACCTTCGGCAAGAGCGTTTTGGGGATGAAGCTGCGTCGCTCAGATTGGGGCTCAATAGACCTCAAACCAAGTGACACCTTATTCAGAAACACCGTTGCTGGGCTAGGACTCACTGGTCTAATCGAGGAAGTCACGTTGCAGTTGGACTGTGTTCGTGGCCCCGGTATTGAACAAGACACCAAACTATTCGGCGGCGACGGCACGATCGACAGCTATCTCGCGCTCGACGCGGCGAGCAAAGATTGGGAATACACCGTCGGCTGGATCGACACGCTGGACCCGAATCTGCGCGGCGTGTTTTTTCGCGGGCGGCACTGCGACGGGCCCGACGAATGGCTCGCTCCGCAACCCGCTCGACTGACAATGCCAATGGACGCGCCGCGGTGGCTGCTCGGTGCATGGAGTGCGAAAACTTTCAACGCGCTCTACTACCGTGCGCAAGCACTGCGCACGGCGACGCGTGAGACGATCCCGCTGTGGCAATTCTTTTTTCCACTCGACGCAGTGAACGCATGGAATCGTGCCTATGGCAAACGGGGTTTTGTGCAATACCAGTTCGTCGTTCCGACCGCTGCAGCGCGCGAAACGGTGCCAAAAATTCTCACGCATTTGCGCGAAGCACACGTCGCAAGTTATCTAGCCGTGATCAAAACGTTTGGCGATATGCCGTCGCCTGGACTCATGAGTTTCCCCATCTCGGGAACCACCGTGGCACTCGACATTCCCGCGCCCGATGAAAAAGATCGTCGCGCGCTGGATCGTGCCGACGCGATGGTCGCCGATGTCGGCGGACGCGTGTACCCAGCGAAAGACGCGCGTATGTCCGCCGCCATGTTTCAACGATTTTTCCCGCAATGGCGCGAGTTGGAGGCAGCGCGTGATCCGGCGATTTCGTCGTCTTTCTGGCGACGCGTCACGGCTTCACAGGATTTGCAAGATGAATAAAACAAACGTAGTCGTAGTGGGCGCGACATCCGCCGTAGCTCAAGCCGCGATACGCATCTGGGCGCAACGCGGCATGGAACTCACACTCATCGCGCGCAACGCAGGCGAGCTAGAACGCGTCGCCGCTGACGCGCGCGTGCGCGGAGCACTAACGGTCGCCACCGTCGTCGGCGATTTGACCAACACCACTTTCATCACAGAAACAGTACGCGCCATGAACGTACCGCGCGTTGCGCTCGTCGCCTACGGCAGCCTCACCGATTCAGCGCGTGCAGATAGCGACGCCGCGTATCTGGTTAGTGAGCTCACTGCGAACTTCACCAGCGCCGCGGTGTGGGCACAAAGCCTGGCCGAGCGCATGGCCGCGGACAGCGCGAACGGCGGCACGATTGCCGTGATTTCTTCAGTCGCCGGAGATCGCGGGCGCGGCAGCAATCATGGGTACGGCGCAGCGAAAGCGGGGCTCACTGCGTTCTGCTCCGGCCTCCGCTCACGGATGGCGGCGCGACGCGTGCACGTGGTCACCGTCAAACCCGGTTTCATCGACTCGCCGATGACGGCGCATATTGCGAAAAAAGGCGCGCTCTGGGCAACCCCTGACGCTATCGCCAAGGGCATTGTGAACGCCATCGACAAGAAGCGCGACGTCGTTTACCTACCGGGTTTCTGGCGCTTGGTCATGCTGATCATTACGCATGTGCCTGAAAGTATTTTCAAGCGCATGAAATTCTAGTAAGCCGGCTTGAGACTGGGGTCGCGTCGGGTTCCTTTCAGTCGAGGTCGCAGCCACACTCTGGCAATAACTCTGCGCTAGAAAGGCTATTGCCAGCGGAACGAGGTGCATTTTTCGCCAAGTCGACAAATGTCGTTTACCGCTTCTAGCCCGCATCCAAACGTCACATCGCCGAAAAGCTGATGCTCGACCTAGCCAACAGCAACCGATCACGCCCGTTCCGACGATCCCAAAAAGTGATGGATATGCCCGGTGTGATTGGCGATTTTTTGCGGCACGAGCGAGCCGACGATCATCCCGGCAAACGCGGCGAGAATACCGGCCAGTTGCTGCGGGAACGCCTCGCCCCAGCCCGGCACGATCATAAACAGCAGCCACGCGCCAATGCCGAAGATGATTGAGGCGAGCGCGCCCTGGGTCGTCGCGCGACTCCAGTACAAACCGAACACCAGCGGCACGAAGGCACCGACCAGCGTGACCTGATACGCGCCCGAAACCATGTCGTAAATTTTGGTGCCCCGTGACGCCATCGCATAGCCAAGCACAAAGACGGAGAACAGCAGCACGGTGACTCGCATTGCTTTGAGCGTTTGTTGATCGTTCATGTGTTTGTTGAAGTGCTTGTAAATATTTTCGACAAACGTGACGCTGGGCGCGAGTAAGGTGGCGGAAGCCGTGGATTTGATCGCGGAGAGCAGCGCACCAAAAAAGATGATCTGCGCGATCAGCGGCATCTTCGTCAAGATTAACGTCGGCAAAATTTTCTGGGTATCGCCTTTCAGCAATTCAGCCGTTTGCTCCGGCAAAATCACCAGCGCGGCAACCACCAGAAACATTGGCACGAACGCAAACAGCAGGTAACAAATGCCACCAATCACCGGCCCACGTGTCGCCGCCTTGATGTCCTTTGCCGACATCACGCGCTGAAACACGTCTTGCTGTGGAATCGAACCAAGCATGATGGTGATACCCGCAGCGAAAAAGAACAACATGTCTTTGACCGGCGTTTCCGAAGGTGGCGTGAAGAAGCGCAGCATGTCTTTGCTCTGTGCAAACGCGACCACTTTATCGGCACCGCCCGCCATGTCGCCCGCGATCACGGCGATGATCGAGAGCCCAATGACGAGCACAATCATCTGGATAAAGTCAGTCACGGCCACACTCCACATCCCGCCGAACAGCGTGTAAATCAGGATGGAGACGACGCCGATGACCATGCCCCATTCGAACGTGATGCTGCCCGCTGAGAGCACGTTGAACACGAGCCCGAGCGCCGTCACCTGTGCTGCGACCCAGCCCAGATACGAGAGCATGATGATGATGGAGCACAAAATTTCTACCGATTTGCCGAAGCGCTGACGGTAGTAATCGCTGATCGTCAACAGCGTTAATTTGTAGAGCTTCCCCGCAAAAAACATCCCGACGAAGATCAGGCAAAACGCCGCGCCGAACGGGTCTTCTACTACCGTTCCGAAATTGCCCTGCACAAATTTCGCGCCAATGCCGAGCACCGTTTCGCTGCCGAACCAGGTCGCAAAGGTCGTTGTGACGATCATGTAAAGCGGCAGGCTGCGCCCCGCAATCGCGAAGTCGGCCGTGTTTTTTACGCGGCGCGCCGCCCAAAGGCCGATGCCAATCGTGATCAGCAAATAGAGAAATACAAAGCCCAGCAGCATCAGTCAATCCTCGTCGATTTTGGGAGCTTGCGGCAGCCAGCGCCGCATCACAATTTTCGTCAGGCGCGAGTGTAAAAGAGTTGTCGCCTTCGCTCGCGTCTACAATTCATTGTGGACATGCAGATTGCATGCCCATAAACGCTAGGGGTGCTGGCTTCCGCAGAATTTGTGCGGAAGGCGGCTGAGATGACACCCTGGAACTTGATCAAGGTAATTCTTGCGCAGGGAAGCGTCGCCGATTTCATCCGGTTTCTCCGGGTTAGTTCGTGTACTTCTGCCCTGCCGTCGATAAAGGAAATTCGATGGCTTCTTGTCTGAAAACCGTACAAAAACCGCTGGCTTCAGCGTTAGTTTTTGGCTTCTCGTGTGCTGCGTTCGCGCAGACCGCCGCACCTCAACCCGCGCCACAAAAGATCGAACCGATCACGGTCACTGGCAAGTCCGCGCCCGTGCTCGACGCCGACACTGCCGAGGTGGGTGGTTTTAACGCCCCGCTCGCCAAAACACCACAAAGCATCACCGTGATTGGCTCTGATTTGCTCGCCAGCACGGGTGCGCAAACGCTGTCACAGGCGCTGAAGCTCGATTCGTCGCTTGCCGATTCTTACAACACGCTCGGCTACATCGAGAGTCTGTCGATTCGCGGCTTTTTGCTCGACCAGACCGGCAATTTCCGGCGCAACGGTTTAGCGATGACGAACTACGCCCCGATTGCGTTTGAAAACAAGGAACGCATCGAAATTCTGAAAGGCGTTGCCGGCTTGCAATCGGGCGTGTCCGCGCCCGGCGGCTTGGTGAATTACGTCACCAAAGTTCCGCTCAAGGAAGCCTTCACCACAGTGACAGTGAGCGGCGACCAATACGGCACGGCTAAGGCGCACGTTGATGCGAATACGTCTTTTGGCAGCGTCGGCGTACGGCTCAACGTCGCCGCCGAACGCCTGCGCTCGCAGTTCGATCACACCAACGGCGACCGGCAGTTCGCGAGCCTTGCGATGGCCACACAGCTCAATTCGCAGACGTCGCTGTCGGCTGACTTTGAATACCACCGCCGCTCGCAACCGGACGTTCCCGGCGTCGGCCTGCTGGACATCAACGGCGACGGCGTCGGCGACACCTTGCCGACACGAATCAACCCCCGACTGAATCTCAACAATCAGTCCTGGTCGCTGCCGTTTCAGACCACAACCACCACCGCGCAGGTCGCGCTGAATCATCGCTTCAACGCCGACTGGCAGGCGCGCGTCGCGGCCAACGTGCAGAACAGCAAACTGAATGATCGTCTCGCCTTCCCGGACGGATGCAGCAACGCGGCAAACTACGTTTATCCCGGCCTGTGTGCTAACGGCGACGTCGATATTTACGACTATCGCAGTGAAGGCGAGAAGCGCAAAGTGTCGAGTTGGGACGCGTATCTTGACGGAAAATTCGGCGCATTCGGTATGCGGCACAGCGTGCGTTTCGGTTTTGCCGGTCGCAGCATCCGCGCGGATTTGCCGCCGACGCAGGCTTACAACTACGTGGGCAGCACGAATATTTATGCGCCTGTCGCACTTCCGGCCGATCCATCGCTGACGACGCTCAACACCGATAGCCGGGAGCGCGCGATCGAAGGCTATGCGAGCCTGCGCACCGATGTCACCGCGACGATACAAACGTTCTCTGGGGTGCGGGTGTCGCGGCTCAATCGGGCGAGCGAGCGGAGCGATGCATCTGAAGCGGTCGCCTATGATCAAACAGTCATCACGCCGTGGGCAGGCCTCGCCTGGTCACCGTCCGCCAGCACGATGCTTTATGCATCCTGGGGTCAAGGCGTGGAACTGGAAGTCGTACCCAATCGCGCATCGCGCTTTGTCAATTACGGCGCCGCGTTGCCCGCGCTCAAGAGCAGGCAAACCGAGATCGGCACAAAGTGGCAAGCGAGCAATCGCCTTCTCCTCACCGCTGCATTATTCAGCATCGAAAAACCTTACGCGGATGACGTCGCAACCGCAAGCGGCGTACCGATTCGCGTCGCGGGCGGCAAAGAGGCGCGTCATCGTGGGCTTGAACTGGCGGCGACGGGTCGCGTGGACGAAGCGCTGTCGGTGCAAGCCAGCATGACGGTGCTCGACGCCAAGTTCATCAAGGCAGTTGACCCGACGCTCGTCGGCCAGCGCGTCACTAACGTGCCACGCGTGAAGACGTCGCTGTTTGCTGACTACAAAATTGCCGCGCTGCCTGGTTTTTCGTTGAACGCGTTGGCTGTTTTTGAAAGCGGAAAAAACGTGACCGCGGATGGCAGCGTCGTCCTGCCCAATGCGTGGCAGCTCGATGCCGGTGTGCGATATCAAACGAAACTAATGGGCAAATCGACGTTGTTCCGGTTGAACGTTGAGAACCTCACCAACCGCATCTACTGGCGCGAAGCACCGACGCAGTATTGGGGCGGAATTTATCTGTTTCCGTCGACGCCCCGTACCGTGCGCGGTAGTGTGACGGTGGATTTTTGAGATGACGCGAACCTCCTGCACTTGTAGGAGCGGCTTGCCGCGACCGCGTCAATACTGTGTCAGTGTCGCGATTGAGCGGTTCGGGTCGCGGCAAGCCGCTCCTACAAGGACCTAAGCGGCATGCTTGAAACCGCCTTCACGCTCCTCGGCACCGCAGTCACCTGGCTTGAGGTGATTGCCTTCGTCCTCGCACTCGCAAACATCGCCTGCAACGTGTTCGAGATTCACTGGGGTTGGCCGCTGACGATTCTGGCCAGCGCGCTCTACGTGTGGCTGTTTTACGTGAGCAAACTGTATGGCGAGGCGGGCGTGAATGCGTTCTTCGCGCTCACTGCGATTTGGGGCTGGTGGCAGTGGTTGCGCGGACATCGCGCGGACTCAAACTCACCGCTGAAGATCGCGCGGCTCGACGGCAAGGGCGTGGTGATGACCGCAGGTGCATGGGCCGTGCTATGGGTTGTATGCGCGATGTTGCTCCACGCCATCACTGATTCCGACGTGCCGTTAGCCGATGGTTTTGTCACGGCAGGCAGCATCGTAGGCACGGTTTTGCTGGGACGT
Organism: Burkholderiales bacterium; assembly: GCA_025354165.1. GTDB lineage: Bacteria > Pseudomonadota > Gammaproteobacteria > Burkholderiales > Casimicrobiaceae > Casimicrobium. Next base: position 167,752 of record JANXNI010000029.1, on the reverse strand, counting down.
AAATTCATTGAGAACTGGCCGCTGTGGCTGGTCGTTAACGCGGCCAGTATTGCGTTGTTTACTTACAAAGGTTTGCACCTGACGGTCGTGTTGTACGTGATCTTTTTCCTGCTTGCCCTTTGGGGCTGGATCGGGTGGACGAAGCGTCTCAACACGTTGTGAGCACGCAGCCCATACTCATCTGCCTGATCGGTGCCGAGAGCACCGGTAAGACCACGCTTGCGCAGAAGCTGGCCGCACATTTCGATGGCCCGTGGGTGCCAGAATATCTGCGTGAATTCTGCGAATCGCGTCGGCGGACACCTACGCGCGACGAGCAATCATTAATCCTGGAAACGCAGGTGATTCACGAATCGGCGGCATTGATCAGCGCGCGAAATGGCAACGCACCTTACGTGTTCTGCGACACCGCGCCACTGCTAACCGCCATCTACAGCGATTTCGTTTTCGGCGATCAATCGCTGTTGCCGCGCGCTCGCTCGCTGCAAATGCGTTACGCGCTAACACTAGTGCTTGAGCCCGACATCGCTTGGGTCGCCGACGAGCAACGCGACGGCGCGCATGTGCGGCAGCCGATCACCGCCATGATCGCCTCCGAACTCGCCGCGCTGAATGTACCAACCGCAAAAATCGGCGGTCACGGAGAGGTCCGTTTCATGGCTGCGCTCAGCGCAATCACCGCATTGCGCGATTAGCGCTTGACATCACAGCCCATGCTGCAAAATGCAGGTCATGGAAGCATGGTTCGCGAGTGTCCTTCAAGCGTTGGCGTTGCCGCAATACGGTCTGTCCACGGTATTCATCGTTAGTCTGGTGTCGGCCACTCTGGTGCCGCTCGGGTCAGAACCCGCTGTCTTCGGGCTGATTAAACTCAACCCCGACTTGTACTGGCAAACCATTCTGGTCGCGACGGCGGGCAACGCGCTGGGCGGCGCGGTGAACTGGTGGATGGGGTTCGGCGTGAAACGCGCTTACGAGAGCTACAAACATTCGAGCGTGCAGGCAAAGGCGCTGGCGTGGCTTGTGCGCCTCGGTCCGAAGGCGTGCTTCTTCGCGTTTTTACCGGTGATTGGCGACCCGCTTGCGACCATCGCCGGCTGGCTCAAATTGCCGTTCTGGCCGTGTTTTTTGTATGGAGCGCTGGGGAAATTTTTGCGTTATCTGGTGATGACCAGCGTGCTGCTCTGGTTCTGGCCCGGCGCGTTTTCGTTGAGTTGATGATTTATCAGCTTTCGCATGTATCGACCGTTGCACAGGGGCTAGAGCGCCAAAAGTCAAAATATTGACTCTATCGAAGATTGCCGTCTAACCCTCATGCAGCCGTCATTTCACGAAAAAGCCAATAAACTCTGACGCGGCGAACTAATCGCCGGGTGCCCTACACGCGACGCAGGCGAGGCATTGAAGACCCTCCCAAGAAAAAGCCACGAGAGCGTGGTCATGGCAAGCCGTTGGTGCGCCCAGACACGCTCGCTCGCCGTAACCGTCCGCCTTAAAGTCCCCTGGCCTGACGCGCCGTCTCGCTAATTGCATCCAGCGTCGCACCCGGCGTCAAATCTTGCGGATCAACTTTCAGCTCGATCACGGCGGGCTTCTTCGCGGTGCGTGTGAACGCCAGCGCAGACGCAAAGGCCGCATCAAATTCCGCGTTCGTCGTGACCGTAAAGCCCTTGCCACCAAAGCTCTCCGCGTATTTCGCAAAGTCCGGATTAACCAGCTGCGTGCCGTACACACGCGACGGATGCTCGCGCTCCTGATGCATGCGAATCGTGCCGTACATGCCGTTGTTGAACACGATGCAGATCGGCGCGCCGCCATATTGCACGGCGGTCGCCAGCTCCTGCGACGTCATCATGAAATCACCGTCGCCCGCGAAATTGATCGTTGTACGTTCGGGCGCGACGATGGACGACATGACCGCCGCAGGCACGCCGTAGCCCATCGCACCACTGGTCGGTGCAAGCTGCGATTTGCCACACGTCTCAATGCCCGCGTAAGGCCAGAAACGGTGCGCCCAGGTCGCGAAATTTCCAGCGCCGTTAGTGACGATGGAATCTGCTGGCGCAAGCCGTGTCAGCGTTTGCACAACCTCCCACAGATTGAGTTTCGCGGGCTCAGCGCGATTCTTGTAAAGCGGCGGCAAGCTGCGCCATCCGGCCAGATCAGCGCGAATCTCCGTCAGCGCGGACTTGCGCTGCGCGGCGTGCGCGTCGCCCAGTTTGACGCCCGAAAGCGCGGCGGCAAATTGCGCATTGCCCGAGGCAATCATCACCTCGCCCTGATACACGCGCCCCAGCTCTGCGGGGTCGCCGTGCACATGAATGAGTTTTTGCTTCGGTACCGGCACATCAAACAACGTGTAGCCCGATGTCGTCATCTCGCCAAGACGTGCGCCAATACACAGCACAACGTCTGCGTTTTTGACGCGCGCCGCGAGCTTCGGATTGATGCCGATGCCCACATCACCCGCGAAGTTCGGATGTGAGTTGTCCATGCAATCCTGAAAGCGAAATGCGCAGCCCACCGGCAAATCGTTCGCCTCGGCAAACAGCCGCAACTGCTTCGCGGCATCGCGCGTCCAGCCATAGCCACCCGCGATCACAAAGGGTCGCTCGGCATTGGCAAGCAGCTCGGTCATGCGCGCCAGATCCGCCGCGCCCGGATGCGACTGCACCGAGCGAAACGCCCGTGCCTCCGCGACTACCGCCTTCGCGCTCAGCATGTCCTCAGGCAGCGCCAGCACGACCGGCCCCGGACGCCCGCTCGTTGCGATCTGAAACGCATGCGCCATGTATTCCGGCACGCGCGCCGCGTCGTCGATCTGCGCGACCCATTTCGCCATCGGGCCAAACATTCGCCGATAATCCAGCTCCTGAAACGCTTCGCGCTCAACAAAATCATTGCCGACCTGACCAACCAGCAAAATCATCGGCGATGAATCCTGAAACGCCGTGTGCACGCCAATCGCGGCATTGGTCGCGCCGGGGCCGCGTGTAACCAGGCAAACGCCCGGTTTTCCGGTCAATTTCGCGTAAGCCTCGGCCATGAAGGCGGCACCGCCCTCTTGCCGACAAATCACAAAACGAAAGTCATTGCGGTGCTCGTACAGGCCGTCGAGCACAGCGAGATAGCTTTCGCCGGGAACGCCAAAAGCCGTGTCGACGCCGTGGGTGATTAATGCATCGGCGACCAGATGTCCACCGGAACGGGGAAGGGTATTTACTGTGCTCATACGTGTAAGCTTAGCGAATGAGTAGTTTAGTTTCCGCGCCCGAGTCTTCTTTTCGGGCCGACGCCACGACCATCAGTGTCGTTGGCCTCGCCCACGCCACCTCCCATTTCTTCCAGCTCCTGCTGCCGCCGCTGTTTCCGTGGCTTGCAACCGAGTTTTCGCTGTCATTCGCCCAGCTCGGAACGGTGGCCAGCCTTTTTTACCTCGTTTCCGCGCTGGGTCAGGCGGCGGCCGGATTTCTGGTGGACCGGTTTGGTGCCCGTGCCGTCATGTTTGGCGGACTGGCGTTGTTCGCAGCGGCAGCCGTCGTCGGTGCATTGGCCAACGGTTACCCGATGCTCGTGGCCTCGGCCGCACTGGCCGGCATCGCCAATTCGCCGTTTCATCCGATTGACTACAGCATCATCAACCAGCGCGTGTCGCACCGCCGCATTGGGCACGCCTACAGCGCGCATGGGTTGAGCGGCACACTCGGCTACGCCTCAGCAACTCTGGTGATGGTGCTCATGGCGCAGCAATTTGGCTGGCGCACGGCGCTTGGGGCGGCGGCGGGGTTCGCGCTTTGCGTGCTCGCCGTAGCCGTGATTTTTCGCGACGCCATCGACACTCGATCTCTCGCCGCCTCGCCGTCTGCCCGAAAAGCAGATTCGAGCAATAAGGCACCGGAATCAAGTCTCGCCTTCATGCGCCAGCCGGTCGTGTGGCTCTGCTTTGTGTTTTTCTTCGTCCTCACGTTTAGCAATTCGGCAATCCAGAATTTCTCAACACCGGCCCTGCAAGCCATCGCGGGCCTGAAGCTCACGGTCGCCGCCACGGCGCTCACCGGATACCTCGTGTGCAGCGGAATCGGACAATTGGCAGGCGGTTTCGCGATCAGCCGACAGTGGGCCGACCCCGAGCGCATCATCGCGGGCGCGCTAACGGGCTCGGCATTGCTGCTGTTCATCGCTGCGTCAGGCGTCGCGGGCGGCGTTCCAACCTTGCTTCTCGTGATGCTGGCAGGACTTGGTACCGGTGTGGCCGGGCCGTCGCGAGATTTGCTGATCAAACGTGCAACCCCGGTCGGCGCGACGGGCCGCGTCTATGGCATGGTGTATTCGGGCCTCGACGCCGGACTCGCTGTGTCCGCGCCGATCTTTGGCTGGCTGATGGATCACGACCTGCCCCGATCCATCTTCATCGGCGCCGGCGCGGCGATGGTGCTCGCAATGCTGATCGGACTCGGGGTGGGGCGTTTTGTCAAACAGCCGTCTGCCTGATCCACAGCGATGCGAACGCGCCTACGTTCGCGCCTTCACCTTCGGTAATTTTCTGATCGGCACCGGCGTCATGATGGCGCCGGGTTTGCTGATCGTGCTGTCGAACGATCTCGGCGCAACGGTGCCGCAAACCGCGCTCACGATCACCATCGCGGCGATTGCGATGTGCTTCGGCTCGCCGATTCTGGCGACGTTGACTTCGCAGATTGACCGGCGAACCGTTCTCGCCGGATCGCTCGCGCTATACGCTATTGGCCACGCGTTGTGCGCTTTTGCCCCGAACCTTACGACGCTGATTGCTTTGCGAACGATCACCCTGCTAGGCGCTGCGATCTTCACGCCGCAAGCCGCCGCCACGCTCGGAATTGTCATTGCGCCGGAGCGGCGTTCGGCAGCGATCACGGCGGTGTTTCTCGGCTGGTCAGTGGCCTCGGTCGCAGGCAGCCCAATATCGGCCTGGCTCGGAGCGAATGTGGGCTGGCGCGGCACCTTCGGCTGGTTCGCCGGGCTGTGTCTGATCGGCGTCGTCTGGGTGTTTCGCGTCGTGCCAAAAGGGTTGCACGGCGCGCCGCTGTCGCGCGACGCGTGGATACAGGTCGCGAAGCATCCGGCACTGATCGCGATATTGCTGGTGACGATGGTGTCCGGCTCCGGGCAATTTACAACGTTTGCCTACATCGCCCCGTATGTCGCAAACACCCTTGATCCGTCGCCAAACACGTTGTCGCTGGCGCTGGTGCTATTTGGGCTGGCCGGTGTCATTGGCAACGTATGGGCGACGCGGCGAATCGGGCAGCATGGCGCAACCTCGAATGTGACGATTTCGATGATTTCGATGTGTGCAGGGATGCTGACACTCGCTGCCGCCGGATCGATATGGATTGGTTTCGTCGTCGGTGCGTTAACGTGGGGCGCAGGCGTGTTTGCCAACAATTCTTCACAGCAGGCGCGGCTTGTGGGCGCGTCTCCCGAGCTCGCAGGCGCGAGCATTGCGCTCAATACCAGCATGATTTATCTGGGTCAGGCGATTGGCACCTCGGTCGGCGGGGCGGTGATCAGCAGCGTCGGTTATCGCTGGTTGCCGCTGATTGGCGCGGTCGTTTTGCTGTGCGCGCTGGCGCTGTCGTATCGGGCGACGCAAAAAGGCAGGTTGTAGGCGCGGCTCCGCCGCGACGCCCGCCTCGCCGCATCGGCCAAGGCAGAGTGATCTGCCTGCCCTGACGCTCTGCACTGGCCATCAAATCGTGCGAAATACCGTTTTTTTGGTACTCACAACAAAAATATTTTCAATCCGGTGATAGGTCGGGGTGTGTTTGATCGCTTAGGACTATATGAACCTGAATCAATGCTGTTCGGTTAAGACTGTGGGAGCGGTTCTACCGCGATTTCTGTCGCAACGGGCAATCGCGGTGGAACCGCTCCCACAGAATTTTCTTGAGCTAACCGAACTGTGTTGCAACCTGAATGGGCACTACCGCCCGCCGATCATCATTACTGAGGGGAAACCATGCGTCGCTTGACCGCGCTTGCGCTGTTTAAGCTACTTCTTTAGGGCTATCCGTCGCGGCGCTCCCTGCCGCCGCCGTCACCTTAACCGTCACGACCAACGGCGAGGCTAGCTGGCTGGCCATCGACGATTGCACGAGCAATAGCTGTCTCACGCTGCGCGGCGCCATCAACCACGCCGCCTCGGGCGACATCATTGAGTTTGCCCCAACGCTGGACGGGCACACGATCAGTCTCACGCTGTACAGAAACGACCTCAACGCGGGCAGCACCGAATTCGGCCCCTCGGCGTTTTTCATCACGGGCGGCAAGACGCTGACGATTGACGCCACGGCGAACGGGCTGACGCAAGGCGTGACGATCACGCGTTCCTCGGCCAGCGGTACCGCCGACTTTCGCCTGTTCGATGTCGACAGCGGCAGCCGCTTGAGCTTGCTCGGGTTGACCTTGCGCAACGGATTTGCGCTGGGCGGCGGCTCTTTATTTGGCGGTGGCGCGCTGGGCGCGGGCGGCGCGATCTTCAATCAGGGCACGCTAACCCTTGTGCGCTGCACTTTGGCCAGCAACAGCGCCCAGAGCGGGCATGTAGGGTCAGCGAGTGACGGCTTTTTGGAGGTGGCGGGGTAGGCCAGAACTCACCGAACACGGGCAACGGCGGCGCGGCCAGCTTCGGCGGCGGCGGCAACGATGGCAGCGACGGCGACAGCAACGGAGGCGACGGCGGCTTCGGCGGCGGCGGCGGCGGCTTCGGCGGCGGCGGCGGCATGGGCGGCGCGATTTTCAACGACGCCGGCAGCGTGAGCCTGACCAACACGACGTTGTCCGGCAATGCCGCGAACGGCAGTGGCAGCAGTATTGGCGGGGCGAGCAACGGCTCGCGCTATGGCGGTGCGTTGTTCAACTACAACGGCACGCTGACGCTCGATTTCGTCACGCTGTCGGCCAACAGCGTGGCCGCGGGCAGCGACGGTGTCGTCGGCAGCGGCAGCCCCGACGGCGGCGCGATCTATAGCCTGGGCGATTCCGCCGCGAATTGCAGCGCCGGGGGCAACCCCTGCCTGACACCCGGCACTAGCACGGTCAGCAGCGGTGCCACGCTCAGCCTGGTGAATTCGATTGCGGCGGGTAACACAGGCGGCAGCAACGATATTGTGATTGATACCCGCGCCAACGGCGTCGGCGCCAGTAGCGGCACTGGCGGCGGCAAACTCATAGGGGCACAAAGCAGCAGTCATAGCGCCACGTCGACCATCGGTAAAGTCAACACGACGGTCACCGATCCGCAATTGGGCGCATTGGCCCCGACGTATTCCAGCGGCGGCTTTGGCCTGACCATGTTGCCGCAACCGGGTAGTCCGGTGATTGATGTGGCCAGCGACTGCATGAATGCAGCGGGTGCGGTTGTCACTACGGATCAACGCGGCTTCGCCCGCCCCAAGGCGGCGCATGCGACATCGGTCCGGTGGAATTGCGGCAATCGGCAGCGGTGCTGAGCGTGTCTGTCATTGGTAACGGCAGCGTGTCAGCCACCACGCCGCCGACACCGCTAACGGGCGGCATTAGCGTTTGCACCGCCAGCGGTGTCACCTGCGCTGCAACTTACGCCAACGTCGAAGGCAACGCATTGACCGTGGTGACGCTAACCTCCAGTCCGGCCGCAGGCGTTTTCCGCTGACGATCTATCGGTGTTCCAGCCCCCGAACTGCTGGCGCAATCACGATTGAATGCGTCCGGCAATCGCGCTGCCGATGTCGTCGTCTTCCTGGAGCCTGCGGTTGCTGGCGCACGCAAAAAGCAGCGCAGCGGCCTTGATTTTGCGAGCGCGGTGGTCGCTCTCGCACGGGCGCAATTCCTCGCAGGTGATCGCGCCCAGGCAGTGCGCCTGCTTGACGAAGTAGAGACTTTCACCACCATCAGGGACAGCTGGCTCGGCGTTCGTGTGAGTGAGCTTCGCTCCGATCTGGCTCGTCAGAACAACGACAGCGCGGCCGAGCTGATCGCAAGGCAGCGCGCCTGGCAATTGCTACACGACCGACTGGGCGACGCCCGTCCACAGACGGCGCGCTATGCACTGCGTTACGCAAAAGCGCTACGTACCAGCGGGGAAATGGATCGCGCCGTTGCGCTGGAAAGACAGTCGCGACCGATATTTGATCAAACCTTTCCGGCGGATTCTGCGTTCAGACGCTGAGCGTGAACGAGCGGACGCGTCGCCGTTTTTTTGGCAGCGCTTTTAGCTGATCGAGCTGCAATGGCGCTCCAGGCAAGCCGCCACACTGCCCATTTATGCGACAAGTCGACTTTTTAATTTTCTTTGACCTATCCCTTATGTAATAAAGGATTCATCAAAAAGCTGTATAGCCCGTCAATCGCTTTCATAAAAATAAAATGGCGCGGCAATGTCATTCGGCGGAAACATCTGGTAGAAATCAGTCGTCTTAACGGCGCTTGGCCATAAGCCGTCTCGCCGCTGGATGACTACGTTGCTCACCGCGCAATACTTGGGGCTTTAGCTGTGTCGCGTGGGTTGGGAATGTGGTTGAACTCAACAATAAATCGCGCAACATGCGCTTCACGTCGAGCCATTCATGTCAACGTCTTCTTTCGATACCGCTGCCTTGTGGAGCGCCACGACGCTCGCGACTGATCAGAACAAAATAGGGGCGGCTGGCCTCTCGGTTCGCCAGAGAAAACTCCTGACGCTGTTGTCGCAGCCGATGTCTGTCTCGCAACTCGCGAGCAGCATCGCGCTTCCCGTTGAAGAGGTGCACGCCGCGCTGGACCGGTTTGCCAGACTTGGCCTGGTGCAATCCGGTGAGCCTGCACCACTTGACCCGATGCAATTGCGTGCCACATCGGGCATGAACGCGGCCGCCAACGAATCACCCTCCCGAATGCCGATGATGATCGGAATTGCAGTCGCCGCGCTCGCGCTGGTGGCGGCAGCCGCCTGGATGTTGCGCGGCGGCTCGCCCGTCAGTTCGCCCGCCCAAACACAGGTCGCGTCTAACGCAGCACCGGCGACGCCGAAAGCGCCTACGCCGACTGGCTCTGCGGACTCTGCTGATACCGTTCTGCCGAAGAGTGCGGCAGTGGTGCCTGCTCCTGTCGCGGCACCCGCGCCAACACCGACGGCGCCCGCAACCACGCCGCCCAACGCCGCCGCAGCGCGTAGCGCCGCCGCATTAGCTGCCGCGACACCGGTGGTAACTGCGCCAGCTGTACCCACCAAGTCTGCCAGCGCGACGCCTGCGGCTACCTCCGCAGTTGCGCCAACCACGGTCGCCGCAACGCCAGCGGCGACGAACGCTGCGCCCGCATCAGCGACGGCCGCGACAGCTTTGGCACCGAGCACCGTGCCCGCGCAAGCAGCGGCGACTGCGGCGCCACCGATTGCTGTGCCAGCGCCCGCTCCTATCGCGGCAACGCCCGTTGTGGTGGCCGCCGCCGCACCGACGGTCGCTACCCCCGCACGCGCGGCCCCCGCACCAACGCGTGAAATCAAATTGATCACACGCGTCGAGCCGCTGTTCCCACGCGGCTCCGATACCGATAAAGGCACCGTTCGCGCACGGCTGCAGGTCGACGCACGAGGCACCGTCACAGGTGTGGAAATTCTTGAGGCAAATCCGCCACGTGTATTTGATCGAACCGTGCGGACCGCCCTGCAGCAGTGGCGCTATGAGCCGACTGGCGAGTCGTTTACGACATTGGCCGAAATCAGTTTCAACCGCTAGACCGCGCCGCCTACGGGCGAATGTCCTTCACCAGCGAGGCCAGCGTTTCCGGGTTGATCTCGCAGTGCTGCGGATAGTTGGTATGGTCGCAGCCCAGTTTCACCCCCGCGCCCGCGAGTAGCGCGGCGCGCATCGGCGCGGTGAATTCGAAGCGCAGGAAATGCACCGCTGAGGTCTTCTCGTCGGTCTCGCGATCCAGGTCTTCGTCAGCGATTGCGTACACACGCGCTTGCCCTTCGACCTCTACAAACATGCGATCTTCGCAATCGATCAGCCGCGCCAGTTCGCGCTTCCTCTCATTAACGTCACCGTATTCGATCAGCATCGTCGCCTTCCAGTTGGAGCCGTCTGGAATCAGCGGGTTGTAAACGTCCAGTTCGTCCTGAATGCCCTGCTCTTCGAAGACTTTTTCTATGCGCAACATTTCCTGAATTTGATAACGAACGGTTTGCTCGTCTTCAAACTGGATCATGAAATGTTCGCCGAGCAAAACCTTGCGCAATTTGCGATGCGCGATGAGTTGCGGCTTGTTGGTTTTAAGGTATTTGCTGTACGCCTCAAGCGTCATGAGGTCGGAATGTTGTAGATGCGTCATAGGTGGTTCTCTGTTCTTGTGGGAGCGGCTTGCCGCGACCCGGTTGGACTTATCAACGGCTCAAGTATTGACGAACGTGGTCGCGGCAAGCCGCTCCTACAGTCCGTACGCCTTGGCGATAAGGCTCATCGGATGCGAAAGCTCAGGCGTTTTGTCCGGAGCAAGGCCCGCTTCGCGAATGCCCTGTTCAATGTGATGCCCCGCGAGCTGACAGTCTGACGAGATGTAGTCGGGCGTGTTCAGCATCATTGCTTTGAACACCGGTTTGCCGATTTTCATGGCGGTTTTGTGATGCTCTTTTTTCACGCCGTACGTGCCAGCGTGACCGGAGCAACGCTCAACCGTATTGACCGTCGTGCCGGGAACGAGTTTCAACATTTCTTCCGTCTTCTTACCGACGTTTTGCACGCGGCTGTGACACGGAATGTGATAGCTGACATGGCCCAATTCTGATTTGAAGTCGGTCTTCAGCAGGCCATCTTTTTGCCGCGCGATCAGGTACTCAAACGGATCCCACATCGCAGCCTGTACGACTTTCGCATCAGGATGATCCGGCAGCAAGAGCGGAATTTCTTGCTTGAACATGAGCGTGCAAGAAGGGATAGCGGTAAGGATCGCGTAACCGTCGCGCGAGTACTTCGCGAGGACAGGCAGATTGAAACTTGCGAGTTCAGCAACGCCGTCCAGATCGCCCAATTCGAGCTTCGGCATGCCGCAACATTTCTCTTTGTTTACGATCTCGAACGTGATGTCGTTGTGCGTCAGCACGCGGAGTAGATCCATGCCAATGCCAGGCTCGTTATAGTTCACGTAGCAAGTAGAAAAGATCACCACTTTTCCTGGCGTACGTTCACCGTTTTTCACAGGCGCGCTGGTATGCGTTGCAGCTTTCGCCTGCGAGCGGAATTTCTTCGTGGCAAGCGATGGAATCCAGGCGTCTTTATCAACGCCCATCTGGCTCTCCATGACGCCGCGTGCGAATTTCGTACTGTTGATCGCGTTGGCGGTTTGCACAATGATCGGAATGCCTGCAAATTTGCCTTGCGTATCGGTCGATGCGAGAAATTTTTCGGCGATACCGATTTCGCCTTTTTTGTACTTCACAGCCTTCGCGCGAAGCATCAAATGCGGGAAGTCCACGTTCCACGCGTGCGGCGGCGTGTACGGGCATTTCGTCATGTAGCAGACGTCGCACAGATAGCACTGGTCGACGACTTTCATGAAGTCTTTTTTGTCGACCCCGTCGACCTCGAACGTCTTCGATTCGTCAATCAGATCGAACAGGGTCGGGAAGCTGTTGCACAGACTCACGCAACGACGGCAACCGTGGCAAATGTCGTAAACGCGCTCCAACTCTCTGTTCAACGATTCCTCGTTAAAAAAGTCCGGATTTTTCCAGTCGATGACGTGACGCGTCGGGGCCTGAAGATTGCCTTCTACTGCCATGGTTGCACTCCAAAATTTAACCAGCGCCCTCTCACGCAAGGGGAGAGGGGATCGAACCGTAGGGCGGGCCGAGCCGCCCTACAAAACCTAGTCCGCCAACGCCTCAAGCGCCTTGGCATAACGGTTCGCGTGTGAACGCTCGGCTTTAGCCAGCGTCTCGAACCAGTCGGCGATTTCGTCGAAGCCCTCTTCGCGTGCCGATTTGGCCATGCCGGGGTACATGTCGGTGTACTCGTGCGTTTCACCGGCAACGGCTGATTTCAGGTTGTCACGGCTGGAGCCAATTGGCAGGTCGGTCGCTGGATCGCCAACCAACGCGAGGTAGTCGAGATGACCATGCGCATGGCCCGTTTCGCCTTCTGCCGTGGAGCGAAACAGCGCTGCCACGTCGTTTTGGCCCTCAATGTCCGCCTTGTTCGCGAAGTAGAGGTAGCGGCGGTTGGCCTGGCTTTCGCCGGCAAACGCGTCTTTCAAATTCTGGTGGGTCTTCGTACCTTTGAGGTTCATCGATGCACTCCTGTTGATCATTCGTGGATACGTGGCGCAACACCGCGCAACGCATGGATTGAAGTATGGCCCCGTTGGCAATCGGCTGCGGTGAACAATATCGTTCAGCGTGATCGGTAATTCCGCACAAAGCCTCCCGCCCAGCAGAAAAACTGGATCACTTGTACGATTTATCAACAATCAGCTTTGCCCAGAAACCGCCAATGCATAGGGACTGGCGTCTAAATTGTGTAATAGTCGACTTAAGCATTTTTCCCGCCTTAGCCCCAATGCAGCGGTCATTTTGGTAAAAAGTTGGAGTGACGACTCTCCATATTTCACGCGGGTTTTCACGCCGTTCAGCGTAAAATTTAGGCAATGACAAACGAAACACCTGAAAATACATCCGTGGACGCTGATGCGTTCACCGCCTCCGAAGCCACAATGGCAGCACCTGCACCGCACGTCGATACTGTCGCAGCGCTCGCTCCCTCAGCGCCCGCCGAGATTACCTTCGCCGACTTAAACCTCGCCGAGCCCATCCTCCGCGCCGTCACCGACTCCGGTTACACCAAGCCAACGCCGATTCAGGCGCAGGCGATCCCAATTGTGCTGTCGGGGCTCGATGTCATGGGCGGTGCGCAAACCGGCACCGGCAAAACCGCCGCGTTCACGCTGCCGATCCTGAACCGAATCCTTAAGCACGCGAACAGCTCGCCTTCGCCTGCTCGTCATCCGATCCGCGCCCTGATGCTGGCCCCCACGCGTGAACTCGCGATTCAAATCGAAGAAGCCGTCGAGACCTACGCCAAGCACACAGGCATTCGCTCGACCGTCGTGTTCGGCGGTGTCGATATCAAGGAACAGAAAGCCGCAGTTCGCGCTGGCGTCGAAATCCTCGTCGCCACGCCAGGCCGCCTGCTCGATCACCTTGAGCAAAAAAATCTCTCGCTGAATCAGGTTGAAGTGCTGGTGCTCGACGAAGCCGACCGCATGCTCGACATGGGTTTCATCCCCGACATCGTGCGCATCATTGGCCTGTTGCCCGAGAAGCGGCAAAGCCTCTTGTTCTCCGCCACGTTCTCCGAGGAGATCAAGAAGCTCGCGGATCGCATGTTGAAGGCTCCGGTGCTGATCGAAGTCGCGCGCAGGAACGAATCCGCCGCCAACGTCGCGCAGCAGATTTATCGTGTGCATGGCGACGACAAACGCCGCCTGCTCGGGCATCTCGTCACGTCGCAAGACTTAAAGCAGGTGCTCGTTTTTTCGCGCTCAAAACTGAACACGGCGAGGCTCGCGCGTGAGCTCGAACGCGACGGTTTCACTACCGGCGCCATTCACGGTGACAAGACGCAGGACGAGCGCATCAAAGCGCTGGAAGCGTTCAAGAATGGCGACGTTCGCATTCTCGTTGCAACAGACGTGGCTGCGCGTGGGCTCGATATCGATCAGTTGCCAACGGTCGTGAATTACGAGCTGCCGTTCGTTGCCGAAGATTACATCCACCGCATCGGTCGCACCGGTCGCGCTGGCGCATCAGGCACCGCGATTTCATTCGTTGCGCCGGACGACGGCAAGCTGCTCGTCGAAATCGAAAAGCTCATCAAGCGCAAGTTGGATGAAATGCCGATGCCTGATTTGTCGCGATATGGCGAAAGATTTGGTCAGCGCCGCTCGCCCGGTGCCGCCGAAGAATCGCGCGAGCGCAGCCACGTCCGTCCACCGATGCGCGAACCACGTCGCTCGCCCTCGGAGGGCGGCCTAAACGCGCCGTACGCAGGGGGTCGTGACAAAACGCATTTCGACATGAATCCCGATCAACCGGTCGCAGCGAACGCGCGCGGCGCTCGCGGCGCGCGTCATGCGTCGAACGGACGTCGCGCCATGCACGAGGTTTGCGCATTGCTTCGCGCGCCTGTGAGGCCTGCTCCCGCAGCGCGCACACGTGCCTCCGAAATGATCGAAACCAGTGGCGACGCAGCGAACTTGGCCGCCACGGCAATGCCCGTGGAAACTGCAACCGAAGCAACCTCCGCCGTGTAATGCTGGCGTTGTCGTCCTCTGCGCAAAAGGTGCAGGACGCGCTCGTTGCGCTCGGCAGTACCGCAGTAGTCGTCGAACACGAAAACCCCGGTCGTACCGCAGCAGAAGCCGCCCTGCTACTGCGCTGCGACATAGCGCAAATTGCGAAAAGCATCATCTTCAAAAGCGCCATCACCGGCAAATCGGTGCTCGTCATCACCAGCGGTGCCAACCGCGTCGATGAGAAGAAAGTAGCCGCCATTCTTGGCGACAAACTCGCAAAGGCAGACGCCGCATTCGTGCGCGAGCAAACCGGTTTCGCCATCGGCGGCGTGCCCCCCATCGCGCACGCCAATCCTGGCGCAATCCTGCTGGACGTTGACCTGCTGAAATTCGATCAAGTCTTCCCCGCAGGCGGAACGCCGCACGCCATGTTCGCGATTGACCCGAATGATCTGCTGCGCATTTGCGGCGCGATAGCCGCCGAAATAAGGCAGGATCGCGCGTAACGCTCGCCGCATACGGCAACCTGCGCAGCGCTCCCGCTCAATTCGCCTGCCAACTCTCGCCCCAAAAAACAAAAAACGGCGACTGTGGGTAGCAGCCGCCGAGGGGGAGAGACTTTGTTGAGCGCTCGTTAGCGCACGAGTGACAAGAATTACTTCGGCAGAAGTACCTTGTCCACGACGTGAATCACACCGTTCGACTGATAAACATCAGCGACGGTCACTTTTGCCGAGCCGCCCTTTTCGTCGGTCACAGTAATACCGGTGCTCGACTTCATGGCGGTCAAGGTGCCACCGGCAACGGTCTTGATCATCGCCTTGCCTTTGCCATCGGCAATCGCTTTGGATAGCGCAGCCGCGTCCATTTTTCCGGCCACAACGTGATAGGTCAGGATACCAGTCAGCGTTGCCTTGTTCTCCGGTTTCAGCAACGTGTCCACCGTGCCTGCTGGCAGTGCGGCGAACGCTTCATTGGTCGGCGCGAACACGGTAAATGGGCCGGCGCCCTTGAGCGTTTCGACCAGGCCGGCGGCTTTAACTGCCGCGACCAGCGTCGTGTGATCTTTCGAGTTCACGGCGTTGTCGATGATGTCCTTTGAGGGAAACATCTGCGCGCCACCGACCATTACCTGGGCGAACGCGGGCGCGGTAACGGCCGACAACGCAAGCGCCGCAACCAGCATAGAAATTTTCTGTTTGATCTGCATGAAGACTCCACTTTTAAGCATTTGAACAACCGGAACCAACCATTGATTCCAGCGATGGGGAGCCTTACGCATGTCGATGTCATCTGGTTTTTTCCGGGTGCGCGTGCTCTTCCGGATGCGAGCGTGCGCATTCATGTGCGCGTTCGCGAATGACTCGACTCTGTTCTTGTCCCCTCTCCCCTCGCGGGAGAGGGCTTGGGTGAGGGGGGCGGTCGCATAAGCAACTATCTTTCCTGAAGCAACGGCACCCTCTCCCCTCAACGCAGAGGGGCCAAGCCTGCGCCGCAACAGCGATAATTAATCGCATGACCACCTTCACCATTCGCCCCGCCAGCCGCGCCGACGCGCCCGCCATCCACACTCTCGTGCGAGAACTCGCCGTCTACGAAAAGCTTGAACACCTGATGGTCAGCACACCCGCTGACTTCGAGCGCGAGCTATTCGATAAAGGTGCGGTGATCGAATGCATCGTCGCGAAGGAGGGCGAGCACGCCGTCGGCTTCGCTCTCTTCTTCCACAACTTCTCCACCTTCCTCGGTCGCAAAGGTCTGTACCTCGAAGACCTCTATGTCAAACCCGAATGCCGCGGCAAAGGCTACGGCAAAGCGCTGCTAGTCCGCCTCGCGCAAATCGCGGTAGAGCGCAACTGCGGAAGATTCGAATGGAGCGTGCTCGACTGGAACACACCGTCGATTGAGTTCTACGAAGCGATGGGCGCGAAGGTGATGCCGGAGTGGCGGATCGTGCGGGCGACGGGGGATGCGCTGGTGGGGTTGGCTCAACGGGAGTCGAATTAGTGTCCATCAGAATATTTGCGACTATGCTAGCTGCGCTATCGTTCGCGTTGGCGAGTTGGCGGTTCTTAACAGGAATCGCCCCACCATGGCAAATACCATTGCTTGCGTTTGTTGGATTCGTCGCGCCTTATGTTGTGGCGTTTGTTACGTGGGTGATGATCGCCCCCAGTGACGCGTGCGCGGTTGCGAGAGAAATGTGGAGAAAAATCCAAAGGCGCGACGATGGTCGCTTCTAGCGCGAAGGGCGAGACGCTAGCTTTTTCACCTAGTGCGGCCGCCGAAAGCATTCCTTGATGACAGGTTTCCTTTAGCGCACTACCTCCGAAGCCGAATGCAAATCCTCCGTCCAACTGTCAAAGAATTTCCCAGCTACAAAGCCGCCCTAGAGCAAGGCTGGTCGCCCGATAATCTTCGTGGCTCGGTTGCTGCGCGCGAGATGCTCGCTCGCCTCGAAGCCGACGCAGACGCCTACCTCGCGACCCTCGAAGATCGTGAGGCGAAAGGCCCGCTAGTAACACTGCCCGATGGCACGCAGATGAAGCGCATTCCGGGTTTTCATCGATGGATGTGGGATGGCGAATTTTGCGGCAGCATCAGCCTGCGCTGGCAGCCCGGCACACCTGATCTGCCGCCGCATGTGCTCGGCCATATCGGCTACGCCGTAGTGCCGTGGAAGCGTCGATTGGGCTATGCGACGAGCGCGCTGAAGCAGTTGTTGCCCGAGGCGCGCGAAGTGGGTTTGCCGTACGTAGAGATCACGACCGACCCGGACAACGTGGCGTCGCAACGCGTTATTGAGGCAAACGGAGGCGTACTTGTAGAGCACTTCACCAAGCCCGCGCAATTTAGCAGCACGCCGGGGTTACGGTATCGCATTACTTTATAGTGAGTATGGTGCGCACCCAAGTGCGCGCCCTGGTTTCGTAACTTCCATGCGCTGATAGTTGCCAACAGGGCGCGCACTCCGACCCGGTGCGCACCGCGCAGCTACCTCAGATAGTCGCACACCGAGAGCACGTAACGCGCACCGTCAATCGCGACGCTGGCTGGCGCGCCTATCGGTAGCGTCACCTTTGCTGGAATGTGTCCGAACGGAAAGCCTGTCAGCACCGGGCACGGTGCGATTTCGCGCAGCGTCTCAATCGCCTCCGCCATGCTGTACGGATAGCGCATGCCATTGGTGGGTTCGCAGTCAGAGAACTCAGCGAGGATGATGGCGCGTTGCTTGTCGAGGATGCCTGCGTGCTTCAACTGCCAGAACATTCGTTCGACACGATAGGGCGCTTCGGCGACGTCTTCAAGTACCAGGATGCCATCGTCGATTTGTGGCATGTGCGGCGTACCAACGAGGTTCGCGATCATCGCGAGGTTGGTGCCCCAGAGCGTGCCGTTGATCGTCTGCGCGGAGGCCGCGATGTCGCTCACACATTCGAGATACGCGTACGTTTCGCCGCGCAGCAATCCGAAGAAATTTGCCTCCGTGAAATCGCGAGCTGGGATGTCATCGGTTTGCGCAAAATCGCTGGCGAGCATCGGGCCGGAGAAGGTGACGAAGTTTGCCTCCGCGAGCGCAGCCAGATTGAATGCGGTGACGTCGCTATAGCCGCAGAATATTTTTTTTGATGCCGCGATGGCGTGCCAATCGATGCGGTGCAAGAGGCGCGAAAGGCCGTAACCGCCGCGTGTGAACATGACGATGTCGGCATCGCTTTTTAGCGATGCGTCCAGCGCGACTAATCGCTCGTCGTCGGTGCCAGCGAAGTAGCGCCACGCGGCTGTGGCTGCATCAGGCGACGACACAGTTGCGCCTAGTTCGGTGACGCGAGCCGCGCCTGCGGCGAGGCGATCTGGGGTGACGCTGCCTGAGAGGGAGAGCGCAAAAAATTTGAGCGCGCCATTCGGACCTCCTCCCGCCCAGTGGGGGAGCTTGCTAGTGCTTCTATTCATTGCAACAGCTACCCCAAGTTCTTCCGTTGTGCCGTGACTTTTTCCAGTGTCGAGACAAACCCCGACAGTCGCTCGCGTTCTTGGGCAACAACTGGAGGCGGTGCCTTATCGGCGAACGCTGGATTACCCAATTTCGCTTCCGCCTTAGTCACTTCACCCGCCAATCGCAAAATCTCTTTGTCGAGCCGCGCGCGTTCCTGCACCGGATCAATTTTGACTTCGAGCATGAGCTTGAAGTCACCGACGATTTGCACCGGCGCGTCGGTGCCTGGCAGCGTGTCGACGATGCGCAGTTCGGAGAGTTTGCCGAGTGCGACGATGTACGGCGCAAATTCCTTGAGCGTGGCTGCGTCGCCAGTACAAATCAGCGGCACGCGTTCGGCGGGAGAAATCTTCATTTCGCTGCGTAGCGTGCGACACGATGTGACGATCTGCTTGAGCAGCGTCATCGTCGCGTTGGCTTCGGCGTTCACACGATCTGCGCCGAACTTCGGGAAAGGTTGCGTGCAAATCGACGCGCCTGATTTTCCAGCAATCGGCGCAACGGTCTGCCAAAGCTCTTCAGTGACAAACGGCATGATCGGATGCGCGAGACGCAGCGTGGCTTCCAGCTCGCGCACGAGCACGCTGCGCGTGGCGCGAGCGGAGGCGTGATCGCCTGCTTTTTCCGCTTCGGCGATTTGCACTTTCGCGCATTCGACGTACCAGTCGCAATATTCGTCCCACACGAATTCGTAGAGCGCTTTTGCGGCGAAGTCGAAGCGGTAGGTATCGAAGCCTTCAGCGATGTCCTTCTTGGCGAATTGCAGGCGACCGAGCAGCCATTTGTCCACGAAGGAGAGCGTCATCGGTGCGTCACCGGTGATGCCGCAATCCTTGCCTTCCACATTCATCAACACGAAGCGCGTAGCGTTCCACAGCTTGTTGCAGAAGTTGCGATAGCCCTCGCAGCGACTCAAGTCGAAATTGAGCGTCATCGACATCGTGCAGAGCGACGCGAAGGTGAAACGCACAGCGTCCGCACCATACGGCGTGATGCCATTCGCGAAGTTTTTGCGAATGTACTTCTCGGCTTTTTCGCGATGACTGGCGAGCATCAACCCTTTGGTGGATTTCTCGACCAACGGTTCGAGCGCGATACCGTCCAGCAGATCAATCGGGTCAAGCACGTTGCCCTTTGATTTGCTCATCTTGGTGCCTTCGGCGTCGCGCACCATCGCGTTGATGTAGACGTCTCTGAACGGTACTTTGTCGGTGAAGTGCAACGTCATCATCACCATTCGGGCGACCCAGAAGAAGATGATGTCGTTGCCGGTCACGAGCACATTGCTCGGCAGATATACGCTGTCTTTTTCAAAGCGAACCTCATCGGGCCAGCCAAGCGTCGTGTGGCACACGAGCGCCGAGCTGAACCACGTATCGAGTACATCCGGATCGCGCGTGAGCGGTTTTCCGCCGCTTTGCTTGAGCGCCTCCTCTTCGGTGCGTGCAACGTAAATTTTTCCGTCAGCGTCGTACCAGGCCGGGATCTGATGGCCCCACCACAGCTGACGCGAAACGCACCAGTCCTGAATGTTGCCGAGCCAGTGGTTGTAGGTGCTCGTCCAGTGCTCAGGGAAGAATTTGACGTCACCGTTTTTCACCGCATCGAGCGCGCGACCAGCTAGCCCGCCCGCATGTTTCGGCGTGGCTTTGCTCATGGCGACGAACCACTGATCGGTGAGCATCGGCTCCACGATCTGACCTGTGCGTTCACACACTGGCACCATGCTCTTGTGCGGCACTGCCTTCTGCAAAAAGCCCTGCGCTTCGAGGTCTTTGAGCACGACTTTGCGGCACTCAAAACGATCAAGGCCCCAGTATTGTTTCGGGCCGTTCTCGTTGATCTTCGCGTCCAGTGTGAAGATCGTGATGAGCGGAATGTTGTGACGCAATGCGCAGGCATAGTCGTTGAAGTCGTGCGCACCGGTGATCTTGACGCATCCTGAGCCGAATTCACGATCTACAAAATCATCCGCAATGATCGGGATTTTGCGATCACAAAGCGGCAAGTCAACCATCTTGCCGACGAGATGTTTGTAGCGCTCGTCCTCGGGATGCACGGCGAGCGCGCCGTCGGCGAGCATCGTTTCTGGACGCGTGGTCGCGATGTGCATTCCGGCCATCGGATTGCCGTCAGCATCAAGCTGCGGGCCGTCAGAAAACGGATACAGGATGTGCCACATGAAGCCGTCGCGCTCGACCGATTCCACCTCAAGATCGGACACCGCTGATTGCAGCACTGGATCCCAATGCACGAGGCGTTTGCCGCGATAAATCAAGCCCTGCTCGAACAGCGTAACAAACGTCTCCACCACGCCTTGCGACATGTGCGAATCCATCGTGAAGTAACCCTGATTGCTCTGTGTATCGTCGGCAAAACCCCAGTTCGCGGACGCGCCCAGGCGTCGCATTTGCTGCGTGATGGTGGAGCCGGAAGACTCCTTCCATTTCCACACGCGTTTGGTGAATTCTTCGCGACCGAGATCGTGCCGCGTCTGGCCCTCAGCCTTCAGTTGTTGCTCGACCACGATCTGCGTGGCGATACCGGCGTGATCGGTGCCGACGACCCAGTTCGTGTTGTCGCCCTTCATGCGGTGATAGCGCACGAGCGAGTCCATCAGCGTTTGCTGGAACGCGTGGCCCATGTGCAGCACGCCAGTGACGTTCGGCGGCGGCAACTGGATCGTGTAGCTCGGTTTTGAGGTGTCACCGTTGGGCTTGAAATAGCCCGCTTGCTCCCAGACCGGATACCACTTTTTCTCGATGTCTTTCGGTTCAAAGGACTTGGAGAGCGAGTCGAGGGCGCTCTGTTTGGGCTGGGCAGGTTGGGCGGACATGATGTGAGGCGAGCGCGCTTCTGTGAAGGCGCGAAACGATCAAAAAATAGACTTCGTATTGTACTTAACGACAATACAGCTTTTCGCTACAACGACGCTCCATTAAGGGCTAAACGTTCATTCATCCATAAGTTGACTATTGCACTAATGGCGCTCTATGCCTTTAGCGAACGCCATTTCAGCGAAAAGTTGACCATGTAAAAGGCTCGAAGCGCGGCTTCAAAGCCGCTTCTTCGCAAACTGCTCACGAAGGCGAGCAATCTCTGCGTCCACCGCGTCGGAAACCACCTGCCTCACTTGCGCTGCCGTGTCCTCCGCAACCTGCTCGGCAAGGTCGCGTGCAATGCCGATCAGCACGGGCTCAAGCGTCTGGCGCAGATGCACTTTGAGTGATCCGGACGCCTGGATTTCAAGCTTTTGCATGACTTGGCTGAAGACGCTGTGTTGCAGCTCCTCCATTTTCGCCAGCATTTGCTCATTGAACTTTTCGCGCACGCTGAACATTGCTGTCTGGCTATTGGGGCCTTCGGGCGTCAGCCCCGCAGAAGGTGCACCCTGTTTCGGTTGTGAGCGTCCGGCAAACAGCTCCGACAGTGGCGGCGACCGCTCAGACTGTGCGGCGGCAGCCTGCGCTGGCGCAATTGGCGCAGGCGCGGGTTGCATTGCCGCCGGTTTCGCTGTGGGCGGTATCGCATGCGATGCGGCCGACAACGATGGCATCCACGCCGGTCGCGAATGGGTGGGAATGACCTCGTCCATTCGATCCGAAAGGCTGGGAATTTCGATTTCTTCAATCACCAGGTCGGTGAGCACCGGCAACTCTTCCGGCGTTCGCTGCCGCATCAGGCGGTCGGCTTGGGCGAGCAGTTCTTTGGCTGTCGGCGTACTCATGCCCTGATTATGCGCGAACTTACCGCGTTCCTGATGGCGTTAACGGCGTCACGTCACGACTTGTTCATGACGGTGTGGGTCATCGGATAACCGCGTGCTTTGTAGAACTTCCAGCGTTCGCGCCCGGCGGTTGCCAGCGTCTCATCTTGACCGACGATTTCAAACATGCGCTCGAAGCGCGCGAAAAACGGCGGCGGCTCGGCGCACAGGTTGATCAGCACGTCGTTGCTGCCCTCGTGCGTAATCGAATGATCGACGATCACGGGCGTTACAGCGGCGTGCGGCGACGAAAGCGTGACGTGCGGCAGGAAGCCCTCGGCTGGGTGCTCCCAAAGCATGTTGTTGAGCAGTTGAGTGGCGGCAGCGTCCGGCGTGATCACGCGCACGCGGCGGCCTTGCGCGTAGGCCTTGGCGACCAGACGCGCCGTCGCGCCAATTGGATTGGCGACGGCGGTGTAGAAGTTGATTTCCGTCACGTCAGGGCAGTGGCGGAACCCCTTCCGGTGTCCGCCCTACAAGTTATTCGTTGCTTAAAACGTAATCAACCAGAGCCGCAACGGGCCGCCCCGATGCGCCCTTTTCTTTGCCCGAACCCTTATAGGCCACACCCGCGATGTCCAGATGCGCCCAGTCGTATTTCTTGGCGAAGCGCCAGAGGAAACACGCCGCCGTAATTGCGCCACCTTCGCGACCAGCAACGTTCGCCATATCCGCAAAATTGGAGTTGAGCGCTTCCTGATAATCCTCTTCCAGTGGCATGCGCCAGAAGCGGTCATTCATCTTCTTGCCCGATGCGATGATCGCGTCGGCGAGTTTGTCGCTGGTCGAGAAAAGGCCAGCGTTATGGCTTCCGAGCGCGACGACGCATGCGCCGGTGAGCGTGGCGATATCAATCACCGCTTTCGGCTTGAAACGCTCGGCGTAGGTCAGCGCGTCACACAAAATCAGGCGGCCTTCAGCGTCGGTGTTGAGCACTTCAATGGTCTGCCCGCTCATGCTGGTGAATACGTCACCCGGCTTGGTGGCTTTTCCGCTGATGTGATTTTCGCAAGCGACTACGAGGCCGACTATGTTCTGCTTTGGCTTCAATTCAGCGACGGCTTTCATCACGCCGAACACGGTGCCCGCGCCCGACATGTCCCACTTCATGTGATCCATGTCCGGGGCCGGTTTGATCGAGATACCACCGGTGTCAAAGGTCACGCCCTTGCCGACAAATACGGTCGGCGCTTCGCCTTTTTTGCCGCCCGCATATTCAAACACGATAAAGCGTGGCGGCTCATCGCTGCCATTGGAGACTGACAGGAATGAACCCATACCAAGCTTTTCAATCGCCTTGCGATCCATCACGGTGACCTTCAGGCCATGTGATTTGACGAGCTTCTTAGCCTCATCGCCGAGACGGGTTGGCGTGCAATGATTGGCAGGCAGGTTACCGAGATACTTTGTGTATTCCATGCCATGAATCGTCGCGACCGAGGCTTTCAGCGCTGCAGGTGCCGCTTTTGCAGCATCTTCCGGCATGCCAAAGCGGACGCGCTTCAGGCTCGGTTTCGGCTTGGCGCTAGTGCCTTTGGTTTCGTCATAGCGGTAGGTCGCATCGGACACGCCCATCACCATTTGCTGCATGGCGTCAACGGCAGCTTCAGAGAGCGGGAAGATGGTCAATTCGGCGATGCTCTGGTCAACGGCGCAACTTGCGAGCGCTCTGCCCGACGCGCGCGCGTCTTTGGCGGCGAGCGCGGCCTTTTCATCCTTAGCTTCGCCCGCGCCGTACACCATCACGCGCGTAGCGCTTACTCCAGCGAGATTAAACAACGGCAACACCGTGCCGCAACGGCCAGAAAACGCAGCCGCCTTGAGCGCCGCAGCGAGCGCGCCTTTGCTGGCTTTGTCGATATCAAGCGCCGCCCACGAGAGCTTCTGCCCCTCGTGAACCGCGACTGCGACCGCGTCGGTTTTGGTGTTTGACGGATGGTCAGTCTTCAGGGAAAAGTCGATCATGGCTCTTTTCGCATTCATGTAGGTAGGTAAACTCTCTAATTATCGCTAAATGCAGTTCTATAAATTCATTTCTCGGGCGCATTGTGTCGTTGCGCGGCACTCGCAATCCTCATGTACAAAAGCGTACATTCCGGTTGCTCCGTGCCGCGCGCCTAACACTGCATCCCGATAAAGTGAATTTCTAGAACCGCATTGCAGCCCCAAGTAAGACTGCCCCCAATACATGATTTTTCGACGCGCTTTGCTGCGCGAACTCACGACCAACGCGATCTTTGTGTTCGTGGTGCTGGTTGCGATTTTTGTAGCGCAAATCTTTGTCAAACTAATCGGCGCGGCCTCTGCGGGCTCGGTGCCGATCGATGCGCTGGTGCCGCTGGTCGGATTCCGCATCGTCACATTGCTGGCCCCGCTGATCGTGATCGCGACATTCGTTGCCGTGCTGCTCACGCTTTCCCGGGCGTGGCGAGACAGCGAGATGGCGATCTGGATGAGCAGCGGGCAGAGCCTGATGTCGTGGATTCGTCCGGTGCTGACCTTTGCCGTGCCGCTTTTGATCATCGCGATGGCGCTGTCGACGGCGCTGTCGCCGTGGGCTGAGCGGCGCACGATTGAGTACCGGCGCGTGCTTGAAGCGCGCGATGAACTCTCGGTGTTGGCGCCCGGCCTGTTTCAGGAGCTGCGCAAAAACAAACAGGTGTACTTCGTTGAAGGCGTGGATCTGATCAGCGGCAAGATCAAAAACGTTTTTGTGTTCGCCGATGACCCGAATGGTCAGACGCTGACGCGCGCGAAAGAAGGTCTTTTGTATCAGGACACCAATGGCGATCGCTACATCATTCTTGAAAACGGCCATCGCGTAAAACGCATCTCTGCCAAGGCAGGGCCGAACGAGTATGAAACGGCGAGCTTTGAGCGCTACGGTATTCGTACCAACACGAGCGAAATCAAGGACGATCCGTTTGAGGAGCGCGCCAAGGACACGGCGACGCTCCTGCGTGAAGGCACGCCATCGGGACTGGGGCAAGTGTTCTATCGATTGTCTGTGCCGCTGGTAGGTTTGTCGCTGGTGTTTTTGGCGATTCCGCTGGCGTATGTCAATCCCAGGCTTGGGCGATCCGTCAACATGATTCTGGCGATTTTGCTCGCGATGATTTCGCTCAATTTGTTGAACATCATGCAGGCACAAATTGACAAGCAGGCAATCGGATTGCCGGCGGCGCTAATTTTGTTTCACGGCGTGCTGGCGCTCGGGGTGGCCGCCGTTTTCTACCGTCGCTTTCGAGGTGCGGTGTTCGGCTCACGTAGTCGTCAATCTGGCAGTACAGATACTGGCAAGGCGACCGCGTGAAGACGCTAAGTCGCTACATCGCCAAGGAAGTTGCGCTATCAACGCTGTCTGTTTTGGCGGCGCTGCTGATGCTGTGGGTCTTCTACGATTTGCTAGCAGAACTGGGTTCGCTCAAGGCGCTCAATACTACACAGATACTGGTACTCGTGGCAGCGAAAATTCCGGGATTTCTCTATGAATTGCTGCCCGTCGCAGCGCTGATCGGCACGCTGTTCGCGCTCGCGCAGTTGGCGGCCAACAGTGAATACGGCGTGATGCGAACATCGGGGATTTCGGTGTTACAGGTGGCGGGCGTGCTGCTGAGTGTGAGCCTCGTGATCGCGGGCATCGTGTTTGTGGTGGGTGAATATGTCGTACCACGGGCCGAACAGCTGGTAATGCGGGTTCGCGCCTTTTCTGGCGAGCGTCCGCTGGTCGGACGCGCGTTCGAGACCGGGTTCTGGTTCAAGGATGGCAACACTTTCATCAATATCGCCAGCGTATTGCCTGACGGAACGTTGAAGACGGTGCGCGTGTTTCAGTACTCCGACGCGACCACACTGGCGCGTACCCTGATTGCGGATGGCGCGACCTTTCAGAACGGCCAGCAATGGCGACTCAATCAGGTGCTGGAAACCACGTTCGCGGTGGGCGGTGGTGTGAGCGTGCAGCAATATGAGCACATGGCCTGGAACACGGTGCTGACGCCGAATATGTTGTCAGTGCTGCAAATTGAGCCAGAACGTCTATCGATCGCAGGACTGTGGGAGTACATCTCGCACCTGAGAGCGAATAATCAGGATTCGCGACGGTTTGAGGTTGCGCTGTGGGGCAAGTTTTTCTATCCACTGGCGACCTGCGTATTGATGCTATTGGCGATGCCGTTTGCGCAGATTCAGCAGCGCGCAAGCGGCATCGGAACGCGAATCTTCGTCGGCATTTTGCTCGGCCTGGTGTTCATCGTATTCAACCGTTTGTTCTCATATCTGGCGCTGCTGCACGAATGGCCACCGGTGCTCGGGGCGGTGCTGCCGGGACTGATTTTTTTATCGGCGGGCGCGGTGATGCTGTATCGGTTAGAGCGGCGGTAACGGGCCTTCGGGGCTCAGTGCACTATGTTGTGGGAACCGCTTTAGCCGCGATTGCCCGTGCCACGTCCTTTCGCGGCCAAAGCCACTGCCACAAAAGCATTCGAACCTTCAAAAAAGCAAGTCGTAAAAAAAGCACCCGAGGGTGCTTTTTTTACGAGGCGAACAGCGATTACTCGGCTGCCGCAACCGCCGCGACATACGGAACAATATTCGCGTAAGTACGATTTTTTGCGCCCTTGACCACGAATTGAACCGTGCCCATCATCGTGGCGAACAGGGTGTGATCCTTGCCCATACCAACGTTGACGCCTGGATGAATCGTGGTGCCGCGCTGACGCATGATGATGGTGCCAGCGTTAATCAGTTGACCGCCGTAGCGCTTGACGCCCAGACGTTTCGATTCGGAATCGCGACCGTTGCGGGTTGATCCGCCGCCATTTTTATGTGCCCTGGTTGTACTCCTAGCCCTACTTGCTTACTTACGAACGCCGCCGACGAGCTCTTCAGTGAGCTTGTCGAATGCTGCCCAGTCACCTTTAGCAGCCAGAGCAGCTTGCTCGGCCCAGGTTTCTGGTTTCGCCATGTTGAACTTGCTGCCGCCTGCATCGAGAACCGCCTGAACGGATTCGACTGAAGCTTTTGACAATGCATCAAACGTGTTGATGCCAGCGTCAACGAGCAGACCGGCGATCTTCGGGCCTACGCCTTCGATCAATTCCAGATCATCGCTACCGTCGCGCTTTTTGCCGCGTACTTTGGCGGTTTTCTTGGCTGGAGCCGCCGCCTTAACTGCTGCAACTGCCGCTACCGGAGATGCGGCGCCTGCAACATAAGGCACCGCCACAGGCATATCTGCCTTGGCCAGTTCAGTGCCATCGGCACCGAAGATCGCCGAGAAGAAAACCTCGGTGTAGTTTTGACGATGACCGCCATGACGCTGGTAGTGCTTACGGCGACGCATCTTGAAGATGGTGACCTTATCGCCGCGACCGTGCGAGACAACCGTTGCATCGACTTTCGCCCCTGAGACCAGAGGCGCGCCAAACACCAAATCTGCACCCGCGCCAACGGCGAGAACTTCATTGAAAGTGATGGTGGCGCCGATGTCTGCAGGTATCTGTTCTATCTTTAATTTTTCGCCTGCGGAAACACGATACTGCTTCCCGCCGGTTTTTATGACCGCATACATTTTGTGAGCTTACCTTTGATGGATTTATTTGCCCCACGAGATCGAGTACCTTTAAAGCACATCTATCGCGAAGAGCCCAAAATTATAGCCCGTTTTGCGCCAATTTGCACGTTTTATGCCCCTGCGATCCAATTGCGCCGACTTCTTCGTCTGCGCGCGCGCGCCGTCACCTAGAATTCTTGACATGATTTCCACTCGTTTGAGCACGTCCGACAGCCTCCGTCACCATCTCCGGGATGAGCTTTCTGCCCTCGATCTGCAACTCCAGAAAACACTCGACTCGGAAGTCGTTCTCATTCGGTCAATTGCTGACTACATCGTTTCCGCTGGCGGCAAACGCCTGCGTCCGATGCTAGTATTTCTCGCTGCGCAGGCGCTCGGTGCTGATTCAAAGTCCGCGCTGGTGGTCGATTTGGCTGCCACCGTGGAGCTGATTCACACCGCCACGCTGCTCCACGACGATGTGGTTGACGAGTCCGATTTGCGTCGCGGGCGGGCCACGGCGAATGCCGAGTTTGGCAACGCGGCCAGCGTGCTGGTTGGCGACTTTCTTTATAGCCGTGCGTTTCAGGTGATGGTCGGCACCGGCAAGATGCGCGTGCTCGCGTTGCTATCAGAAGCGACTAATCGCATCGCTGAGGGCGAAGTCATGCAATTGATGGCGCTCGGCAGGCTTGACTTGACCGAGGCCGACTACATGCAGGTCATTGAGGCAAAAACAGCGAAATTGTTTGAAGCGGCCGGCGCGTTGGGGGCCATTGCGGCCGCCGCTGCGCCCGAGGCGGAGCGCGCGCTGTCGGAATACGCTCGCAGGCTCGGCGTCGCTTTTCAGATTGCCGACGATGTGCTCGACTATCGTGGCGATGCCAGTTCGATGGGAAAAAGCCTGGGCGATGATTTGGCCGAAGGCAAACTCACGCTTCCGATCATCATCACTTTGCAGCGTGGCAGCGAACGCGGCAAAGCGCTGGTGCGTGAAGTGCTCGCCAAACCGCACGCCGTTGAGCGCGAACAATTTACGCAAGTGATGGCGGCGCTGGAAGAATGCGGCGCGCTCGACGCAAGTCTGCAACGAGCACAAAAAGAAGCCCAGGCCGCCGCCCGTGAAATCGCCAATTTGCCTGAAACAGAGGCAAAAAAGTGGATGCTAGAATTGTGCGAATATGCGGTGAAGCGCAACGTTTAAGCGGTACTTCGCAGTTTCGCACGCAGTATCGGGGTGTAGCTTAGCCTGGTAGAGCGCTACGTTCGGGACGTAGAGGCCGGAGGTTCGAATCCTCTCACCCCGACCAGTTTCTGGTCGGATTCACTTGATAACTTTTCGTTGCACGCCCCATTTCATCGGGGCTGTTAGCGCATTTTTCCACTTATCGACTTTTCATATATTTGGCAGATAATCCCTATGCAGTGGTGCTTTTGGCGAAAAGCTATAAGTGACAAACAGTATAAAACTGTTATGCAAGTTGCTGCTCTAGCTGATGTAACACCCGATAGCACGGCAATACGGACGCAACGCTCGAATTCGGTTCACGACCCTCACGAATCGCAGCGAAAAATTCGCGATCCTGTAGCTCAATACCGTTCATTGAAACAGCCACTTTGCTCACATCAATTTTTTCGTCCTTGCCGTTGAACAGGTCGTCATAGCGCGCAATGTAGGTCGCGCTGTCGCCGATGTAGCGGAAGAAGGTGCCGAGCGGGCCGTCGTTGTTGAAGGAGAGTGACAGCGCGCAGATCGCGCCGGTGCTGCTCTTCAACTGAATCGACATGTCCATAGCGATACCGAGCGCAGGGTTGATAGGACCTTGCACGGCGTTCGCTTTGATAATTTCGCCACCGGTTTGATAAGCGAACAGATCCACGGTGTGCGCCGCGTGATGCCACAGCAGATGATCTGTCCAGCTGCGCGCCTGACCGAGCGCATTCATGTTGGTGCGCCGGAAAAAATAGGTCTGCACATCCATTTGCTGAATGTTGAATTGGCCCGCTTTGATCTTGTTGTGGACGTACTGATGGCTCGGGTTGAAGCGGCGGGTGTGGCCACACATCGCGACCAGGCCGCTCTGCTTCGCCAGCGCAGCCACCGCTTCCGCGCCCGCAAGCGAATCGGCCAGCGGAATCTCCACCTGCACGTGCTTGCCCGCCTTCATGCAGGCGATGCTTTGATCGGCATGCATCTGCGTGGGCGTACACAAAATCACTGCGTCAACTTCCTTAAGCGCAAGGCTATCGGCGAGGTTCGTGGTGACGTGACCAATGCCATATTTCGCGGCTGCTTCTTTGGTCTTTTCAAGGTCGCGGCTGATCAGCGAAATTACTTCCACGCCGTCAATCAGTTTGATCGCGTCGAGATGTTTGGTGCCGAACGCACCAGCACCAGCCAGGGCCACTTTGATCGTTTTACTCATTTAATTGTTCTCCAGAATTAGGTGGCCTACCGCTGTGTTCGATGCGGGCACATGATAGAAGCGGTGCTTCACCGTCGGCGTTTGATCCGACATCGCGCCGCGCGCAATAAGCCACATCACAAGCTCGATACCTTCTGAGCCCGCTTCACGCACGTAATCGATATGCGGCACGCTCGCGAGCCCATCAGGATCGGCAATCAGCCGGTCAAGAAACACGTTGTCCCACTCACGGTTGATCAGCCCCGCGCGCGGCCCCTGCAACTGATGACTCATGCCGCCCGTGCCCCAGATTTGCACATTGAGCGGCTCGTCGTAAGACTCAATTGCGTTGCGAATCGCCTTGCCCAGGTTGTAGCAACGACGACCGGAGGGCACCGGATACTGCACGACGTTGACCGCGAACGGAATCACCGGGCACGGCCATTCTGCGGGCTGTCCACACATCAAAGACAAGGGCACGGTCAGGCCGTGATCGACGTCCATTTTATTGACGATAGTCAGATCAAAGTCCTGCTGAATCACCGATTGCGCGATGTGCGAGGCCAACTCAGGATGCCCTTTGACGACCGGCACGGGTCGCGGCCCATAACCTTCGTCTGCCGGTTGAAATTGCTCGGCGCAACCGATGGCGAACGTTGGAATCATCTCCAGACTGAATGCAGTGGCATGGTCGTTGTAGACCAGAAAAATCACGTCTGGCTTGTTATCCTTCATCCACTGTTTTGAAAACTCATAGCCCTGAAACATGGGTTGCCAATAGGGCTCGCCACTCTTGCCATGGTCGAGCGCGGCGCCAATGGCGGGCACGTGTGAGGTGTAAACCGACGCGGTAATTTTTGCCATGTCAAACTGCCTTGTTCAATTGCGCATTTTTCTTTGCACGGCCCGCCGCGCCCTGCGGCTGGTGCTGCGGCTGCGCATCGCCATCTTCACCGAGCACACGATTACCTTCCACTGAACGCCCGCCGCCGATCATCATGTTGCGGTATTCGTCCTCAGTCATGCCGGTCATGCTGCCTGCCATCTGCTGAAAAGATTTACCATCGGTCGCGCCGATTTTGGCGAGAAAATAGATATTGCCGCCCAATGAAATGCAACGATTCAGATCACGTGCAAGCACGCCCTGTTTCTGCGCTTCTGTCATTGGCCATTCGTCGAGATAAGCTCGCTCGTTGCTTTTGAAGCGCTCGCGATTAGCCGCCTTCATGAGCGACATGCAGAACTGGTTCAAGTGGTAACCGCGGTGCGATTGCTCGGCGTCAAAAATGGTCGTACCAGGAACGTCGAGGTAAGGTTTTTCGAGTGACATCTATTGCTCCTCAGGCCAGTAAAGCCGCATTGGATTGTCGACGAGGAGCTTCTGTTGCTGCTCAGTCGTTGTTGCGATATGCGGGATGAAATCGACCAGCAGGCCGTCATCAGGCATGTGATCTTTCAGGTTCGGGTGCGGCCAGTCGGTACCCCACAACACGCGATCCGGAAAGCTGTCAACGATACGTTTTGCGAACGGAATCACATCACGGTAGGCGTTCTGTTCGCCGTTCAAGGCTTTTGGCCCGGTAACTGACAAACGCTCCGGGCAGCTCACCTTTGACCACACATTCGTATGCTCGCGCATGAACTTGACGAACAGTTCAAACTCCGGGCCGTCGACGGGTTTCGTCACATCAGGACGACCCATGTGGTCCACGACAACAGTCGTCGGCAGCGCCGTGAAAAAGTCCCACAATTCGGGCAAATCAACGGCCTCGAAATAGATCACAACATGCCAACCTAGCGGCGCGATGCGGTTTGCGATTTCCAGCAGTTCTTCCTTCGGCGTGAAGTCCACCAATCGCTTGACGAAGTTGAAGCGCACGCCGCGAACACCTGCGGTGTGCATGGCGTGCAACTCGGCGTCCGTCACGCCACGCTTGACGGTAGCAACGCCGCGCGCCTTACCGTTGCTATGAACAAGCGCGTCAACCATCGCGCTGTTATCAGCGCCGTGACAGGTGGCCTGCACGACGACATTGCGAGCGAATCCAAGATGGTCACGCAGCGCAAACAACTGCGCTTTGGACGCGTCGCAGGGCGTGTACTTGCGCTCTGGCGCGAACGGAAATTCCTCGCCGGGGCCGAACACATGGCAGTGCGCATCTACTGCTCCGGCAGGCACTTTGAAGTTGGGCTTGGACGGGCTGGAATACCAGTCCAGCCAGCCGGGAGTTTTTTCAAATTTCATGGTGATCGTGTTCGTCAATGATGAGTTTGTAGCCGTGGACGCATGCGATTTATCTGAATCAGCTTTTTGATGCAGCCGCCAGTAGAACGGGGATAGGTGGTAATTTAGGCAATAGTTGACTTTACGTTAAATCGCGATCTATCCCCTGTGCACATTGAGTTACGCAAAAAAAGCTGTATCGAATCTCAGTCCGGTTTAATGTTGGCTTCGCGCACGAGTTTTTCGTAGCGCAGACGCTCGCTGTGGATCAGCGCGCCGAACTGCTCCGCGCTGGCGGGAATGACTTCGCCGCCCACGCTCGCCATACGCTCGCGCACCTCCTTCGTTTGCAATGCTTTCTGCACTTCGGCGTGGAGCAGCGCCACGATGGGTTTTGGCGTCGCCGCGGGCGCAACAAATCCGTACCAGACCGACGCTTCGAAACCCGGGAAACCGGACTCCGCAATCGTCGGCACGTCAGGGAAAATCGCAGTGCGCGTCGGACTCATCACGGCGAGCACTTTCAGCTTGCCGCTCTTCACATGAGGCAGCGCTTCCAGCGCGTTCACAGCGACCAGTGGAAGCTGCCCGCCAATCACATCGGTGATCGCCGGCGCACCCCCGCGATAGGGCACATGCATGAGCTTGATCCCCGCCGCACGCGCGAAAAGCTCAACCGCCAGATGCGGCGTCGAACCGTTGCCCGGCGTAGCGAACGACAGCTCGCCCGGCTTCGCCTTTGCCGCCGTGATTAAGCTTGCAAGCGAGGGGTAACCTGCCTGCGCATTCACCGCGATGACGACAGGTACGCGCCCGACGAGCGAGACCGGCACAAGGTCGCGCTCGGCATCAAACGGCGCGGGTTGATAGAGCGCCATGTTGGCCGCGAGCGCGTTCGCAGCGAGCAGCATCGTGTAACCATCGGGCGCGGCGTCAATCACCGAGCGAACGGCGATGTTGGTCCCTGCGCCTGGTTTGTTCTCAACGATGAACGCCTGGCCCAGGCTTCCTGCCATGCTCTGGCCAACGGTGCGGGCAACGATGTCCACCGCGCCGCCAGCCGAATAGCCGACGACGATTTTTACCGTTTTCGCAGGGTAAGCCTGTGCCGATGCCAGCAGCGGAATCGCGCACAGCAAAGCCGTGCCCATACCCGCGACGCACCGCAAAGCGGCCCTTGCGCTCCATTGATTCACCATGTCGTCATCTCCTTAAGTTCAATCTTTGTAATTTCAGTTGGCGCTCATTGCGCCGCGCACGCCGGACTTTTCGACGATGGATTTGAATAGTCCACTCGCCTTCGTCTCCACCGCAAATTTGCGCAGGTAAGGCATCCCGGCATCACGTCCTTTCGGGATCGCAATCGCCATGTGCTCCTCGCCCCATCGGCCGTCGATCACGCGCGCTCCCGGCACGGCATCCGTCAATTCGAACAGTACCGCTTTATTCGTTGCGAACGCATCTAACTGTCGCGACATCAGCATTTCACCTGCACGCTTGAGCGACGGCGCGGGAATGATCGTCGCGCTTTTGTATTGCTTTGAAAGTGTGCCCTGCGATGAGCTGCCTTCGCTAACGCCCACGCGAACGCCGGGCCGATCAATGTCAGAAACATTCGCAATCGTGGAGCCGGGCGGAACAAGGTAGCCAAGCTCAACCGTCAGCAGAGGCGGCGTGAAATCAACATCCTTTGCGCGTACCGCCGTCGCATTTGTGAACGTGAAATCGACACGACCGATCTTCAAAGCATCGATGACTTCGGCAACGCGGCGAAACTCCACCAACTCGAAAGGCACACCCAGTTCACTGGCAAGCTTCTGACCGAGGTCATGCGCGACGCCTACTTTCAATCCCGTCTTCGGATCAACAACAAGCGACGTTGGGCTTCCGGCATAAACGCCAACGCGTAGCTTGCCGGTCGGTGCCAGCACGGTACGCGCGGCGAAGTCCGGTGCTGGCGTCGGCACAACAGTGCCGCATCCCGCCAGCAACGCCGCCGCAAGAACGAACCCTGACAGCAATGATCGACGGTAGAGATTCACGATAGTCCCTTCGCTGCGCTTAAAAGCTAGTCGATGTATTTGAGGCCCGCTTTTTCGAGCGGTTCGCGCATCTTGTACATATCCAGTCCGAGGATGCCGGACGCGAGTTTTGCGCGCTTCTCGCCTTCAAACGATTCGCGCGCCTCGGCGGCGTCAGCCACCTGTTGCGCAACGGCGGCAGGCACGACGACCACACCGTCCACGTCCGCAATCACCACGTCACCAGGATTCACCAGCGCGCCCGCGCAGACAACGGGAATATTCACCGAACCAAGCGTTGCCTTGACCGTCCCTTTCGAACTGATCGCGCGGCTGAACACCGGAAACTTCATCTCGGTGAGGTCCGTCACGTCGCGGCAGCCACCATCGATAATGAGGCCAAACGCGCCGCGCGCCTGAAACGAGGTAGCGAGCAGGTCACCAAAAAAACCATCTTCGTTGTCCGTCGTGCATGCCGCAACAGCAACGTCACCGGGCTGCAACTGTTCAGCCGCGACGTGCATCATCCAGTTGTCACCCGGCTGCAAGAGCACGGTCACTGCCGTGCCGCACATCTTTGCGCCGGGATAGATCGGACGCATGTAGTTCTTCATGAGGCCCACGCGGCCCATCGCCTCATGAATGGTGGCGACACCAAATCGCGAGAGCTTTTCGACGGCCGCTTTGTCGGCGCGGACGATGTTCCGTTTAACGATGCCCAATTGATTCATAGACATGATTATTTGCCCTTTGCTTTGAGTGCAGTGTCGAGGCGCGAGAACACACGGCGCGCGTTGCCTTCAAAAATTGCATGGCGATCATCGGCTGAAATATTTTTTGCGCCGTCGACATAGCGTTTGGTGTCATCAAAATAATGTCCGGTGTATGGATCGATCCCGCGCACAGCACCGATCATCTCAGAAGCAAACAGAATGTTCTTGACCGGGATCACGGTAGTGAGCAAATCAATGCCGGGCTGGTGATACACGCAAGTATCGAAGAACACGTTATTGAGCAAATGATCGTTCAAACTCGGCTTCTTCATCATGTCGGCCAGGCCCCGGAAGCGGCCCCAGTGATAGGGCGCAGCGCCACCGCCGTGTGGGATCAAAAATTTAAGCGTCGGAAAATCCTTGAACAGATCGCCTTCGAGGAATTGCATGAACGCCGTGGTGTCGGCGTTCAGGTAGTGCGCACCGGTCGTGTGGAAACAGGGGTTGCAACTGGTGCTCACGTGCACCATCGCGGGCAAATCGTACTCCACCATTTTTTCGTAAATGGGATACCAGTGCCTGTCCGTCAACGGCGGTGAAGTCCAGTGCCCGCCCGATGGATCGGGGTTCAAGTTGATGCCAACGTTGCCATATTCCTTCACGCACTTTTCGAGCTCGGGAATGCAGGTCTTTGGATCAACACCGGGGGACTGCGGCAACATCGCGGCGGGCACAAAACTGTCCGGGAACAACTGGCTCACGCGATAGCAAAGCTCGTTGCAGATCGCAGCCCAGGTTGACGACACATTGAAATCGCCAATGTGATGCGCCATGAA
The DNA here is from genome assembly GCA_025354165.1 of Burkholderiales bacterium. Taxonomy (GTDB): domain Bacteria; phylum Pseudomonadota; class Gammaproteobacteria; order Burkholderiales; family Casimicrobiaceae; genus Casimicrobium. Next base: position 131,950 of record JANXNI010000029.1, on the reverse strand, counting down.
ACTCGCACGCGGCGAAAAGATCGTGAGATCGCTGCCGCGTTCGTTCATGAGCTTCAACTGATTGGCAATGATCGATTCGCGCAACTCATCATCGCTAATTTTCAGCTCGCTGACTTTCGGCATCATCGCAGGATCTTTGATCCCCGCGATCTGACGGTTGCGCCACTCTTCCAGTGCTTTGGGGGCCGTCGTGTAGTGGCCGTGGCAGTCGATGATCATTGATTCGCATTCCTTGTTGTTCGATTCGTTGGGGGCGTCACACTGCTGCCATTCCATGTTGAAGCTTGATCGCGGCATGCATCGGTGCAGCGAAAGCAGATAGCAGCGCGCGCGCCTCGTCACTGCGCTGCGACCGCCGACACACGCCGCCCGAAAAAACGGTAACGATTGCGATTTCAGCAGGCAAATCGCCAATCACCTGAATGCCCGGGGCGTCGATCATTTCGCTGCGTTGCTGGAACCCCAGCGCAACCTCGCCACGAGCAACCATCGCCGCGACCGGTACACCGGCGGGCGCTTGCCGCAACTTGCTCTGCATATCGGCCATCATGCCCCACCGCTCAATCAACGTGAGCAGCGCGCTGCCACTCGGGCCAGTGGAATATCCAATCGAGGCGGCGCGAAGCATTGCCTGCCGCACGTCAGCCTCCGTGGCGATGCTCGGCACCGGAGCGCCCGCCTTCACCGCCACGGCAACCTGCGAGCGCACCAGATCGACGCGGCTGTCAGCGAGCACGTCATCACTACGGATGAGCTTGGCGATGGCGTCCGATGCGAGGAACACCAGATCGAAAACCTCCCCGGCCTGCACTCGCCGCGCCGCATCCACGCCGCCGACCGATTCAAGCGCGAGGGGCGTTCCGCCTGGCGACGCATTCACGCGTCCGAGTTCGGTCAGCAACTGACGCGTCGCCATCGAGGAGATGCCGCTTAACGGCGGGCGCTGTGAAATGTCACGAGAGTTCATGGGCACATTTTCGCGCCTAACTGACTAAACAGAAAACGTTTAATGACGCTATCAGATATAGCAGATTGGCATACCATTGCCCTCGTTAACCGGCCTGACGGAGCGGCTTTGGATCTCAAACAACTCGAATACTTCGTTCGCGTCGCCGACCTCGGCAGCTTTACCCGCGCTGCTGCGGCGCTCGACATCGCGCAGCCTGCGCTCAGCCGTCAGGTGCGCCAGCTTGAGGTTGAGCTGCGGCAAACGCTCCTGGTGCGCAACGGACGCGGCGCAACACCCACTGAGGCTGGCAAGCTGCTGCTGGAACACAGCCGCGGCATCCTGCATCAGGTGCAGCGCGCGCGCGAAGAGATGGGGCGCGTGCGCGGCGCGCTGGCAGGCCAGGTGGCGATTGGTTTGCCGACCAGTCTGGCGCGCGTGTTGACGGTGCCCCTCACCCGCCAATTTCGCGCGCAAATGCCGGATGCGTCGATCTCATTCAGCGAGGCGCTGTCGACGACTTTGCAAGACGGGCTGGTCAACGGGCGACTCGACGTGGTCGTGCTCTACAACGCACAGCGGGCCTCCGAAATTGATCTGCTGCCGCTGACTGAGGAAGAGTTGGTGCTGGTCAGCGTGCGTCCGTCGGGGCTTGCCGAAGACCCGCCGCCGGGGACCATTGCGCTTAAAGACCTCGCTGCCTTGCCACTCGTGATCCCAAGCCGTCCGAACGCGATTCGCATGCATGTGGAGGCGGCAATGGCAGGCATCGGTTGCCGCCCCAACATCGCGCTGGAAATCGACGGCGTTTCCGCCATTCTCGACCTCGTCGCCGACGGGGCAGGCAGCGCCGTGCTTTCGCGCAACGCGGTGGCCAGCTCGATCAAGCCGTCAGCGTTTACGGTGCGCGCCGTGTGTGATCCGCCGCTACTCACGCGACTTTCTATCGCCACCAGCGCGCTCCGCCCGAGCACGCTAACGCAGAAGGCAGCGGTGACATTACTGACGAAAATGATTTGCGATTTCATTCCGCCATTGTCAGCGTCTGCCAAGCTTGCGCAGTGACAGCTTTGCGCTACAACGTCCATTTCGTATGGTGTGGCGGTAATAAAGCGGCATTATCGAGTTTTGGCGTTATTTGCGGGTAGCCCTTATGTGCTCTAGCTTCTAGCGAAAAGTGATTGCTCAACTTCAGACACTTTCGGGCGGTCGACGTTGGCTGTGAGCAAAACGGCCGCCGTAGTGGTCGGCAGAAACGCTCACATATCGGATCGTCAGAAATGCTGAACTGCTATATCTGTTAGCCGCCGTTAGCGCTGTCGTTTTGCTAGTATCACAGTCAAAATACCACTGAAGGAGCCGAGGGTTCATCAACGTTGATATCCGCCGGTTCGGTTCAAAGCGCGCGATGCTGACGCCGACGTTTTAGTGACCGCGCTACTCACAAAACACAACAACCGCACACTGGAGGCCCCACATGTCCCGCACTTTCACTCGCCTTTGCGCCGCCCTATCGGCGGTCATTCCTCTGACATTGCTTGCCACCAGCGCCGCTGCGCAAGAGGTGACGCTCAAAGTTCACCATTTTTTACCTGCGGGCTCGTATGCCCACACTCAATTTATCGCGCCCTGGTGCGACCGTATCAACAAGGAATCGAACAACCGCATCAAATGTCAGCTCTACCCTTCGATGCAGCTCGGTGGCACGCCGCCACAGCTCGTGGACCAGCTGCGTGATGGCACGGTAGATGTGATCTGGACGTTGCCGGGCTATACGGCTGGACGCTTCCCACTGACCGAAGTATTTGAACTGCCGTTCATGATGACTGGACCAGAGGCAACCAGCAAAGCCCTGTGGGACTACGTCGCACAGTACGCGCCCAATGAGTTCAAGGATTACAAACTGATCGCCACCCACGTGCACGGGCCAGGCGTCTTTCACATGGTTAAACAGCCGGTCAGAACGATGGCGGATCTGAAGGGCCTGAAGCTGCGCGCGCCGACGCGCCAGACCAACAAATTCCTCGCGGCGCTGGGCGCAACACCGGTTGCGATGCCAGTGCCTCAAGTCGGTGAAGCGCTCGCTAAAGGCGTGATCGATGGTGCTGTCGTGCCGTACGAAGTGGTGCCTTCCGTGAAGATTCAGGAGCTGGTGAAGTTTCACTCGGAAACTGACCCGACCGAAAAAGCGTTCTACACATCGACATTCATCTTCGCGATGAACAAGGCGAAATACGACAGCCTGCCTGCCGATTTGAAAAAGGTGATCGATGCCAACAGCGGCAAGGAATTCTCCGGTCAGATTGGCAAAGTATTTCTGGCCGCCGATGCCGAAGGCAAAAAAACCGCAGCGAAAAACACCTTCAACGTGATCCCGAAATCGGAACTCGAAAACTGGAAGAAAGTGGGCCAACCGCTGATCGACCAGTGGGTGACCGACGTAACGGCCAAAGGTGCCAACGGCAAGCAGCTGCTTGAGGCTGCGCGTGATTTGATCGCCAAGAACGGCGGCAAATAAACGGCGGAACGGGCGGCGCTCACGCCGCTCCACTCAACACTTCCAGGAGAATCCTTTGCAGGAACCGATTCCCGGTGCGCCCTCGGTAGACCCGCGCGCTTTCGGCCCGTTTGGCCGACTTCTGCTTGCTGTTTCGCGGGCTGCGGCCATTCTTGGCGGCGGCATTTTTGTGCTGCTGGTCATCATGAGCATCGTCTCCATCGTGGGTCGCAAATTGGCGTCGGCACCAGTGCCGGGCGACGTTGAGCTGTTGCAAATGAGCTCGGCGGTCGCCGCAGCCATGTTCTTTGCCTATTGCCACATGAATGGTGGTGATGTGAAGGTAGATTTCTTTACCGCAAAACTTGCCCCAAGCGTCGTGCATCTTTTGGATGCATTCGGCTCGTTGCTGTTTGGTACCGTCGGTGCGCTCCTGACCTGGCGAACCACGCTCGGCGCATTGCAGGTCATGCGCTCGGAGGAGACCAGCATGATTCTCGGCATTCCACAGTGGATTGCGCAGATGCTCATGGTGCCGGGCTTTGCGCTGTTTGCGCTGGCCGGTTTTTACATGGCGGCGTATCACTGGAAAAAGCGCTCGGAAAATGCGGGAGTGTCAGCATGAGTGGCATCGCTGCGGGCTGCACGATCTTCGGTCTGTTGATGGTGTTGCTCGCCATCCGCATACCCATCGGCATCGCGATGTTTGCGATGGGCGCTGCGGGATACGTGTTCCTCACAGGACTCGAAATTACGCCGTTGCTGAACGTCTTGAAGACGGTTGCCTACGCACGCTTGTCGAATTACGATCTCGTCGTAATCCCGCTCTTTTTGCTGATGGGGCAGTTCGCTACGAATGGCGGGCTGAGCGCTGCGCTTTTCCGCTTCGTGTCAGCGTTCATGGGGCATCTCAAAGGTGGCGTCGCGATGGCCGCGATTGGTGCCTGCGCGGGCTTCGGCGCGATTTGTGGTTCGTCGCTGGCGACAGCGGCGACGATGGGACAAGTGACGTTGCCTGAACTCAAGCGACGGGGCTATTCCGGAGCATTGTCGACCGGCGCGCTCGCTGCCGGTGGCACGCTCGGCATCATGATTCCACCGTCGGTGCCACTGGTGATCTACGCCATCCTGACGCAAGAATCGATTGGCAAATTGTTCGTCGCCGCCGTCATTCCGGGCCTCGTGGCGATGGTGGGCTACATGATTGTGGTGCGTATTGTCGTCACGCTTGATCCCAAGGCCGGCCCTGCCGGGGAGCGCATGGGTTGGGCGGAACGCTTGAAAGCACTGCTTGCCGTAGCGCCTGTGCTGGCCGTTTTCGCGGTCGTGATCATTGGCATTTACGGTGGCTGGGCCAATCCGACGGAAGCAGCAGCTATCGGTGCCGCGGCGTGCGGTGTGCTGGCCATTGTCAGCGGCGGCATGCGCATGAAAGGCATCATCGACAGCGCGCTCGGCACCGCACAGGCCACCGCGATGATCTTTCTGGTGCTACTCGGTGCCGACATGCTGAACACGGCTCTCGCGCTATCGCAAATGCCAGTTGAACTGGCGGCGTGGGTCAAGGGCAGCGGCCTCTCGCCGATGCTGGTGATGATCGTGATTTTGCTGATCTACATCGTGCTCGGATGCGTGATGGACAGCCTCGCGATGATCCTGCTCACGATCCCGATTTTCTATCCCATCGTGATGGGGTTGGAGTTTCACGGCATGACGCAGACCGACAAGAGCGTGTGGTTTGGCATCCTCGCGTTGATGGTGGTCGAGATCGGTCTCGTACATCCACCCGTCGGCATGAACGTCTACATCATCAATCGGCTGGCGGGCGATGTACCGCTGTCGGAAACGTTTAAAGGCGTCATGCCGTTTCTGGCTTCGGATTTCATTCGTATTGCGCTGTTGCTGATGTTTCCCGCGAGGTGCCTGTTCCTCGTTGGAACCGGCAGCTGATTGGAACGAATATCCTCCCGGAGGGCGCGTTACCTGCCTTCGAGCCGTTTGATGGGCGCGGCGGATAAGGCGGCGAAAGCCCCCGCTGGCACGCCCGCCGCGATCGTTACGAAGGGGAGGGCTCAGATCAACACAGCGCTCGCGTCGGCAGAACTTAGGCGTCGTTTGCAAAGTGAGGGCGTCGTCGCGGCACCCACCGCGCCCGAAGCGTTTGCTCAGGTGATTAAACGTGAAATCGAGCGTTAGAGGCCCGTCGTGAAGGCCGGGAATATTGAGCCGAATTGAGTTTTTCTACTAACAGCTTTATGTGTAAATCTACTATTTATTGGGGCTGATGGCTCATTTACTGACTTATCGACTTAGGCCATTTATCGCTCTTATCCCCTATGCAATGGTCATTACAAACGAAAGCTATTAAGGAAAATTCTGACCCACGACGCTGCCGTCAGGACTTTGAACGCTTCAACAAACGATCTGCATAAGTCTGCCAGGGCGCGTTGTCGCCAATCCCGTCAAACGCTCCCTGTTTAGCCAATATCGCAACCCAATCCTGCTTTTCGGCAATCGCGGCAGTCATCGTCGGGGCGAAACCCGCCTCTTGCACGGTGTTTGCAGATTCGCGCATTTCCTCGGCGCGGCGCTTGCCGTGTTGCGCAACTCTGCTGAAAAAGTACGCACCCTGTTTCTGCCAGTCGATGCCGGGAAAAGTCTCCTGAAGGGTCGCAATCATCGCGTCTTCGACGCCGTATTTGCGCGCCGTGCTGAAGCTCTCGATCACGAGCGCCTCTAACCCTTTGATCATGATGCTGCGCGACATTTTGGTGGCGGAGGCAACACCGATTTTTTCTGACACGGGAGTGATCTGAAAACCGAATGTGCGCAAGCGATCTGCCAGCGCCACCGCGTGGCGACCACCGACCAACATGGGCACCGCGAGGCCATAGGGCGGCACCGAGGTCATCACGCCCGCCTCAACGTACTTGCCTCCTGCCGCCTCAATCAGCGCTGCGGCCTTTTGTTTGGTGCCGGGTGAGGCGGAATTGAGGTCGAGAAACACCGTGCCCGGACGGATCGAGCGGGCAATTTCCTGCGCGACGGCCAGCGTGTTTGATGCGGTGACGGCAGACATGATGAGGGTTGCTTTTGCACACACGGCGCTCGCCGATTCGCAGGCCTCCACACCGTGCGCGGTAGCGTGCAATCGTTGCGCGCCGCCGAGCAATGCGTCACCAAAAACGATGTCCCACGCGCCGACCCACGACAAGCCCTTTGCCTTTAGCCCGTTCGAGAAAATCTTGCCGACTTCGCCATAGCCAATCAGGCCGACACTGAGATTCATGATGGGCGCTCCTGTATACGTTTGTTGACTATTGCTTCGGGATTTTCGCGCGCTCGATCACCTCGGCCCAGCGTTTGATGTCGCTGTCGAGAAGCGCTGTGAGTTGCTCTGGCGTGCTGCTTTGCGCGACCAGCGTGAGATCGGCGAGCCGCTGTTTGACATCGGGCAACGCGAGGATTCGAGTGATTTCGCGATTGAGTTTGGCGATGATTTCTTTGGGCGTTTTCGCAGGAACGGCCACGCCATTCCACGAGGCTGCGCTGAATTTTGCGAGCGCTCCGCCTGCCTCGTGAGCGGCGGGAATACCGGGCAATTGTGCGGCCTGACCATCGCCCAGGAGTGTCAGCGGACGCAAAGCTTTTGACGCAATCTGCGGCATCAAAGGCCCAAGAATATCGACCATCGCATCGAGATTGCCGCCACGAAGCGCAGCAATCACGGGCGGTGTGCCGTTGAACGGAACGACCTGTATATCCACGCCTGCCGCGCTCTTGAAATATTCTGCGGCCAGATTTTGCGTGGTGCCGACTTGCGGCGTGCCGATGTTTAACTTGCCGGGATTGGCCTTTGCGAATGCCAGCAGCTCGGTCAAAGTTTTGAAGCGACTGTTGTCCGCCACCGCGATCACGAGATCGAACGATGCAAGTTTTGACACGGGTGCAAAGTCTTTGCGCGTATCAAACGTTAGCGATTTGAACAGCGCAGCGCTGACTGCGGTGCCGCTGGAGATGAGCAGAATTGTATGACCATCGGGGTCGGATTTTGCGACCTGCTCGGCCGCGATGATCCCACCCGCGCTGGGCTTGTTTTCGATGATGACGGGTTGGCCCAACGCTTCGGCGAGCTTCTGCCCGACCGTGCGTGCCGTGATGTCGGCCGCGCCACCAGCCGCGTTTGGCACGATGAGGCGGATGGGTTTACTGGGGAAGGTTTGTGCGATTGCTGCGGAGGTTAACGCAAACGCCGCAACACTGAGGCCTACACAAGCAGCTGAACGAAGCAAGGAGATGCGCATACGACGAGTTCTCGATGCCGTTTATTTCAACGGCGTCGAATCATTGAACAAGTCGTTATTGTCGCGCAGAGTCATGCTGACGCGAAAAAGAAAAACGGAACGTGGCCAAACAAAGAATGCTCAGCAGACGTCCCGTTTAATCGGACTAACAATGCAAACACCCGAAGGTGTTTGCTGAACGACTATTCGCCGCCCTGTGCCGCTACTGTCGCAGCATACTCAGCCTGCTTGGCCGCGCGACGTGCAGCGCGATTGCCACCGTCGGCAGGTGCCGTTGTAGCAGGGCCCGCTGCGCGTTCCATGTGACGCGGCGCGCGAGCTTCGTGCTCGAACGCACGCGCTGGACGCGGCGCGTATTCCGAACGCTCTGTGCGCTCGAATGGCTCCGAGCGCTCGGTGCGTGGACGTGGTGCGTATTCGCCGCGCGACGCGGGTGCGCCAAACGAACGTTGCTCACGATCACCGCGATCCGGGTAGGCACGCGGTGCACGATCAGCGAACGGACGTGAATCGCGATCGCCGAAAGAGCGCGCTGGGCGATCATTGCGATCACCATAACCAGCGGAAGCGCCAGCGTGCGCACGGTCACCGCCAAAGGGACGACGCTCTTCACGACCTTCGTACGAGCGCGGAGCTGCATCAGCACGTGGAGCACCGAAGCGTGAATCCGAACGACCACGATCAGCAAACGCTGGACGACGATCTTCACCGCCGCCAAAGTTGCCACCGTTACCGGCGTAACCACCGGTGCGCGGTGCGCGATCATTGTTGTAGCCGCCGTTGTCGCGACCATAGGATGGACGTGACGGTTGCTCTGAGCGACCGCCGTACGGGCTTGGCGCGAAGTCAGCGCGTGGTGCCGTTTCGGCGCGTAAATTCGTTTCAGCGCGGGGCGAGTCACCGTACGATGGACGCGGAGCGCGGTCACCATAAGACTGACGCGGTGCACCGCGATCAAAACGACCGCCGCCACCGTTTCCGCCGTATCCGCCACCGCCGTTACCTGCGTAGCCGCCACCACCGTAACCGCCACCCTGCGGACGGCTATGTTGCGTCTTTGGCTCGTGGCCTTCGACTACGGCCTCGTTGATGCGATTTTCGGTGAAGCGCTCGATGTTGCGAATCTTGAAACGATCACGGAAACCCGCGAGCGTAATAGCCAAACCTTGCTTGCCAGCGCGACCGGTGCGGCCGATACGATGGATGTAATCCTCCGGTTTCATTGGCAGGCCATAGTTGATGACGTGCGTGATGCCGGGGACGTCGATGCCGCGAGCAGCGACGTCGGTGGCGATCAATATTTTGGTCGAACCATCACGCAGCGATTGCAGACGACGGTTGCGCACGACTTGTGGCATTGCGCCGTGCAAACCAGCAGCGGCGTAGCCCGATTGGCGCAGCTCATCGGCCAGCTCATCAGTCTCGATTTGTGTCGCGGTGAACACGACGGCTTGACCCATCGACTCGTCCTGCAGATAGTGTTCGAGAATCGCATTTTTGTGCGACATGTCGTCGTACCAATGCAGACGTTGCTCGATGTTTTGATGCATGTCTTGCGCGCTGGCGAGCTCGATTTTCTTCGGGCTGCGCATCACGTTCGACGCGAGCTGCATGATGCGCGGCGCGAAGGTGGCGCTGAACATGAGCGTGCGGTCACGTTTGATGGTAGCGACGTGAATGGCTTCGAGATCTTCCGAGAAACCAAGATCCAGCATGCGGTCCGCTTCGTCAACGACGAGCGTTTGCACGGCTTCGAGATCGATCTGGCCGTTGCGGTTCAAGTCAAGCAAACGGCCGGGCGTTGCGACGACGAGGTTCGCGCCGCGCAGATCCATCAGCTGCTTGCCAAATGGCGTGCCGCCAACGACGTTCGCGATGCGAATGCCACGGCAAAAACGCACGAGGCTGATCGCTTCCGCGCCGACTTGTTGCGCGAGTTCGCGTGTTGGGCAAAGAATCAGAACACGCGGGCTGGCACCGGCGCGACGATTGCGTGCAACTTGCTCACCTTTCGACATCGGCGGCGTTTCCAGCAACGCGTGAATCGCGGGCAACAGGAAGGCGGCGGTTTTGCCGCTACCAGTTTGTGCGGAGACCATCCAGTCACCGCCAGCCAGAGCTGCGGGAATGGTTTCGGCCTGCACGCCCGTGGGCTGCGTGTAGCCGAGCGCTTCTACGGCTTGCAGAAGTGCGGGGTTGAGGTTGAGGGCGACGAAACCATTGGCTTCGACTTCAGCGTCGGCAGCCATATCTACTACGTCGTCAAAAGACGCAGCGGAATCATTCTCTGAATGCGACTCAAAAGTCGCGTCGTTATTTTGATTATCAGTATGCAAACTCATATGCTCTTGCGCGACACAATGCATCAAGCGTTTGCGGAAAAGCAAACACAAGCACCGTGCGGCGCAACCTTCTTAAAATTTAGGACGAATGTTGTAGAAGACCGAAGAGAAACGCGTCGACCAACACTCGGAACTTGAGAAGCTTGATGAGCCTTTGACCAGAGTCGGGGCTAAAGCTTTTTAAGGTCAATCACCAAACTTGCAGCACCTTTCGGTGTGAGTTTGGGAAGTTATGCGGGGCGATGCACTAATCAGCGAACGTACGATGCTTTTTCAAGCAACCATCAATTTTGGCATGTTGCAGTGCAAAAAGATAGCCCTTTGACGAAAACTCTTGTCGAGCGATTGCTCAACATCGGCTCGCCGCGCTAACTGCGAGGGTTCGGTACCCGCCGAAAAAACGGAGCGGCCGACACCACCACCAGCAAAACAGCCAGCGGCACGGTCGACGAATAGCCCACATACTTGAAGCCCAGCGCGCCCAGCACCGCTCCCAGCGTGAACGAAACGATCAGCGAGCCAAGCACGCGCAGCTTCGTTCGGTTCGCAAGTACCAACGGCGCGGTTGCCTCCTGCGTGCGGTTCCAGTAAACCAGGCGGCCCAGCTCGATGCCAATATCGGTGACCAGCCCCGTGATGTGTGTAGTTCGAATTTCCGCGTTCGAGATTTTGGTCACCAGCGCATTCTGCAAACCCATCACGAAGCACAGCAGGATCGCGGTCAGCGACACGCTCACCAGCGTCTGCAACTGCAACGTCGCGCCGACCAGCCCGAACACGAGCAGCAGCACCGCTTCCAGCAAGAGCGGCGCGGTGTAGGTCATGCTCGACGCCTTGCGCTTGGCGAAACTCACCATCAGCGCGGTCGTCATCGCGCCGACCACGAACGCCGCCAGCGACAAGAGGCCCGCAATAACGTGCGCCGTCTTGCCCAGCACCAGATCATCCGCCGCCGCCGAAACGATGCCCGTCATGTGCGAGGTGTATTGCCCAATCGCCAGAAAACCGCCCGCATTCAACGCGCCGGCAACAAACGAAAGCGCGACACCCAGATGCAAATTCGCCCGCTGCGTACGGACGGACGCGGTGAGATTCGAGAGGTAATTGACTGGCACGGCGAGACGAGTGTGTCACACCACCGCGCTGATCACCAGACGAACAATCGTGATGATCGTCCCCACCAGCAGCACGGCGCAAATCACGCCGCCGATGGCGAAGTGTTTGAACGAAAGCCCCGGTGGCGGATTGACATGATCGGTCTCGCGGCCCAGGGCGGGCAACACGCGAAAAATTGTGCGGATGGCGTAGCCAATACAGCGCAAGTGGTTGGTTCGTGCAGGGGTTTCGGGGTTGGTTTGCATGGGTTGCAAGTGTAGTGGCTGCGGTTACAGCTTTTGGCTGAAATGCTTATTTCATTGGGGCTAATTGGCATTATTGGCAATAGTCGATTAGTACTTAAATCGACATTTAGCCCCCATTCAATGGTCATTTCTGCGAAATGCTGTTGCTGTTTCTGCCATCCTGAGCCACAGCGAAGGATCAGGTTGTTTTGCGGAAACGTCTGCACAGGCGAACGGACGTTGTGTGCCACCTGATCCTTCGCGAGACTCATGATGACAGCGGCGCTAAACTGCAGACGGGCAAATTACTCCGAGAAAACATGACTTTATGCGTCCGTTCGCTGTTATTTTTCAATGGTGCGCACAACACTCGAATTGGCATATTCACGATGCGTTACGCGTTGATATTACGTAGACGTCTTTTCGCCGTAACATCGCCAAACAATATGGGGGTTCCTATGAAGAATATCTTTAGCATCATCCTCGTCACACTCACTCTATTCGTCGCTCCAGTTCGTGCGCAAGACGCCGAGAAAATCGCAAGCGCACGGGTTGCTGCGAAGTCTTGGCTTGAACTAGCGGATATGGGCGAATACTCGCAAACTTGGGAACAAGCCGCAGGCGTATTTCAGGCTGCGGTATCGAAGCCAAGTTGGCAAAGTGCTATCCAGGGTGTTAGAGCGCCTTTTGGAAGTCTGAAGTCACGCACGATCAAGTCAGCCACGTTCACGCGATCACTTCCCGGTGCCCCGGACGGAGAATACGTCGTCATCCAATACGAGAGCAGATTCGAGAACAAGGAAGCTGCGATAGAAACCGTAACGCCAATGCGGGAGAAGGACGGTTCTTGGAAAGTTTCAGGGTACTTCATCAAGTGAATCGACCCGCACGCAAGCAAGTGGCCGAGACCGTAGGCGCCTCGTTTCCTGTGGCAACGCCTAACCCTCCCTTGACGTGGACTAGCCTTCGGCCAGCCGCTTAACTCAAACGTTAAACCTCAAGGCAAACTCAGCGTTTGTTACCCGCAGTGGCTACATATGAAAACTGCATGATTCAACTGGCATCCGCACAGACGCGTCGGTACCTGACCGCAGCGGTCACGCTTGCCGAACTGGCTCACCTGGCATGGGAGCATTTCCACGGCGGCATCCGCAGCCATCACTTCCTGAACAGTGCAGATATGCCCGCCATTTCCAACGCGTGGGGCTTACTCCTGCTTCCGCTGTTGACGTGGTTCCTTTCGGCGTTTATGCAGAAGCGAATTGCGCAGAATGCAGGCGCGAAAGACTCATCACAAAAACTACCGAAGAGCGTCGTCGTCGGATTCCTCGGCACCCTGCTCGTCGGCATCTTGCTGTCCGCCTCATTCACGAGCGGCCATGAAACCGTTACTGAGTATTTGTTCATGGGCATCTTGTTGCTGGCGCTGCTGTTTCCGGTTTACCGGGCGGAATACGTGCTTGGGTTCGTGCTGGGTATGACGTTTACGTTTGGTGCAATCCTGCCTACTGTCGTTGCGTTTGTCGTCGCAGCATTGTCCACACTCGTACATCTTTGCGTTCGCCCGGCTTTTATGCATGTCTGGCGCAGATTTAGGAGCAAGGAACCGCCAATCGCTTAAATTGGCAACCGGCAATTACTTCAATTAAGAGAGGCAAATATGCCCACACTCTTCGAAAAACTAAATCTCAAAGACCATCGCGAAATCCTCGTGGTCAATGCGCCCGCTTCGTTTGAATCCGAGCTAGCGGCGCTCGCTGGGGTCATCGTGAATCGCGATCCGGGCAAAGTGAAGACTATTCGCTTTGCACTTGCGTTCGCGGCCAATCAAGCCGAAGTGGATCGTCTGGCGAAGCTGCTGTCGGCCAAGACAGAAGGCGACGCGCTGCTGTGGTTCGCCTATCCCAAGGGAACGTCGAAAAAGTACCAGTGCGACTTCAACCGCGACACCGGCTGGAGCGTTCTAAAGAGCGCTGGCTTCGACACGGTGCGTGCGGTAGCCATCGATGAGGACTGGTCGGCGCTGCGGTTTCGGCGCGTGGAATTCATCAAATCGACCACCCGCATTGGCGCACAATAGACGCTCACGACAACCCAAGGAGAAACGTCATGGCAAAGTTATTCGCGATCTATCAGCAGCCGAAAGATCCCGCCGCGTTTGACCACTACTACTTCAACACGCATTTACCGCTCGCCAAGAGCATTCCTGGCTTGATCAGCTATGAAGTGACGCGAGGTGACGTGATGGGGATGGCGGGTAAACACGGCATTTATCTGATCGCCATTCTTGAGTTTGAATCAATGGCTGCCGTCGCTGTGGCGATGGCATCGCCTCAAGGTCAGGCCACTGCCGCCGATCTCGGCAACTTTGCCAGTGCGGGCGTCGACGTCATGATGGGCGACACCAAAATGGTGTGAGTTGCTGTCGCTGAAGCGAAACTGCAAGCGTTACGCAGCGCGAGCTTAGTCACGTGATTCCGGGAGAAATCCCTGCGCGACCGCTACATTTGCAGCATGCAACAAAACTTTGACGCGATCATTATCGGAGCCGGTGCGGCGGGGCTTTTTTGTGCGGCGCGCGCAGGGCAGCGCGGTCGTCGAGTGGCGCTGATTGATCATGCGGAAACCATTGGCGAGAAGATTCGAATCTCGGGCGGCGGGCGCTGCAACTTCACGAATATCGGTACGAGTCCGGCAAATTTTCTTTCGCAAAATCCGCATTTTTGCCGCTCTGCGCTCGCACGTTTTACGCCGCAGGATTTTGTCCGTCTGGTGACGAAACATCGCATTTCGTATCACGAGAAAACGTTGGGGCAATTGTTCTGCGACGAGTCTTCACAGCAGATCATCGACATGCTGCTCGATGAATGCGCCAAAGGCCGGGTGACGTTGATGCATCCGGTGACGGTGCAGCAGATTCATCACGGTGACGGTTTCGTTGTGGACACTTCACGTGGAACGATGAACGCGGCGAAGCTCGTGATCGCGACGGGCGGTCTGTCGATTCCTGCAACCGGCGCGACGGCGTTCGGTTATGAAGTCGCAAAGCAATTTGGCGTGCCGGTTACGCCGCTTCGCGCGGGTCTGGTTCCGCTGGCGCTCGACGCGCCCGCGATGGAGCGCTACGGTATGTTGTCGGGCGTAGCGTTCGATACCGTCGCGCGTTGCGACGATTCGGAGGCTGAGTTTCGTGAGGCGGCGCTGATGACGCACCGTGGGCTCTCTGGCCCGGCGGTGTTGCAGATATCGAACTATTGGCAACCAGGTGGCGACGTATTGTTTGATTTGCTGCCGGGCATTGATGGGGTGACCTGGCTCAACGAACTTCGCGCGCGCCGTCCGGTTCCCACGTCGTTCGCGAAGGCGCTGGCCGAGCATGTGCCGCAGCGTTTGAGTGACTCGTGGGCGGCCGCGCATGCGCCTGTAAAACCACTCGCTGAGTGGACCAGGACTGAGCTGAATCACGTTGCAACTCTGCTCAAAGCGTGGCCGTTGAAACCGTCAGGAACGCTGGGTTACAAGAAGGCGGAAGTCACGTTGGGTGGCGTTGATACAAGGGCGTTGTCGCAGCAGACGATGGAAGCAAAAGCCGTCGCTGGATTGCATTTCATTGGCGAAGTGATGGACGTCACTGGCTGGTTGGGCGGTTACAACTTTCAGTGGGCCTGGGCGAGCGGTGCCGCTTGTGGCGATGCGTTGTAAGGTTCGTTTAGAAGGGGCCGATGTGGCTAGTGCCAGGGAGTGCGAGTCCGGCTTGGCTAATCGGCGGTAAACAGTTACGAAGTTGACACGCCCTGCGTTGCGTCGTCAGTTTTCGTCAAAATAAGTTTGTTTGATTTGGTGATGCGCAGCAAGTACGTCGCGCCATCATGTCCAATCTTCAGTTCCTTCCGACCTGCTGTCAGGCGCTTCAACGGGACAACGCCGTTTTGCGTGCCTGATGCGGCGTTTCCACTGTTCGCATGATCGACATTGACACGACGTGCCGGGCTGGAAGTAACCTCTGGGCGCGACACCGAGACCGCTCGCACCGAGAGCGTCTCGCGCGATCGGGTGACTCTTTTTTCAACGTGCGTTTCGGCGGCGATGATGTCGGGAATGGCTGGCATTTTTTACGTATGGCGCTTCGTGGTGGAGTGGCGATTCGCTTTTCGATGTGGTAACTTTACAGTTAATGCGAACTATTCGCAATACTTATAAAAAATATTTTGGAACGCCGCGAACTTTGGGGCTCTTCAAAAAAAATACCAGTCGCGCCCGTCAATGACCTCGATCATTCGCCGCGCAAACCACGCTGTGGTCACAGGTCGGTGTCCCATTGATTCGTTTGCATCTGGCATCTAGCATGTAGCATTAAGCAACTATATAAATACGAATTGTTCGCATATCGGTTATGATCCCCAATCTAGGAACGCTGGTTTCAAATTGCACCCCTTTCTATCTAATCCGTTAGCGTCACAAGACGAACCCACGCTGGGCAGCTCGGCCTCGATGCCGGGCGCTTCGCACGCACGGGACCTTCCCTCTCGCCTCGCTGGTTTTGTGATCGGCGAATATGGGAAGTTCGCGCGCGCCAGCGCATTTACTAGATGAAACAATCGGTCGCAGAACAAAGCGCGTTGAGCTTCGGCCTGGATCAGGCCGTTGTGGGTCGACGCTACGTGGTCACGGCCTTGCATCCGCCGGTTGATGTGCCGGAGTGGTCACATTGGCTGGAAGATATTGGCTTCCTGGCGGGCGAAACGGTGACCGTTACCGGGCGCAGCGCGGTGGGCGGTGACCCGCTCGTCGTGCGTGTTGGCGCTTCCACCTTTGCGCTCAAGCGTGCCGAGGCACGCTGCATTCGGGTGCTGTCGGCTGAATGATGAGCCAATCAACGGTTCACTTTTTTCCCGCAGGAACACTTGTCGCGCTGGTTGGAAATCCGAATTGCGGCAAGACGGCACTGTTTAATCTGCTTACCGGTAGTCGGCAAAAAGTGGCCAATTACGCAGGCGTAACGGTCGAGCGCAAAGAGGGACGACTGCGGACCGACGGCGGGAAGACTGTCCGCGTGCTCGATTTGCCGGGCGCTTACAGCTTGTATCCTCGCTCCCCCGATGAGCGAGTGACCATTGACGTGTTGAACGGGCGCGCACGCGGCGAGAAGCAGCCGGATCTGGTTGTTTGTGTTGTCGATGCGACTAATTTGCGGCGCAATTTGCGGTTGGTGCTCGCTGTGAAGCGGCTCGGTTTGCCAATGATTGTGGCGCTCAATATGGCCGACATTGCGCGGGCGCGCGGGGTACATGTAGATGCTGACGCATTGTCGCAAGCGTTAGGCATACCGGTGGTTGAGACGATTGGCGTCAAGGCGGGCGGGGATGAGGCGCTGCGCGTTTTGATTGAGGATAAAGAGGTTTGGCGGAAAGCTGTGGCGGAAGCGAAGCATGTCCAGCACGAAGAGAATTCGTCACCCGTTCCCTTGAGAGGGGCGGGTGACGGTGGCGCTCATAACCGACCTGACTCCTCAAGCAACCTTACCCCTCACCCCGGCCCTAACGAGGCCCAAGCTTTGCCCGCTCTCCCGCAAGGGGAGCGGGGACAGAGCGGCGCGGCGTCAACCGGACAAATCAACTCGACGCTGAACACGCGCGCCCACGAAACCGCAGGCGATCACGAAACCGTTCGTCGCATTCTGCAAACGCTGGGCATTGACGATCAATTTCCCCATGCGCAGAGTGATCGCATTGACCGCGTGGTGTTGCATCCAGTGCTCGGCCCGATACTTTTGGTCATCGTGCTGTTCCTAATGTTTCAGGCGGTGTTTGCCTGGGCGACGGTGCCGATGGACGCGATCAAAGAGGCGACCGCGTGGCTCGGTACGTCGCTCGGGGCGCTGTTGCCCGAAGGCTGGATTCGCAGTCTGGTCGTCGATGGAATTATCGCGGGCCTCGGTGGCGTGGTCGTGTTCCTTCCGCAAATCCTGATTCTCTTTTTCTTCATTTTGATCCTTGAAGAATCGGGCTATTTGCCGCGCGCCGCGTTTCTGCTGGATCGCGTGATGGCATCGGTCGGGCTCTCGGGCCGCTCGTTCATTCCGCTGTTGTCGAGCTTCGCCTGCGCGATTCCGGGCATCATGGCGGCGCGCTCAATCAGCAACGCGCGCGACCGTTGGGTGACCATCATGATCGCGCCGCTGATGACCTGCTCCGCGCGGCTGCCGGTGTATGCGTTGTTGATCGGCGCATTCGTTCCCGCGCGAAAAATGTGGGGTGGCGTCGAGTTGCAGGGACTCGTTTTGCTCGCACTTTATGGAGCGGGAATTCTCGGGGCAATGGCGGTGGCGTGGGTGCTCAAGACGTTCACGGCGAGCGGTCGTCAGGTGCGCCCGCTGATGATGGAGTTGCCCGCCTATCACTGGCCAACCGTGCGTAATCTGGCGCTCGGACTATGGCAGCGTGCGCTGATTTTTTTGCGCCGAGTCGGCACCATTGTGTTTGTGCTCACGCTGGCGCTGTGGTTTCTGGCCAGCTTTCCAGGGCCACCGCCCGGAGCAACTGGTGCCGCGATTGAATACAGCGTCGCGGGCGTGTTGGGTCGTGCACTGGCTGTGGTGTTTCAGCCGATTGGATTTAACTGGCAAATCAGCATCGCGCTGGTGCCCGGCCTCGCGGCACGCGAGGTCGCGGTGGGCGCGCTCGGCACCGTGTATGCGCTGGCCGCGACGGGTGCGGACACCGCGCAGGCGCTGTCGCCGATCATTGCCAAGTCGTGGAGCCTAGCGACGGCGTTTTCGCTTTTGGCGTGGTTCGTGTTTGCGCCGCAATGTTTGTCCACACTTGCCACGGTGAAGCGCGAAACCGGCGGCTGGAAAATGCCGATTCTCATGGCGTGCTACTTGTTTGGCCTCGCCTATCTGGCTTCGTTTGTCACTTATCGAGTAACGCTGGCGCTAACGGCTTAGAGAAATCCGCTTGCTTGACTTTCCGCAAGTCGCTACAATATTACGAATAGTTCGCATTAACAAACATCTTCAACGATAGTTAATTTCATCCATGATCGTCTGTATCTGCCACGGCATTAACGACAAAGCGATCCACCAGGCGGTGGCGGACGGCGCGTGCACTATGAGCGACCTCGCCTGTCAGACCGGCGTTGGCACCTGCTGCGGCAAGTGCACGGATTGCGCGAAATCGGTGCTGGACGACGCGCTGGGCGCGACTTTCGCACAGGCCGCGTAGCCCAACTCGGACTATCAGCTTTTACGTGGAAGCGCCTTTTCATAGGCGCTAAGCTCGCAATTCGTTGCAAGTCGATTAAAGTCATTAATCGACGTCAGCCCGTGATTAGACGTCATTTCAGCGAAAAGTTGTATCACCACAACATTGCCAAGGCTTCGCGAAAGTCACGGATTCAAGCGCGATTAGTTCGCGTTCTCACTCGTGCCTTCGTGGATTAAGTCATTGATTTATTTGATTTTTTACAGCGCGAAGCAGATAATTCGCAGCGAGCCCCGCTAGAGACCAAGGCTCTGAAACGCGCATGCTGGACCCGGTTCAGATATGCCGCGAATTTAGGCCTCTTGTCGCAAACCCTTGGAGCAAAACATGAAGGGCGACAAACAAGTCATTCAGCACTTAAACAAAATTCTCTACAACGAACTGGTCGCCATCAACCAGTATTTCTTGCACGCGCGGATGTACAAAAACTGGGGGCTGGACAAGTTGGGCGCGCACGAAATGCATGAATCCATCGACGAGATGAAGCATGCAGATCGCCTGATCGAGCGCATTTTGTTCCTCGACGGTCTGCCTAATTTGCAGGACCTCGGCAAGCTGATGATCGGCGAAGACGTCGCTGAGTGCATCGCTTGCGACCTCAAGCTCGAAATGATCGCGCACCCGGATTTAAAGGTTGCGATCACCTACTGCGAAGAAGCAAAAGACTACGTCACGCGCGATTTGCTCAAGGAAATTCTCGAGAGCGAAGAAGAGCACATCGACTGGCTGGAAACGCAGTTGCAGCTCATCGAGCGCGTCGGCATCCAGAACTACCAGCAAAGCCAGATGGACGTGAAATCCGGCTCCTGAGCCGCCTCTGTCCACGCTGAAAAATGGAGCAGGCTTCGGTCTGCTCTTTTTTATTGTCGGTTAGCACGGGCGTCTTGCGGAACTTTGGCGGCAGAATCACCACCAACAGTAGTCGCGCAATCGCTCTGAACGCGCTCCAGATTCCCTAATCGATTCCTAATGTCCCGTCGTACCCTCCTCTCCACCATCGCCGCCGTCATCCTTGCCAGCGGCATTCTCGCCGCCTGCACTTCGCTCGACGACTTTCAGCGCCAGGTCATTTTCCGACCGAGCAAAGAGGCGAGCCGAACGCCCGCCGAATATCAGACGCCGTTTGAAGACGTCTGGCTCAACGCGGGCCGGTCCGGACACGCACAGGGCAAGCTGCACGCGTGGTGGATTCCCGCGAATAAGGACGCAATCAACGCGCCTGCTGCACTGTATCTGCACGGCGCAGGGTTCGGCATTTCGGCCAATCTGCCGCGCATCATGAAGCTGCACGACGAAGGCTTCTCGGTGCTCGCGATTGACTACCGCGGTTTCGGCAAAAGTGATGGCGAATTGCCATCGGAAGAAACGGCCTACGAGGACTCGCACGCCGCGTGGGCCGAGCTTGTGCGACGCGCGCCGACCAACAAGCGCTACATCTACGGGCACTCGCTCGGTGGCGCAATGGCAATGGAGCTGGCGAGCTCGCCCGATGCCAAAGACGCCGCAGGACTGGTGATGGAAAGCGCGTTCACCAGCGTCAGCGAAATGCAGCAATTCACGTCCTACAAATGGATCCCGCTGGCCGTCGTGCAGACGCAATATTTCGACTCGCTGGCGAAAGCCCCCAAGCTCTGCATGCCAACGCTTTTCATGCACGGCAGTAACGACTACCGTATCCCGATTGACGTCGCAAAAAAACTCTTCGCTGCTGCGCCTGAACCCAAGCGCTGGCTGCTTGTGGAGGGCGCGCGTCATGTCGATATTCCGACGCGCTACACGGCGCAGTGGAGCGCTGCGATGAAGGATTTGCAATCGATGTCGAGGTCTGGCGAGCGCAGCAGAGAATGCGGACGCGCGTGAATTCATTGACATCAAGAACCGCTCGACGATCACTCACTCAAACAGTTCGCAACACTGCGCCGACGCGGCTAGCCAAAGCGCGCTACCGTTGTCGTCGTAGAGATGTCTACGCGCCCAAGGTCACGCGAGCTGACCTGATCCAGCTCACCGGAAAATGTCAGGCCGAGTGGCCATGACGTGGGATTAACCCGGCTTTGAGTTTGAAATTTGCAAGACTGGGCCCACGTCCCGTTCCGAGGCTCCGATTGACAGTATCCGGCCTCAGGGCGCGAGGAACTCCAGCATGTTGCTGATCCCCTGCGCTGCACCCAGCCGCGGAAGCCCAAAGATATCCTCTATCGTCGCGAGATAGTTGGCGTGGCTGTATGCGATGCCAGACTTGTATCCCGCCGACTTGATCTTCTTCGAGATGATTATCATCGGTACCTGATCAGCAGAGTTGCCGTTGCGGCCTTCCGCCTGATCCCAGGTCAGGAAGATGACACCACCTGCCTGATATGCGGCACTCGCCAGAATCTTCGGGATTTCAGTCGCGAGCCAGGTATCGCTCGCGCCCAAAGTGGCGACCGGATTTGTACTCGGATCATGCCCGTCATTCACCAGATTCGGTGAAATCCAGTTGTAACGGTAAGTCCCGGCAGCGAGATCGCCTGCAAACTCGTTGTAGTCGCGGTTAGTCGCCACACACAGCGTCCCGCCGCCAGCGGTCTGGATATTACTGAAATAGAGGAAGGGGTTATGCTGGTTCGCGTAGCTGCCACTGCCCGTCAGTTTGCACGGCGTTCCCATGCTCTCTTCATAAGCGCGCCACGAAATGCCAGCCGCCTGGAGCTGATGCCCGAGGTTGTCACCGTTGCTCGGAAAGTACGGTCCCGACGTCGGGCCGAGATTGACAACCCCTGGGTACTGCGTGGCACCGCTGATCAGGTAGAGATAGTTGGGAAGGTCTGGATGGGTTCCCGAGTCCGAGTAATTCGTCGCCAGCCCGTAGCTCGCTATCAGGGAATTGATATACGGCGCATTCGGTGAGCCGACAATCTCGGCGTAGTCGTGATTGGCCATAACGATGGTGTAGGCGTAGATGGGCGGCAGGGGAATGCACAAGCTCGCGATGCGCGATTCGATATCGGCGGTGGTGCGCGTCGCGCCGGAACCGACCGCGCCAGCGATCAATGCGGTGCCTCGAAAGCCGAACATGTAGCGAACGATGAGCAGGCCATCGGTCAACGCATCGACATGACCGTTGCCGTCGATGTCGAGCACTGGCCTGATATTGGCAAAGTAGCCATCGATCTGCGTTGGAGTCATTCTCGACGCACCTTGTCCTACGGCGCCATTGGCTAACGACGCGCCCGAAAGTCCGAGGAGATAGCGCAGCGACAACAGGCCATCTGTCAACGCGTCGCAACGGCTCGTGCCATCGATATCTAGCCTTGGTGCACCGACGATTACCGGCGCGAAGGTTGCGGAGACGGTGGTGTCACCATTGATGTTGAATTGGCAGGTATCGGTTCCAGTGCACGGACCCAGCCAGCCTGTGAATTGGCTCCCCAAACTCGGGGATGCAGTCAGGGTTATCAGCGTGCCGCTGTTGTACGTGTCTGAGCAGGATGAACCGCAATCGATCGCGCCGGGACTGCCGGTGACGGTCCCAGAACCGTTTCCAGCTTTCGCCACCGATAATGTATCCGCACAGACCGTGAACGCCACCAAAGCACTAGTGAGCGTCAACATGAGCATTGCTCTGCGCAATGTGTTTGAGATCACTTACAACCTCCCCGAATCCGTTGTGTAGGCATGGGAATTTCAAACATCACTTTTGACAAGCCGCCGGTACATGCTTGGCTGTCAGCCAGCTTGAGTATGCAACATTTCACGTACTGTTGCATCCGCCCGTAAAAAGCTCGCCAAAACCGGCTAAAAAACAGCGCTGAGCCGCCGATTTCCTGACGATATCGCCGATGTTTCCACGCGCCGATCACGCCATGTCACAACGCCCCTTGAGCCACACTTGCACTTGGGATATGCAATAGGGCCACGTCCTTCAAAATAGCAAAACAAACGAAGTTGCACTTACAAATTACGTTGCGATGCGGGCATCGTTACCCCTCATGCCGCTTTACCTACGGTTTGTGAAGCAATCGCAATCACAACCTTCGCGGCGTCAAACTCCGACTTGAGACCAGCCTCTTTCGTTTTCGCCGCCTTGAAGTGCCGCTCTTTCACATGCCCATAACCACGTATGTCTTCCGGGATTTGCGCAAGCTGCACGGCGAGCGTTTGATTGTGCGGCGCGAGTTTGGCAACGACCTCTTCTATCAAACGTCGATAGTCCACTTTGAGCTGCTGCTCCATGCGGCGTTCATCGGTATTTTTGAAGATATCGAGGGCCGTGCCACGCAGCCCTTTGCGTGAAGCAAGGAAGCGGAACGCGCTCATCATCCACGGGCCGTACTGACGCTTTTTAAGTTCGCCCGTGATCGGATCTTTCTTTGCGAACAGCGGTGGCGCGAGATGGAAATTAAGTTTGTAATCACCCTCAAATTGGCCAGCGATGCGCTTCTCGAAATCACCATTGCTATGCAGGCGGGCCACTTCGAACTCGTCTTTCACGGCGAGCAGCTTGAAGTAATAGCGAGCGACCGCTTCCGTCAGCGCTGTTTTTCCCGGAAGCTTTGCGGTTTCGGCTTGCCGCACGAACGCTACGAAATCGCTGTACGTTTTGGCGTAGCTTGCGTCCTGATAATCAGTGAGGAACGCGGTGCGACGCGCGATCATTTCGTCCAGAGACTCGCTGAGCTTCATCGATATAGGTGCGGCGATTTTTGGCGTAGCGATTTCTTCGACACGCTTCAAGTCAACTGCGGCACGACGGCCCCACAAAAACGCGTTTTTGTTCATCGGAACCGCAGCGCCATTGAGTTCAATCGCACGCAGGATCGTGGCTTCGAGCAGCGGGATGAAGCCCTTCTGCCACGCGTAACCAAGCACAAACAGATTTGTCGCGATCGAGTCGCCCATGAGGCGCGTTGCGACTTTGGTTGCGTCCATGAACCACGCGGAATCAGCGCCACAGGCTTCGGTGATTTCGCGCTCCATGCTACCGAGCGGGAATTTCAGATCGGCGCTGTGCGTGAATGTTGCAGGCATCACGACAGCCGAATTGATGATCGCTTTGGTGACGCCGACCGCCATCTTCGCGAGCGAATCTTCAGCGGTTGTAGTGAGCACGTCGCAACCCAAAACGAGTTGCGCCTCGCCCGCCGCGACGCGCGTAGCATGCAGCATTTCCTGACTCGGCGCAATACGAATGTGGCTCATTACGGAGCCGTTCTTCTGCGCGAGGCCGGACATGTCGAGGATCGTCATTCCCTTGCCTTCGAGGAAGGCGGCCATGCCGAGCACTTGACCAACGGTCAACACGCCCGTACCACCGATGCCAGTCGCAAGGAT
Organism: Burkholderiales bacterium; assembly: GCA_025354165.1. Lineage (GTDB taxonomy): Bacteria > Pseudomonadota > Gammaproteobacteria > Burkholderiales > Casimicrobiaceae > Casimicrobium. The sequence goes on along the minus strand of JANXNI010000029.1, from coordinate 107,946 downwards.
GTTGTAAGGCTTGTCGAGCGCTGGAATTGCGGGCTCCGGGATGTCGCCGAACTCAACGGCACCGACTTTCGCGGGCTTCTTGAGCGCACCGCCTTCGACGGTGACAAAGCTCGGGCAGAACCCGTTCACACACGAGAAATCCTTGTTGCAATTGCTCTGGTCAATCGTGCGCTTGCGACCGAATTCTGTCTCCAGTGGCATCACAGAAACGCAGTTAGATTTCACGCCGCAATCGCCGCAACCTTCGCAAACGGCTTCGTTGATGACAACGCGTTTTGCTGGATCAGGGAACTTGCCGATTTTGCGGCGGCGGCGTTTTTCAGCGGCGCAAGTCTGATCGTACACGATGATCGTACAGCCGGGCGCATCACGGAATTCGCGCTGAATTTCGTCGAGGCGTTCGCGGTGATAGACCGGGCAATTCGCGGGTAGCGCGACGCCTTCGTATTTCTCTGGTTCGTCCGTAATCACGCACACTTTTTTTACGCCCTCAGCGACCACTTGCTGGAGGATCGTAAGCGGCGACAGCGGCCCGTCATGAGGCTGGCCACCGGTCATCGCGACGGCGTCGTTGTAGAGAATTTTGTAGGTGATGTTGACGCCCGCAGCGACGCTCGCGCGGATCGCCAACAGTCCGGAGTGGTAGTAGGTCCCGTCACCCAGGTTCGCAAAAATGTGCTTCTCGTTAGTGAAGGGTGCTTGACCAATCCACGGCACGCCCTCACCCCCCATCTGCGTGAACGTGCTCGCGCGGTCCATCCACACGGCCATGTAGTGACAGCCGATACCCGCGACGGCGCGTGAGCCTTCGGGCACGTTTGTCGAAGTATTGTGCGGGCAGCCTGAGCAGAAATATGGCGCACGCGCGATGTCGATCACCTTCTTCGCTAGCACACGCTCTTTCTCATTAATCCACTCGACGCGTTGCTTCACGCGGTCGCTCACGTAGAACTTCGCGATTCGCCCAGCGATCACGCGCGCGATCATCGCTGGCGTCAGTTCCGACGGCGCGGGCAACAGCCAGTCGCCATGAGGACGAACCCATTCGCCTTTGGCGTCGAATTTGCCGACGACCTGCGGACGCACGTTTTCTTTCCAGTTGTAGAGTTGCTCTTTCAGCTGATATTCGAGCACCTGGCGCTTCTCTTCGACGACGAGAATTTCCTCAAGTCCGGAAGCGAACTCATGCACACCTTCCGGCTCCAGCGGCCACACCATGCCGACCTTGTAAACGCGCAGGCCGATGGCCTTCGCGAGATCATCATCGATGCCCAAATCTTCGAGCGCCTGACGGACGTCAAGGTACGCCTTGCCCGCCGCCATGATGCCCAGACGCGGACGCGGCGAATCAATCGCGATGTAGTTCAGCTTGTTCACACGGGCGTAGTGAATCGCCATGTAAATCTTGTAATCGTGCATGAGCTTTTCCTGCTCAAGCGGCGTGTGCGGCCAGCGGATATTCACGCCGCCTTCAGGCAAAGGAAAATCAGTCGGAATGATCGGCTTGATGCGATCCGGATCAACGATCACACTCGCCGTGGATTCCACCGTATCGGTCACCGCCTTCATACCGACGTAGCAGCCGGAGTATCGGCTCATCGCATAGCCATGCACACCGAGATCAAGGTATTCCTGCACGCCCGCCGGGTACAAAACCGGGATCACGGCGCTGATAAATTCGTGATCGGATTGATGCGGCAGAGTCGAAGATTTTGCGCCGTGATCATCGCCCGCAATCAGCAAAACGCCACCGTGCTTCGAAGTCCCCGCGTGATTCGCGTGCTTGAACACGTCGCCGCAACGATCCACGCCAGGGCCTTTGCCGTACCACATAGCGAACACGCCGTCGTACTTGGCTTGCGGATACAAATTCAGTTGCTGCGTACCCCAAACCGCAGTGGCCGCAAGTTCTTCATTCACCCCCGGAACGAACGTAATGTGCGATTTGGCGAGATGCTTTTTCGCCTTCCACGCGTTCTGATCAATCGCGCCAAGCGGCGAACCGCGATATCCGGAAAGGAAGCCACCGGTATTGAGTCCGGCCCGTTCGTCGATCTGCCTTTGCAGCATCATCAGCCGCAACAGCGCGTGCGAACCGTTCATGTACATGCGGCCCGAAGGCAGCGTGAATCGGTCGTCAAGAGCTACGCCAGTGATGGCCTTCTGCACGGCCTCCGGTAGCGACGAGACGGGAAGTGGGGCTTGGGACATCGGTGGCACTCCTGAATTTGAACCTCAGACATGGCGCACGGGATCGCCGCTGCATGCTGAAAATTGGGCTATTAGGTCAATTATGTTGACCTTTTTTGCAATACCCGAAATTTACTCGTTTTTGGAGCGTTTGTCTCGTGCAGATTACGTTTTGCCAAGACGAATGAGCCAAAACGCAAACTGCGACTGACACGGAACCCGGAACTCAAAAGACTGACTTCGCTCGATTGATCTTGGTCAGCCTTTCCGCCGCTATGGCGCGGATGCACACTCCATTTTGCTGCCGTGAAGTAGGTCATCAGCTTTTTGTTGAATCGACTATTTTATAAGAGCTAGAAGCTCAAATTGGCAATTCTCGACTTTAGCTATTTGTGAGTCGTAGTCCCTATTCAGAAGAGATTACTGCAAAAAGTTGTATGTGTTATTAATGGAGATTATCTTCAGGAATGTAGGGCTTCGGAACGCGGTATTAGCATTGCCGCATGACGCAAAAAACTGATTTCGCTTTCTTTCACCGCCTGCGGGTTCGCTGGGCCGAAGTGGACTTGCAGCGCGTGGTGTTCAACGGCAATTACCTGCTCTATTTCGACGTGGCATTCACCGAGTATTGGCGTGCGACTGGGCTCCGTGATCCGCTCGGTCAGCAGAAGGAAGGCGTCGAGCTATTTGTGCGCAAGGCGCAGCTTGAATATCACGGCTCGGCGGGGTTTGATGACGAGCTGGACATCGGTGTCCGCTGCGCGAAACTCGGCCGCAGCAGCATGACCATTACCATCGCAATTTTTCGTAGTGACGAGCATCTGATCGATGGCGAACTCATCTACGTTTATGCCAACGCCCACGAGAAGAAATCGGTGGCGATTCCGGATACGTGGAGGGCGCGCATCGGACAACTGGAAAAATTGGCCCCCTCCGGCCGGTAGAAACGGTTCAGCCTGTGGCCTCAACAGGGAAAGCTAGTCAGAACCGGGAATTAGGCCTATAGTGAACGAGCTTTAGCTCCGCAATTTCGCGCCAATGCTGGCAAGGCATTGTGGGACTGACAATCCCAATGCTCCGGAGGATCATTTCATGCCCTCGCTTCAAGGCACTTTGGTTTCAAAAATAGCGCGCCTCGGGACGCAGCTCCTGATTGCGCTGAGCCTGATCGGTGCAGCCGGTTCAGCGCTGGCGGAGGCACCGCTTATCTACGCTTATGGCTCCGCTACCAGACATCTGGTCAGCTTCAGGGCGAATGCGCCTGGCGTGCTGTTAACGGATATTCCCATCACGGGAATGGCCGCCAGCGAGCATCTTGGAGGGATCGATTTTCGTCCGGCTACGGGCGAGCTTTATGGCATTGCCTACGACACGTCGGGTTTCGCGCGACTGGTGACCATCAACACACTAACCGGAGCGCTCACGCAGGTAGGAGCCTCCCCGTTTGTCATGGATAACGTCGCAAGCTATGGCGTCAGCTTCAGTGCGGTGTCTGATCGCATTCGCGTCGTGTCCAGCACCCGCAACAACTGGCGTATCAACCCGGATACCGGCGCAGTGGCCGCATACGATACGAGTCTCGCCTATCCGCCGGATGACCCCAGTGCGGCTTCGGCTACGACGGTTGCACATATTGCCAACACCAACAGTTTCTTCGGTGCCAAGCAGACCACCGTCTATGGCATTGATTCTGCGTGGAATGTTCTGGTGCGTATTGGCGGACTTGACGGGGTGCCGACCTCGCCCAATAGTGGCGAATTGATCACCGTCGGACCGCTCGGGCTACACCCTTCGACGCTGTTAGGTGGTTTCGATATCGAGGCCGGAACCGGCACGGCGTACGCGTCACTGAGCAGTGTTTTCGTGCTTAGCACAAGCCTGTCCAGTCTCTACACCATAAACCTAACCACTGGATCGGCCACGCTTGTCGGGCTTATTGGAACCGGCGCTCTCATCGATGGCCTCGCGATCGCGCCTGGGCTTCCTACCTGTCTGGATCTCGACGGCGACGGCTTGGCGCTACCGCTCACCGACGGTCTGATGCTGTTGCGAGCGCTGCTCGGATTAACTGGCACCGCCGTCACCGGCGGCGCGTTACCCACGCCCACGCCCCCGCGCTCAACCTGGAGCGACATTCGCGCTCATATGAACGCCAACTGCGGCATGCGTTTTGGGCCATGACGTGGTTATCAAACCCCCGCAGTCATCCCGCCGTCGACGTACAAAATGTGCCCGTTGACAAAGTCACTCGCTGGTGCGGCGAGGAAGATGATTGCCCCCTTCAGTTCATCGACATTTCCCCAGCGGCCAGCGGGCGTACGCTGTTTTAGCCATGTCGTGAACGCCGCGTCCTGCACCAGCGCCTGCGTCAGTTCGGTATCGAAGTAACCCGGTCCCAGACCATTCACCTGAATGCCATATTTGGCCAGCTCGACGCACATACTCTTGGTCATCATTTTGAGCGCGCCTTTGGTGGTGACGTAGGGCACGATGTTGGCGCGACCCAGCTCCGAGTTCACTGAACAGACATTGATGATTTTTCCACGCCCGCGCGACACCATGTGGCGCACGACGGCTTGACTCACAATAAACGCACTCGTGACATTGGTGTCCATCAACCGCTGAAAATCCGCCAGCGGGAAATCGGTGAAGGCGTTGCGAATCTGGATACCGGTGTTGTTAACCAGAATGTCAATGGGGCCGATGTCGCGCTCGATGCCTTCGACATTTTCAAGCACTGCCGCCGCATCAGTCACATCAAAAGCGCGAACGCTGACCGCTTCGCCGCGAGCCGCAAATTCTTTCGCAACGCGCTCGCATTTGGCTGCGTCGCGACCGTTGATGATGACGTGCGCGCCAGAGTTGGCGAGCGCTTGCGCCAGTGCAAGGCCAATACCTTGCGACGAGCCGGTCACCAGCGCGCGTTTGCCGATCAGATCGAATAGGGGATGAGGTGTGTTCATAGCGTAAATGTAGCCGCGATTTGGGAGCGTTATCGACGCACTTCGAAACAGCGGCGCAACGGCGAGCGCGGCAGCATGTGCGGCTAAACTCGCACGCGAAGGAGATTCAACGATGTTGATGGCAATGCTTTACGGCGCAAAAGACTTGCGCCTCGAACGTGGTGACGACCCGGCAGTGGGCGCAGGACAAGTGAAAGTACGCTTCGGTGCGGGTGGCATTTGTGGCAGCGATTTGTCGTACTTCGGCAAGGGTCGGGTCGGCGATTTTGCGGTGATGCAGCCACTCTGCCTTGGTCACGAAGTCTCCGGCGAAGTTGTCGAGATCGGCACTGGCGTGTCACGTGTCAAAAAAGGAGATCGCGTCGCCATCAACCCCAATCAACCGTGCCGCGTTTGCCGAACCTGCATCGCGGGCAAAGGGCACCTTTGCCTGAAGATGAATTTCTACGGTAGTGCGGCCGTTTTTCCGCACATTCAGGGTGTGTTTCGTGAAGTGATTGTGGCGACCGAGGCGCAGTGCTTTGTGGTGCCGCAACGCTGTGACTTTCGCACGGCGGCGATGGCGGAACCGCTGGCGGTGGCCCTGCACGCGGTACGACGCGCGGGATCGCTCGTCGGCAAGAGCGTTCTGGTGACCGGCGTTGGGCCAATTGGCAGTCTGTGCGTATTGGCTGCAAGGCGGGCTGGAGCGGCGCATATTGCGGTGACCGACGTGGCAGACGCTGCGCTCAGGCGAGCCGAAGTGCTGGGCATTGACGAGGCCGTGAATGCTGTTTCGGGCGCTGAAAAAGTGGAGAGCTGGTACGCCAACAAGGGCACGTTCGACGTGACTTTCGAATGCTCGGGCAACTCGGCGGCAATCACCTCTGCGATTCAGGCCACCGCGTCCGGTGGCTGCGTCGTTCAGGTCGGCATGCTGGGCGGACCGACAGCCGATATTCCGGTGAATCGCTTCGTGTCGCGTGAAGTCGATCTGCTTGGCGCATTCCGTTTTGACGGCGAGTACGGTGCTGCGGTGCATGAGTTGGCGCACGGATTGATCGATGTGTCGTCGCTGTTAACTCACACCTACAAAATGACTGCGGCAAGCGATGCGTTTGCGATGGCGGCAGACCGGTCACAAAGCATGAAAGTGCATCTGATTTTTTAGCTACTACTGACTGACTGCGGTTCCGAAATAGCGAATTTTTGCGCTATTTAGATGCATAAAAATAAATATGACGATGTACTATACCGATGTCATATTTATAAAGATGTCGCCATGCTTCCTAAATTCAATGTCGGAACACTGCGTACACGCCGACCTTTAGCCACAGTAGTCGCCGTTTTCGCAATGGCGGTCGTCGGCACAGCCTGTGCAAAGGACATCGTAGTCGCCCAGATTGCACCGCAGACTGGCGTTCAGGCGAGTTCGGGTAAGGCCTACACGGCGGGCCTACGCTTGGGATTTGACTCGATCAACGCGTCCGGCGGGGTCAATGGCTCCCTCATTCGTCTGGTGACGCTAGACGACGGCTACAAGCCCGACGAAACAGTTCGCCTCGCCAAAGAAGTCATCGCCAAAGAAAATCCGGTCGCACTAGCTGCGACTGTGGGCACCGCGAACGCCGAAGCGCTCATCAAATCGGGCGTGCTGTCCGAAACTGGGCTCTCGCTTGTCGGTCCGAGTTCTGGTGCGAACAGCGTCATTGGTCATCCCGGAATTTACTTGACCAAAGCGAGCTACGCCGACGAGGTGAATCAACTATTTGCCCAATTGAGCAGCATGGGTTTAACCCGAATCGCCATCCTCTATCAGGACGACGGTTATGGCCGCGATCTGCTGGCAAGCGCGACGCTGCTGGCCCCAAAATACAAGGTCGATCTCATCGCACGTAGCCCGTACGACCGAATTACGGCGAACGTTGAACCGGCCGTGACTGCGCTGCTCAAAGCCGACGCCCAAGCGATCTTTCTGGCCGCAATATCTGCTCCGGCGGCTGAGTTCATAAAGCTTTACAAGAAGCGCGGGGGGAACGCTATGTTGGTCGGCCCATCCCCCGTCGACGTAGCCTATTTGCAGAAGCAACTCAGCAAGGAGCAAGTACGCGGCTACGTCGCCTCGACCGTCGGGCCGATTGATACGCGCACTTCACTGCCGGTGATCCGCGAATACCTCAAGCTGAAAGCCGGTCGCCCGTCGCCAGATTATGGCGCACGGTCATTTGAGGGCTATGTGACCGCACGCGTCCTGATTGCTGGCATGCAGCGTTCGAAAGGCGCCGGAACACCAGAGACGCTGTCTCTGGCTTTGCGGAATCTGCGCGCGATGGACTTGGGCGGTTACAGCGTGGACTTCTCGGATCTAAAGCGCGGCGGAAGCGGCTACGTCGACTTCGTAACCATCGATCGCGCTGGGGCGCTCGTGCGCTGATCGTAACTCCCCCGTTGACGGATCAGTGATGCGCTGTGAGCGCGCGATTGGCGCGAGGTGAGCGGTGGGCCCTAAAATCGGATTGAAATTCTTCCTCCGTTGCCCCCAATGCTCGACTGCATCACCCTCAATCCGCCCGCTACCGCCACCGCCTGCGTTCTCTGGATGCACGGCCTTGGTGCCGACGGCAATGACTTTGTTCCCGTTGTCCCTGAGCTGGGTTTGCCACGCGACCACAGCGTGCGCTTTGTATTTCCGAACGCGCCGTCCATGCCGGTCACCATCAACGGTGGTTACGTCATGCCGGCGTGGTACGACATCGCTTCGGCCGAAATCGACAAACGCGCCGATGAAGCGGGCGTTCGCAAAAGTCAGTCTGCGATCACCGAGCTGATCGCCGACCAACGCGCCAAAGGAATCGCGTCCGAGCGCATCGTGCTCGCCGGCTTCTCGCAGGGCGGTGTAATTGCGCTGCAAACAGGGTTACGCCACAGCGAAAAACTCGGCGGCATCATGGCATTGTCGACGTATCTGGCTTGCGTTGAATCAGTAGGCACTGAGGCGTCACCGACAAATCGTGATATCCCGATATTCATGGCGCATGGCTCGATGGATCCGGTGATTCCGATTGCTCTGGCGAAGCTTTCGAAAGCGCGCTTGGAAACACATGGCTACAAAATCGAATGGCACGAATACGGAATGCCACATTCAGTCTGTGCAGAGGAAATTGAAGCGATTGGCGCGTTCCTGACGCGCGTTCTGAAGCTCTGATTCGTCCGTCGAATTCGTGCCGACATCGCTCGATGACTCGTTGCGCTTGATGCGTTCATTGCAGGATGGAGACGTGCGTCGACTGGCTTGGGCCATTGGCTCGCCGTCGTTGTTCGAACCGGAGAATGCCGCATGGCAGGGTCGTCTTCGCAGCGACCAGTGGTCGGCCGGTGAGTTGACTCGATGCGCCGACTGGCTGCACTTGCAGGATCGTGCGCCCGGGGCGTTGAAGCTTGCGCTGGGCGACCCACGGGTCAATACGCCGCTCGGTCATACTTTCGAGAAATTAGTGCTGTTCTGGCAGGCCACACGCCCCGATGTGCGCGCGTCAACGCGTGGCCTGATGGTGAGGAGCGGCGGTCGCACGCTGGGCGAATTTGACATCGTGCTGCTGCGTCACGACGGCGTGATCGAAACGCTCGAAGTCACGGTCAAGTATTACCTCAATCTGCGGCCTGATCTGGGTATCGATGGCTGCATCGGCCCGCGCGCATTTGATCGCATGAGCGACAAATTCGGCAAGATGACCACGCGGCAGACTGATCTTGGGCACACTGAATTCGGCCGTGTCGCGATTGCTCGCTGGCTTGAAAATTCGTGCGGTGAAACCTGTTCTCCCGATCAGCTGATCGTAGAAAATTATGCGCTGGCGCGAGGCTATGTGTTTCATCCATCGATTGATGCGGCGATTCCGTCGGAGTTGTCACCTGCGCACGAGCGGGGTTTGTGGCAAACCGATGCGATGGCCTTACCTGACGATGGCGTAACCGAGTGGCGAAATCTGTCCAGCCGCGAGTGGTTGGGTCAGTATCGTGGCGCTGCCGACGAAAGCAATTGGCCGGTTGACCCTGCGATGCCGCGCATGTATGCACGACTTGAAGCATGGGGCGCCGAATGGCAGGAGGTCGAACGCCGGTTCGTGGTGCGCGCCGATGCGGGATTGTTGAAATCCGTATGAAGCGATGAGTAACAACCTGACTTCAAGTACCGGCTACCGCAACGACATTGACGGCCTGCGCGCGCTTGCTGTTGTCTCGGTGATGCTCTATCACCTCAGTGGTTCAATCCTGCCAGGTGGTTTCGTCGGGGTCGATATTTTCTTCGTGATTTCCGGTTTCGTGGTGAGCGCATCGCTGGCGAATATTGCCGCCGAGCGTGATGGTCATCTGCTGCGGTTTGATCGCTTCGTCGCATTTTTTTACGCACGCCGTCTTGCCCGCATCGCACCTGCGTTGATCCTGGTGCTGCTCACGACGGCCTTGTTTGCGACGCTATTTGTGCCGCGCGCCTGGCTCAGTGAATTCAATGAACGCACCGGTTTGTATGCGTTCTACGGCCTCAGCAACTGGGTGCTGCAAACCAACGTTGATACGTATTTCGCGCCGCGCGCCGAATTCAATCCATACACGCATACCTGGTCGCTCGGCGTCGAGGAGCAGTTTTATGTGGTGTTTCCGTTCCTGTTTTTTCTGTGGGTCGCGGCGCGGCGGACGCTGATCCGGCGCATTGCTACGGCCAGTCTGATTGGGTTGGGGGTGGCGTCGCTCGTCGGCTGCATTTGGGCGATGAAGCACGCACCCACTTCCGCGTTTTACGGGATCGTGTTTCGGTTTTGGGAGCTGGCGACCGGTGTAGCGCTGTTTCAGCTAACGGCTGGAAACCGCGAAGCAAGTCCGGCGCGCGGCTTGTTCGCCAACCTCGCGCCGTGGCTTGGCATCGCAGCGATTTCCGCGACCTTCGCTTACGCGAACGCAGCGGCGTTTCCCTGGTTCTGGGCAGTGCCGCCTGTGGTTGGTGCCGCGCTGTTAATTGGCGGCGTGCAGGCCGACGTGACGCATCCTCTGCGTCGTATCTTCGCGCATCCAGCGTTGGTGTGGATCGGCAAGCGCTCCTATTCGCTGTATCTCTGGCATTGGCCGGTTTACGTGTTGCTGCGATGGACGACGGGCATTGACCATTGGCTCACACAGGTCATAGCAATCATCACGACATTCGCACTTGCCACCGCTTCATACCGCTGGATTGAATTGCCGATTCGCCATCATTCTGGGCTGCAACGACGCACGCCGGTGCTCCGCGTTGCCGTGTTCCTGCTTGCATTGGTTGCTGGTTGGGGATTGATGAAGGGGCTGTTCGCATCGCAGCCGGTACTGGGCTTATCGACGGTGTCGCGCAACGCAACCGATTGGTACGTCACTAATCGCATGCCACCCGTCGCCGGGCTAAAGCCATTGTGCAAAGTGGACATGGCCTATCGCCCTTTGGCTGGCGGGCAAGTGATCTCGTACGTGCCGTCGGGTTGCGCCGTCGCGGTGGGGCCAGAAAGACTTTTTGCGATTGGTGATTCGCACGCTACAGCCTATCTGCCGATGTTTGATCGCCTGAGCACCGAGACAGGCGTCGCCGTCAGCGTCTACACCTCCGCAGGCTGTGGATTGCTTGATCTCAAAATGCCTATGACAGTGGGTCGCCCTCCGGGCTGTATTGAGTTTGCACGCGCAGCCGTGGCTGATGTGCACGGCCTCGCGAAGCCCGGCGACGTGGTGTTTCTGGCATCGCTTCGGCAATGGCGATACGCCGACCAATGGGCGGCTTTCGACGAAAAAGAAGTCCTCGCGACCGCGAAAAGCGACACCGCGAAAGCGTGGGCGCAACAAGCCCGAGTTGAAGCGCCGGAGTGGTTGACACCACTGTCCGTGCCGGGCGTGCGGATTGTGTTTGAAGCGCCCAAACCCATTTTCAAAAGCCCAACGTTCCGATGTGCGGACTGGTTCAATGCGGGCAATCCGATTTGTCGCGGCGGCATCGTTCAGCCGCGCGCCGATCTGGAAGCGCTGCGCGAACCGATGCTCGCAAGCATGCGCGAGCTGGCAGCGGCCAATCCGGCGATCACCATTTGGGATCCGTTCCCGCTGCTTTGTCCCGGTGAATCCTGTAGCGCAGTCGTCGACGGCAAGCCGCTATTTTTTGACGGCGATCACCTGAGTGCCCATGGAAATATGGCGTTGTATCCGGCGTTTCGCGAGGCGTTGCTGCGACGCTAAACAACGCCTTTGGCAGTGAGCGCGGCAACATCTTCGTCGGTCTTCCCAAGTACGTCACGCAACACCGCCTCCGTGCTGGAACCCTTCACCGGCGGTGCATGCCGGTAGGTGACCGGCGTGTCGCTCATGCGAATCGGACTCTTCACCATTGCAATAGTGCCGCCTCCCTGCTCGGCCGGTCGCTCCATATTCATACGCAAGCCGCGATGTTGAACTTGTGGATGCGCGAAGACCTGATCGTAGGTGTTGATCGGTGCGTGCGGGATGCCCAAGCTGGCGAAGGTGTCTAGCCAATGCTGCGTAGGATGCAGGGTTAGGATTGCTTCCATGTCGCGCACCAGTTGCCCACGATTGGCATTGCGATCCTTCATCTCGAGATACTCTGGACGGAAGGCCATGTCGGCCGCGCCCATCGCATCACAAAGCTTGCGCCACTGCCCGTCATTGCCGGCACCGACAATCATGTAGCCGTCGCCCGTTTTGAACGATTGATACGGCGCAAGATTGACGTGCGCGTTGCCGACGCGTTTCGGCACTTTGCCGGTGATGAAATAGGTTGCGATCTGGTTCGCGCCGAATTGCACGATGGAGTCCAGGAGTGCGATGTCGATGTGCTGGCCTTTTCCGGTCGTGTGCCGCGCTTCAATGGCGGCGAGGATGGCGATGGTCGCGTTAAGGCCGGAGAGCACGTCGGTGACCGCTATGACCACCTTAACGGGCCCACCACCGGGGCCACCGTCTTCAACGTCGGCATGACCGTTGATTGCCATGAGTCCACCTTCAGCCTGACACAGCAAATCGTAGCCGGGCCGCTGCGCATACGGGCCGTCCTGCCCGTACGCAGTGATTGAACAATAGACGAGCGTGGGATTGGCTTTCGACAACGACGCATAGTCGAGGCCGTAGCGCTTCAAATCGCCCAGTTTGTAGTTCTCGACCAGGATGTCGCACTTCGCCGCGAGTTCACGCAATAGCGCTTGACCTTCGGGCTTCGAAATGTCAACTGTGAGCGAGCGCTTGTTGCGATTGCAACTAGAGAAGTAGGCTGAATCGTTGGTGTCTTTACCGTCGGCATCAGTAAGCCAGGAAGGCCCCCACGCGCGCGTATCGTCACCCGTATCGGGACGCTCTACCTTGATGACATCGGCGCCAAGATCGCCCAGCGTTTGCGTGCACCACGGCCCTGCAAGTACGCGGGTGAGATCGAGAACACGGAGGTGAGCAAGCGGGCCAGCCATAATTGAGTCAAGTTAAAGCAACAGCGCAATTATGAGTTACTACAAACACCACGTTTTTTTCTGCACCAACGAGCGCGACGACGGACGCCCGTCGTGCGGTGAGCGCTGCGCGAGTGATCTGCGCGACTACGCGAAGAAAAAGTGCAAATCGCTCGGTTTGTCAGGGCAAGGCAAAGTGCGTGTGAATAACGCGGGCTGCCTTGATCGCTGCGAGGAAGGCCCGGTGATCGTGGTCTACCCGGAAGAAGTTTGGTATCACTACGAAACTGAGGCTGACGTAGATGAAATCGTCAAAGAGCACTTGCAAGCCGGGCGCGTGGTGGAGCGGTTGCGGATTTAGCTTTTAGCGCCGTTGTAGGAGCGGCCTGCCGCGACCCAAGGTGGCGATTCAAGAACGATTTTTGCTAGCGCTGGATGGGTCGCGGCAAGCCGCTCTTACAAGGACCGCAAAATCGTTGCTGCGCACTCCGCCCGACAAATAATCAGCCCGCCGTGCAGCACCACATCGTGCTGATTGAAAACAATCGCGCGGCCCTGCAAATCGGACACATGCAGCCCATGCGCCAGCGCCACGCCAATCGGTGCCGCCGCATCCCATTCGTTGAGGCCACCTTCGTGCACATAGGCCAGCGCCTCGCCTCGCACCACCGCCAGCGCCTTGACACCCGCTGAACCCATCGGCTCCAGCGTTGCGTCAAGCGCGTTGGCGATCGCCTGCGCCTTTGCGGGTGGGCGTGAACGACTGATCACGATAACGCGTTTCGACACTGCAGGCGTTGGCGTGGTCATGGAAGAAAAAACTTCATCGCGTGAGGGCTGCGAAACCGCAGCGGCAATGACCCTACCTCGGTCAACCAGCGCCACATGCACGGCCCAATCGCCGCGTTGCTCGCGATATTCACGGGTGCCGTCGAGTGGATCAATGACCCACAAACGGTTTGCATTCAGACGCTCGCGATCATCGTGCGACTCCTCAGAAAGCACGGCGTCAAGCGGGCGATGCGTGGCCAGTTCACGCAGCAAAAATTCGTTGGCCTGCCTATCACCCGCATCGCCCAGCGGATACCCCTCAAGGCCGGACGTAAGCCGCAACGAGGCAAGCAGTGCGCCCGTTTCCAGCGCCAGTCGCGTCGCAAGTTTTACGTCACTATTTAGCACGACTTAAGGTTTACAGCTTTTCGCTGAAACGACCATTTAATAAGGGCTATGGGCTCAATACCATCATAGATCGACTGTCGGTAAAAATCACCATCTAGCCCATATGCAATAAAGCTTTCACAAAAAAGCTGATTCCCACAATACCTCACCTAAATCCCCAAAATCTGCTGCCGCTCTTCCTTCGTTGGTCGTAAGCCCATGCGCTCATACGCATCAAAAATCGCGTCAACGATTTCCTTAGGATCCTCCATGATCTGCATGAGTTCGATGTCGCCCGGCGAAATGAGTTTGTCACGCAACAATGTCTCCCTCATCCAGGCGTGCAGGCCACCCCAGAACTCCTGCCCCACCAGAATGATCGGAATGGCCCGCGCCTTTCCTGTCTGAATCAGCGTCAGCGCCTCGGTCAATTCATCGAGCGTGCCAAAGCCGCCCGGCATGCAAATCAGCGCCGCCGAAGTGCGCACAAATGCGAGCTTGCGATTGAAAAAATATTTGAACGAAATCCCCATATCCTGAAACGCATTGCCGCTCTGCTCGTGGGGCAACTGGATATTCAGCCCAATAGAGAGGCTCTTGCCCGCAAACGCGCCCTCATTGGCTGCCTGCATAATGCCCGGCCCGCCGCCAGAAATCACGCTAAAACCGGAGTCGGACAACAGCCGCGCGATAGCGATGGAACGCTGATACCACGGATTGTCCGCCTTGATGCGCGCCGAACCGAAGATCGACACCGCTGGCTGCACCGGGCGCAGCTTCTCCGTCGCGTAGACGAACTCCGACATAATCTGTAACGCACGCCACGCCTCCTGCCCCGGCGTCAAGTCAGCCTCGCCCACTGCGCTCTTTAGCTGCTCAATCTTTGCCTTAGTGCTCTCAAAATTCGCCGCCATGTCTGATTCCCGTAAAAAGCTCGTTCTTGTTGACGGCTCATCATATCTCTACCGCGCGTTTCACGCGTTGCCGGATCTGCGCACCAAGGCGGGCGAGCCGACCGGCGCGATACGCGGCGTGCTCTCGATGCTGCGGCTTCTGGTCGATAAAGAGAAGCCGGATTATTTCGGCGTGATCTTTGACGCGCCGGGCAAAACGTTTCGCGACGACTGGTATCCCGAATACAAAGCCAACCGTTCGCCGATGCCCGACGACATGCGCCCGCAAATCGCACCGCTCTACGAAATCATCAAAGCGCAGGGCTGGCCGCTGATTGTCGAGAGCGGCGTTGAAGCGGATGACGTGATCGGAACCCTGGCACGTCAGGCGGAAGCGGCCAACATCGAATGCGTTGTCTCAACGGGCGACAAAGATCTCGCGCAACTCGTGAGTCCACACATCACGCTCAAAAACACCATGTCGTCTGAAGTCCTCGACGAAGCGGGCGTCGTCGCGAAGTTTGGTGTGAAGCCGTCACAGATTCTTGACTACCTGACGCTCATCGGAGACACGGTCGACAACGTACCTGGCGTGCCCAAGGTTGGGCCAAAGACAGCCGTGAAATGGCTCACCGAACACGGCACGCTCGACGCGATTGTCGCGAACGCCGACAAGATCACGGGCGTGGTGGGCGAGAACTTGCGCACTGCGCTTGCATGGTTGCCTAAGGGTAAACAACTGCTCGCCGTGAAGTGCGATTTGGCGCTGCCGTATGCGCCGGAAACGCTTGCGTTTACGCCTGCGGATAAGACTGCGCTGCTGGGTTACTTAGAACGGTTTGAGTTCAAAGGTATGGCGAATGAAGTGCGAGTTTCGTCGCAGACCGCCAGCGCCGCCGCTGGAGCCAAGCCAAAAGACAGCGGAGTAACAGGTGAGTTCGATTTTTCATCGCAATCAACGCCGTCCACTTCGCAGCCTTCCGCTGCAAGTTCCAGTACCTCAGTAAAGAAGTCTCGCGTATATAAAACCATCCTGACAACTGCCGATCTTGATGAAGTCATCGCAGCGCTAAACGCATCAACCCTCACCTGCTTCGATACCGAAACCACCTCACTCGAACCGCTCCTCGCAAAGATCGTTGGCCTCTCGTTCGCGTGGACGCCGTTCGAAGCGGTCTACATTCCGCTCGCACACCGTTACCCCGGTGTACCAGAGCAATTGCCGTTCGACGCAACGCTCGCAAAACTCAAACCTTGGTTCGAAGATGCGAGCAAATTGAAGCTCGCACAAAACGCCAAATACGACGAGCACATCCTGCTGAATCACAATATCCAAGTACGCGGCATTGTTCACGACACGCTTCTAGAAGACTACGTGCTGGAAAGCCACAAGCCGCACGACATGGATTCGATGGCAATGCGCTTTCTTGATGAGAAAACCATCAAGTTTGAAGACGTCGCGGGCAAAGGTGCCAAGCAGATTGGCTTCGACGAAGTTGATATCGAGCGCGCCAGCGAGTACAGCGCTGAGGACTCAGACGTCACACTGCGCCTGCACAACGAGATATGGCCGCAAGTCGCGCAGGACGACAAGCTCAAGTACATCTACGAATCAATAGAGTTACCGACCCGCGAAGTGCTCGTACGCATTGAGCGCAACGGTGTTCTCGTCGACGGCGCGCTGCTGCAAAAGCAATCGCATGAACTCGGATTGCAGGTCAACGCGCTGGAACAAAAAGCTTACGAACTTGCGGGTCAACCGTTCAATCTCGGTTCGCCCAAGCAACTCGGAGAAATTCTTTTCACCAAACTCGGCATGCCCGTCAAACGGAAGACTGCGACCGGACAACCGTCGACCGACGAAGAAGTTCTGAGCGAACTAGCGGAAGATTTTCCGCTACCGAAACTGCTGCTCGAACACCGCTCGCTATCGAAACTGAAGAGCACCTACACCGACAAATTACCCAAGATGGTGAACCCAAACACGGGCCGTGTTCACACCAATTACGGTCAGGCCACAGCGATTACGGGCCGTCTGTCGAGCAACGATCCGAACCTGCAAAACATTCCTGTCCGCACGCCGCAGGGTCGCGAAATTCGCAAGGCGTTCATCGCGCCTCCGGGCAGCGTGATCGTGTCGGCCGACTATTCGCAAATCGAGTTGCGCATCATGGCCCACATTTCGCAAGATCCTTCATTGCTCGATGCATTCGCCAAAGGTCTCGACATCCACAAGGCCACGGCTGCGGACATCTTCAGTCTCCCGATTGAGGAAATCACCAGCGAGCAGCGCCGCTATACGAAAGCCGTTAATTTCGGTCTGATCTACGGCATGGGTGCGTTCGGTCTCGCCTCGCAACTTGGCATCGAGCGCAACGCGGCGCAGCAGTTCATAGACAAATATTTCGCACGCTATCCCGGCGTTGCGGAATACATGCAGGCCACACGCGAATCGGCCCGCGCGAACGGTTACGTCGAAACGGTGTTCGGTCGTCGCCTGACGCTCACCGACATCAACGGTGGCAACGGCCCGCGCCGAGCGGGTGCCGAACGCGCCGCGATCAACGCGCCGATGCAGGGTACCGCGGCCGATCTCATCAAACTCGCAATGATTGCAGTCGACAAATGGCTTGCAACTTCGGGGTTGCGCTCCAAACTCATTATGCAGGTGCATGACGAATTGGTGCTGGAAGTGCCGGAGGATGAGTTGGCGCAGGTGAGAGTTGAAGTGGCTGAAAAGATGAC
The DNA here is from genome assembly GCA_025354165.1 of Burkholderiales bacterium. Lineage (GTDB taxonomy): Bacteria > Pseudomonadota > Gammaproteobacteria > Burkholderiales > Casimicrobiaceae > Casimicrobium. The sequence continues at coordinate 90,552 of JANXNI010000029.1, read as the reverse complement.
TTCGGTTGCGAAGCTTCGCGTGCCGTTGGTTGCTGATGTTGGGGTTGGGGCGAACTGGGACGAGGCGCATTAGATGAGGCTCGGTTTGACCCCCTCGCTCCTTGCGGGAGAGGGTGGGGGTGAGGGGCGGGATTGGAGAGTTCAGTTGGCTTTGCTCCTCGGCCGCCCCCTCACCCTAGCCCTCTCCCACGAGGGGCGAGGCGACACCATCCCGCCAAATCAACTCGAATTCGGTAAATAAGTAACGCATGACCACCCCCTCCCGTGCCAAGCGCGAAGCGCTTGACCTGCAGTCCGCTCGCATCGATATCGAAAAAGAATTCGGCGAGCAGGGCTTTCGTCGCGGAATCAGCTACGTCACCGACAAGCGCATTCAGATCAACTCGGCGCAAATGGACGAGGAGCGCGTGTGGCATCTCGTCGCGACGGTCAAAGGCACTGAGAGCGAGCCGTACACCACCACAGTCGAGATGGAATTCTTCGAATTCGGCATCGATATTTTTGCCGCCGAATGCACCTGCCCCGTTCACTTCAATTGCAAACACGGCGCGGGGCTCGCTTACCTGTGGACAACGATGCAGCCGCAACGCAGCGGCACTTTGACCGGCGAGCAGGCAGACGAAATCGGCGAGGGCGCGTCGTCGTACTCACCGCCGACCGCAGTTGTGCAAGACGGCCCTGCCTCCACAACGATGCGCACTGGCCTTTCGCCTGACTTATCGTTGTGGTTGCGTGCTGGTTTTGACCAACCGGTGCCCGGTGAAAAAGGCGCGGCCACAGACGCCAAACCCGCCACTGATTTCGTCGCATACCTGCTGACCGAGCGCGGCGAAATTACCATCGCTAAAGCGCGCAAAATGAAGGGCGGCGAGACCAAGTTGAACGTGCAGGCGGCGTCGCTCAGCTGGATCAATCACAACCACGCGACACCAAGTTACGTTGCGCCTGAGGACGAGCCGATTTTGCGCATGCTCGCGGCGACGATTGGCTTGCAGTCGTCACGCCCGATTCTGCAATTGAACGGCGTGATCGGCACGCAACTGCTGAAGATGGCGCTCGAAACAGAGCGCATGTGGATCGCCCCCGTTGGCTTCACTGACACCGAGGCGCGGACGAAAGCGCTCAAGTCAGCCGAAGTTCCACCGCTGGCCGCGGCATTGACGCAGGCCGATGCCGAACCGATGACGCTTGCGTGGGACGATATTGAAACGCCGCTCGGCACACGCGTCGCATTGCGAGCAAAGACTACGCGTCGTGATCCAGAATCAACACTACCGATCATCGCGCTAGACCCGCCGCTAGTGATCGACACGCCGCACAACGTCTTGCGCCCCCTGCAAACAAAAGTCAGCGCAACAACGCTCGCTCGCCTCGTCGCACTGCCTCCGCTCAAAGCCGACGATACGAGCGCATGGGCGTTCGTCGCCGATGCGCTGCGCGAGCTGCCGGACTTCCACGCGATTCCACGTTGCCCGACCGTGAGCGATGTTGAGGCCCCTCTTCCCGTCCCTTCACCGGTACTGCGTTTCGCGCTCGTTGAGTTCGATGTGTCCGTCGGCTGGGGGCGAAATTCAAGCCTTCAAAGTCGTGTGTTCCCCGCTGTACAACTGTTGTTCCGCTACCCCGACGGCAAGCTGTTGCAGTATCAAAGGAACGGCCTTGAACATGCGGTGGAACAAGAGCGCGTGGGTCGCGAAGTGCTAAGCCAACGTCTGCGCAATGTACGCGTTGAATCGCGCTGGGAAATGCGCATGCCGCGCCTGCTGTACCTCGCAGATCGCATCGAGCCGTCGCTCGCCTATGCGCGCGACATCAAGGCCTTGCGCGAATCGCTCTGGGGCCTACCCGATCATGACTGGTCAGGCCGTGGCCCGGCGGTTCTAGCTGACGCGCAAATGGCAGGCTTCGCCATCGAAATCGAGACGGGATTTCCGATCTCGATGGAAGACATTCCCGAGCCATCGCTGGAGTTGTCTCCCGGCAACGAAAACGGCTGGTTTCGTTTGTCGTTAGGCGTTGATGTCGATGGCAAACGCGTCGACATGGCACCCGCGCTTGCCAAGTTAATCGCAGCGCAAAGTGATCCGGAGCAGTGGCTCAAGGCACTCCCATCGGTGGAATATGTATTGCTCTCCGTACCCGTGCCGGATCGCGTAAAGACGTCACAAGTCGTGCGCATTCCCGGTGATCGCATCGCGGCGATTTTGACGCCAGTGTTCGAGTGGTTTCAAGGCGGCAGCGTCGGCGAAATCAGCCTACTGCAAGCTGCGTTGATGCCGGATTTGCCCAATGACACCGTTCAATATTTCGGTCGTGATCATCCCGCGTGGCTGTCGATGCGCGAGCGGCTGCGCAGCGGGTCGGAGCTGGTTCCGGTGACCATTGCCCACGGGTTTAGCGCGACGCTGCGGCCCTATCAAAATCATGGCCTCGCGTGGCTCGCGCATTTGCATGAACTGAGCATGGGCGGCGTGCTGGCGGACGATATGGGTCTCGGTAAAACCGTGCAGACGTTGGCGCACTTGCATCGATTACGAGAATTGCCGCTGCCCGTTGGCACCGAGCCCGTCGAAGTGCTCGTAGCACGCAAACCCAATCTGATCATTGCTCCCACCTCAGTCCTTTCCAACTGGCAACGTGAAGCCGAACGCTTCGCTCCCACGCTAAAAATCCATCGCCACCATGGTGCAGAGCGCAGTTCGGACGCAAGGGCCTTCGCGGGCGCAGACATTGTTCTGACCAGCTACCCGTTGCTACAACGCGACGAAAAAATGCTCGCCGACATCGAATGGGATGTCGTCGTTTTTGACGAAGCGCAGACGCTTAAAAACGCGAAAGCAAAAACCTACCAGTCCGCGCAATCCCTCAAAGCACATCAACGCATCGCGCTCACTGGCACGCCGATGGAGAATCATCTCGGCGAATTGTGGGCGATCTACAACGTGCTGATTCCCGGTTTGCTAGGCGATCTCGAAGGCTTCAATCGCATCTTCCGTCACCCCATCGAGCAACGCGCCGATAACGAGCAGATGAAAAAATTGAAGGCGCGAATCCGCGCCTTCATCCTGCGCCGCGGTCGCGATCAGGTGCTCACTGAATTGCCGCCAAAAACCGAGTACACGCGCTGGATCGAGCTTGAAACTGCGCAGGCCGACATGTACGAATCGCTGCGCACGGCGATTCACGAAGACATCCGCAAAGTCATCGACAAAAAGGGCCTGAAGAACAGCACGATTCATATCCTCGACGCCCTGTTGAAACTTCGGCAAGTCTGCTGCGACCCAAGACTCGTCAAGCTGCCCGGCGCGAGGAAACACATCGCCACTGCAGGTTCAGCCAAGCTCGAATGGCTAGGCACGCACGTTCCCGAACTGCTCGAAGAAGGCCGCAGCATGCTCATCTTCTCGCAGTTCACCAGCATGCTCGCACTCATCGCCGAAATGCTCAACGCGCAGGGCATCGCCTTCTCGCTATTGACCGGCGACACCACGGATCGTGATACCCCAATTGCCGATTTTCAGGCAGGCAAAACGCGCGTTTTTTTGCTGAGCCTCAAAGCCGGTGGCGTAGGCCTCAACCTAACCGCCGCCGACACCATCATCCACTACGACCCCTGGTGGAATCCAGCAGTAGAAGCGCAAGCCACGGCGCGCGCGCATCGCATGGGCCAAGACAAACCCGTGATCGTGACGAAGCTGGTGGCCAAAGGGACGCTGGAGGAGCGCATGCTGGATATGCTGGCGCGGAAACGGGAGTTGGCTTCGGCGTTGCTGGAGGGTGAAGGGAATGCGTTGACCGGGTTGACGGTGGCGGATGTGGATGCACTGTTGGCTCCGATTTCTACATTGCAGTAGGAGCGCTCATGCCGCAAGGCAGTCGTCGTCCTCGGCGTAGAGTCGTCATTCTCGCGAAGCGGGAATCCAGCCCATAGTCCCCGCGAAGCGCACTTCAGTGCCCTCGCCCCTTGCGGGAGAGGGTTAGGGTGAGGGGTTTGGTGGCGTTGCGCCGCCTTGCGCTTGAAGACCCAACTCCCCGTTCGTGGTGAACTTGTCGAACCATGGAAGCGGTTGCACGAGCTGCTCATGCCGCAGGGCAGTCACCTTTTTTGCTTCGCCAAAAAAGGTAACCCAAAAAAGGCGACCCCGACATTCGCCCTGATCCGAGATTTGAAGCGAAAACGTCGCGCGGTCCGAAACTCGCTACGCTCAAACAACGGACCGCTTCATCGACGTTTTCGCTTCAAATCACGGGGGCGAATACACGGGGGCCCCGTCGAACCAATATTTGATCGCTTCGCGATTTCGTCATTCCAAATGATCAGCGCGCGGAGTTCTTCGTTCTAAGCATCAAGCGTTGCGCAACGTGCGGCAACTCCGCGAACATTGAAGCCGCGTCAATACCGCATGTAAACAGTAACTCTTTGAAAAATAGTTTCTTGTGATTCGGAATTCGAATTTTCTTGAGAAAAGTCTCAGACTCTGCCAACTGCTCCAGAGGTAACGATCCAGAGTGAATTGTGAACGCGCCGTGTTGCGCCCGTTCGCGCACTGTTCGACGCAGCGACTGAAAAGCCACTGCCTTGGGTGGAGGTAAGCAACCCTGCGAAATTGCTTGCAACATATGTAGACGCATAAACGGCGCATCATTACGGATGATTCCTCCACCGTTTGGCCAACAAAGTTCGTTAAGGCGAGTCGGATTCAACAGCCAGACTGTGCCGTCTTGTTCATGGCCTACGGTATCGTCAGTTTCGTTGCTCACGGAGAAGAACAATGCCGTCAACGGGGTGGTAGTCCAATCGAGCGCGCGCGTTGCTAGTCCGTAGTGCTGCATGAGAGGTAACCAATCAATCGAGTACAGATCGTTAGGGGCATGATTTCCAAGCAACGAGTACGCTTCTCGGATAAACCCTCGATATAGATTGTTCTCGGTCTTTGTGCAATCGGGCCGGAAGACCTTTGGCACTAACTTGTACTCGGCGTTGGTGTGGCCGCGATACCAGCAAAAGCCCTGCGAGACCTGCATTTGGAGCCACACCAAGGCGCGATCAATGCTAAAGAAAGTCTTCTCTTCAATCATCAGCTAATTGTATGGACAAGCCTCCCTTTGAAGATTTTCAACGGTCAGTCCAGAGGTGGGTGGTCCAGACGCTCGCATCCGAGCTCTTGTCGTCCTCATCGCGGAGCGATCAAATATCGGTTCGACGGGGTCCCCGTTCATTCGCACCCGAGATTTGGAGTGAAAACGTCGATGAAGCGGTCCGTTGTTTGAGCGCAGCGAGTTTCGGACCGCGCGACGTTTTCGCTTCAAATCTCGGATCAGGGCGAATGTCGGGGCCGCCTCTTCTTTGGTTGCTCTCTTCTGGCGGAGCAGAAGAAAGTGACTGCCCGCGCGGCATGAGCGCATAGGTGGCGCCGCGTTCATGGTTAGACGTGCTCACCACGAACGGGGAGTGGGTTCTTCGTTGAAGCTTTGGATGGCGTGCAACCACCCCCTCTCCCTAGCCCTCGCCCGCAAGGGGCGCGGGAACTGATTTGCGCTTTGCGCGGACTACGAGCTGGATTCCCGGCTGCGCCGAGAATGACGGCAGTGTGCGCGAGGTGGGCTACGCCAACGCCGGTTGACGGCCATCTAACGCCCGCTCATCTATCGGCAAATGCACCAACGCCGCAAACACGCCAAGCCCAATCGTCAACATCCAAACCGTGTTGTAGTTTCCCGTGGCGTCATAAATTTTCCCACCGAGCCAAGCCCCCAAAAAACTACCAATCTGGTGCGAGAAAAACACGATGCCACCCAGCATGCCGAGGTAGCGAACGCCGTACACCTGCGCGATGATGGCGTTGGTCGGCGGCACTGTGGAGAGCCACAAGAAACCAATCGCTGCGGCGAACGCATACACGCTCCACTCCGAAATCGGCAGCGCGAGAAACGCGACAATCACGACCGAGCGCATGATGTAAATGAACGAGAGCACGTAGCGCTTGGGCATCTTGCCCGCGACGACGCCCGCGAGATAGGTGCCGAAACAATTGAACAGACCGATCAGTGCGAGTGCCGTGACGCCAACGCGGGCTTCGATGCCTTTGTCGAGCAAATAGGGCGTGAGATGCGCGCCTATGAAGACGACCTGAAATCCACAAACGAAATAGCCCAGCGTCAGCAGCGAAAAACTGCGATCTGCGAACGCAGTGCGCAGCGCCTCACCCGCCGTTGCCTGCCGCGCATTGCTGAGCGGCTGCGGCAACTTGCCTGCTTCGCCCAGCTTGGCGAAGTACCAACCTAACGGCGCGATGGTGGCAGTGATGAGCGCAAGGCCCACCAGCGAGAACGACCAGCCGTTGTGGCTGATGAACCATTGTCCGACCGGAATCAGCAGGAACTGGCCGAACGAGCCCGCTGCGGCGCTGATGCCGAACGCCCAGGCGCGGCGCTCGGGCGGCACCATTTTGCCGAGCACGCTGTACGCCACCGAATACGTCGTGCAGGCGATCGCGACGCCCATGAGGATGCCACCGGAGAGCGCCAACGTGAAGGTGTTCGACAGGAACGCCGTCCAGGTCAAACCGACGGTGTAGAGCACGGCGCCGACCACAAACACACGTTTCGCGCCGTAGCGATCTGCGATGTAGCCGATGAAGGGTTGTGCAATGCCCCACACTAGATTTTGCAGCGCGACGGCTAACGAAAACACCTCGCGGCCCCATTTCATGTCGGCCGAAATCGGTTGCAGGAACAGGCCGGAGAACGCGTTTCGCGTGCCCATGGCGATACCCAAAATGATGGCGACCGCGACGAGCGCGCGGAACATACGTTGACGGGATTCGAGGGAGGTCATTCGTTGCCGCACCGCTTGGCGCGTAGAAGAAAAGGGAACAAAGCAAGTCGCGATGCTAGCGACGTCGGAGAAAATCAGCGTGCGAAATCTTCAGTCTAGCCTGCATTGAGGTCATCAGCTTTGGGCTGAACGCGCCATTGAATAAGGGCTAATTGGATATAACCGACCAAGTCGACTATTGATCTAATCGCCATCTAACCCCTGTGCAATCGTCTTTTCATCGAAAAGCTGAAGGTCATTGGCAAGCGCGAAATCACCCGTCCACGGGCACCAGATGATGCTGCGCCGAGTAGCGCACGAGATCAACGACCGAGTTTGCGCCAAGGCGCTTCTGCACGGTGACTTTGTGAGTGCTGACGGTCTTCACGCTCAGGTGTAAATCCTTCGCAATGTCGGTCACTGATTCGCCGCGAACAAGGCGAATAAAAATATCGTATTGGCGCAACGAAAGATGGGTGTGCGGGGCCTCATCGACGCCCACTGTGCGCTTCGGCACCGGGCGCAGCATGACATCGTGCACGGTCGCGATGATTTGCTGCGGCGGGGTGCCTTTGGCAAGATACGCGGCGGCACCGAGTGCGAGCGAGCGATCTTTATGCGAGGCGGCGTCGTAGGCGGTGAACACGATAACGCGGAGTTCAGGCCCCTCATCAAGCAGTTGGCGCAGCAGCGAGAGCCCCGCACGGCCAGGCATGGCGAGATCCAGCATCAGGACATCGACACCAACCTTGCGAATGAGCTCAACGGCTTGTTGCCCGTCCTCGGCCTGGCCGACAATGCGTATGCCACGATCCGACGAGAGGATTCCGACCAGGCCGGCGAGGACAATGGGGTGATCATCCGCGACGACAACGCGAATGGGGTGGGAGAGCGAATGTGCATTCATAACCCTAAATTTTCTCGCGTTAAAACGGATTTATCGGGTGAAACTCGCTTGTTGCACTGAATATCAGATGTATCTTAAATCGAAATACCAGCAGATGGGCGAGTATCGGCGGATTTAGGTGTTTCTAAGCGGGGAAACACCCGTTGCCGCAACCAGATCATTGCGCCAAATCACTAATGCCGCTCTCGTGCGCTCGGCCAGGCTCGTTAGCTCAGCCATGCACAAGTCGTCCGGCGAGTCAGACATGTGCCGTGCCGCCCTCGACAGCGCGCCAGCCCCTACCGCCGCTGCTGCACCGGCCAGTGCATGGGCCGCTGCTTCGGTTTGTTCGAGATTGTCGGCCATCCATTCAATCTTCACGCGCGTCACATCCTCCGGCAGGCTTTTCAAAAAACGATCAATCAGTCGAACGAGGAACGGTTCGGCGGCACGCTTTTCGAGTTCCGCCAACGAATTGAGCGTTGCCTGATCGAGCAAATACGCTGCGTCTGCGGTCACGCTCGGCCCGTGGTTTTTAATGGCGTTACGCAGCGCGGTGTCGAGGCTAAACACGGTCGCCGGTTTGGTCAAAAATCCGCTCATTCCCGCAGCCGCGCAGAGCGCACGATCTGCGTCACTCACGCTCGCTGTGAGCGCGATGATTCGGGGCGGCTCGCCACGACCGCCATAGCTTTGCAGAATGCGTCGCGTCGCCTCAATGCCGCCGATACGCGGCAAATTCAGATCCATCAGCACGATATCAAACGGGCTCGCGGAACCCGCCGCTGCCGCTTCGATGGCGGCCTCTCCATCAGCTACTCCGACGACCGTGTGCCCCAGTTGGCCCAACATGATGGTGAGCAATTCACGGTTGACGTCGTTGTCCTCTACCACCATCACGCGCTGCGCTTGCGCCAGCGCAGATCTTTGCTCGGGTGTCGATGAAGCGGCACCATCGGCCAACAACAATGGCCCTGCCACCGCGTCGTGCGCCGTATGCGCCAGAATCGAAAAGCTCATACGGGTGCCTTTTCCCAGCTCGCTGTGCATCTCAATATCCCCGCCCAGTGCTCGAATCAATAGCGCACAAATCACCAGGCCAAGGCCGCTGCCGACGCCTTCCTGTCCATCAGGATTTCGCCCCTGCTGGAACGGTTGAAACAGGCGATACTGTGTTGCTAAATCAACGCCGGGCCCGGTGTCCGTCACCTCGAAATTAAGCCGCAAAGGCTCGCCATTGCGGGCCTCACTTATGACGCAAACATCAACGCGAACTTCACCTTCGACAGTGAATTTCAGCGCATTTACCAGTAGATTAATCAGCACCTGGCGGAGCATGCCTTCATCGGTGTGAAGCGTGGGCGGCACGTCACGATCAATCTGAACCGACAGCGATATCGCCGATTTGATCTGCGCGGCACGCGCCACGCGCACCGCGTCGTCTATGCAATTTCGCAAGGCAAATGTATCCAGTGTGGGCGTGACGACGCCAGCCTCCAGTCGTGAGTACGACAGCACGCCATCAATCAGCGCTAGCAGTGATTTGCTCGCCGCATCAAGCGTGTCCACGGCGTCGGTTCGCGTGTGCCCCAGCTCGCCCGCAGCCAGCAGATGACTCGCGCCGACCACAGCCTGCAAGGGCGTGCGCAGCTCATGACTCAATATCGCCAGAAAGCGCGCTTTATCTTCGGCAGCTTTTTGTGCGGCTTGCGAGGTGGTGCGCAAATCGCGTTCCAGCCGTTGCCGACGAATGATCTCTTCGGTCAGTGTCAGATTTTGTTCGTCGAGCTGCAAGGTGCGTCGCTCGACACGATCTTCAAGCGTCGTGTTCAGCGCCACAAATTTGTCGTGCTGTGTACGGATGGTGTCAAGCGACTGGCGCAAACGCTCCACCATTTCACCGAACGCTTTCGCCAGCACCCCGGTCTCGGCCAACGTCGTCGCCGGAATATGCGTCGGCAAGCCATCGGCAGAAATCTCGCGCGTCACACTGACCAGTTGATCAACATCACGTGTCACCCGGCGCAGCAACCACAACCCGAGGAGCAGTGCCGCCAACAATGCCGTGAGCGTCACGATGAACATGCTGATCGCGCTTTTCACAATCGGGGCGGTGAAATCGCTGCGCGGAATCGCCACCACGATGTCCCAGTCAATGCCATCAATGCCGGTTACCCGCCGGGCCGCGACGTCAACGTTTTCACCCGTCGAGGTGATCATGGCGATCACCGGCGCGACGCTGTTGTCGCCTCCCGGCGTGCGCCACCACTGTGCCGCCGCGCGCACCAACTCGTTCGGGCTATCGCGCGCGGCCACCCGCTTCTGCACACCGCCCTCATTGCGAAACGGCTGATCAGGTGTCGACGCCGCGACTAACATGCCGTCGCGATCCACAATGAATGCCACACCGTTGGCGCTCACCGAAATGCTCTTCATGAACGCGCTCAATTCCGACAGCTCGACGTCCGCAGCGAGCACACCAAACAACGAACCGGATGAAGTGATGACCGGTTGCGCGACCGTCGTCACCAGCGCGCGGGACGCGAAAGACACGTACACCGGTGCCCAGATCAAATGCTGCGAGGATTTGGCGAGCTTGTACCAAGGGCGTTCGTGCGCGTCATAAATACGATCTTCAATCTCCAGCAAGTGCATGCGATCACCGGGGTTGCGGGCCGTAAAGCTCTGGCGCGGCTTGCCACTGGACCCCTGTAAGCGCACAGTCGCTGCTGCGCGAGCGCCAGGTCGACCACGATCAACGCCGACAAAGCTGCCGTTTTCACCGGCGAAGTAGACGTATCCCGTGGTGCGCGTCCCCGCCGTCAATTCGAACAATTTGCGTTCGAGTTTTTCTTTATCGGCAAACACATCGAGTGAAGCATCGTAGCTGTCGCCCGCGTTGGGAAAGGTCGCCCGCATGGTGACGGACGCTTCCTCCAGCTGGTGCACGGCCATCTGACCGACCCGCGCAGAAATGTCATCCATTAACTGTCGCGACAACACATCCACGGCTTGCAAGCCGGTATAGAGCGACGTGCCCGCGATGATCAGGGCCGGTATCAGAATCAGTAATACAAAGGGAACAGTCAGCAACGTGCGAAGGCGCATCGCGCTGTGCGATGACGTGACGGACATGTTTGTCACGTCGTGGGTGGTGCTCGTGAGCGCTTCTGGTGTGAAAGGTTTCGGCATGGCGCTGATCGGCTGATCGGTCAGCGCCGCAGCTCACAACTCAGATTAAAGTTAAAAAGTGTGAACCAGTTTTACCACCGGCGGCGACGAACGGCGTGCCACCAATGTGGATCAGATTATTCCCAGAACTCGCGCAGTTTGTCGAAGAAACCCTTTTGCTTGGGGCTCTGTTTCGAAGCGTTTTTCTCGCGAATTTCTTCAAACTCTCGCAGCAGTTCTTTTTGACGCGAAGTAAGACTCACCGGTGTTTCAATCTGCACATGACAGAACAAATCGCCCGTCACGCTGCCGCGAACCGGACGGATACCTTTGTTCTTCAATCGGAACACTTGGCCGGACTGGGTTTCTGAAGGAATCTTGAGCAGCGCTTTACCGTCGAGCGTCGGAATTTCGAGTTCGCCACCGAGTGCAGCGGTTGAAAACGAGATCGGCATTTCGCAATGCAAATCAGCTGCGTCGCGCTGGAAAACGGCATGTGGCTTAAGCTGTACGACCACATACAAATCACCCGCAGGACCACCGTTGGTACCTGCCTCGCCCTCACCGGAAAGGCGAATGCGGTCATCGGTATCAACGCCCGCCGGGATTTTGACTTCAAGGGTCTTCGAGGTTTTCTTGGATCCTGCGCCGTTACACGCTTTGCACGGATGCTTGACGATTTTTCCGGTGCCACGACATTGCGGACAGGTTTGCTGTACCGAGAAAAAACCCTGAGAAACACGAACGACACCCGCGCCTTTGCAGGTTGGGCAAGTCTCTGGGTCGTGCCCCTTTTCTGCACCGCTGCCGTGACAGACTTCACATTGCTCGGTGCTCGGAATACGTAGCTTGGTTGTGGTGCCGCGAGCAGCTTCTTCCAGCGTAATTTCCAGGTTGTAGCGAAGGTCTGAGCCACGGAACGGCGAATCCGCGCGCTGCTGGCGACCGCCGCGTCCGCCGCCAAAAATCTCACCAAAAATATCGCCGAACGCGTCACCAAAATTGCCGCCCGCAAAACCGGCTCCTGCCGCCGATTGCGGATCGACCCCTGCATGACCGTATTGATCGTAAGCCGCACGCTTCTTGGGGTCAGATAGCATTTCGTAGGCTTCTTTCGCCTCTTTGAAACTTTCCTCAGACGCCTTGTCGCCCGGATTGCGATCCGGGTGATATTTCATCGCGAGCTTGCGGTAAGCCTTTTTAATATCGTCGTCAGACGCTGATTTCTCGACCCCGAGAAGGCTGTAGAAGTCTTTTTTTGCCATTTTTTATCGTACAAAGCCCCGGCAGACTGCGCTGCGAGGTCATAAAACCATTGAGTTAGCGGGGATTTGGGGCTCGAAAGTCGAGTTTCAAGCTTTCGGGGGTTCAGCGGGTTCGCGAAAACTCACCGCACCGAATTCTGCCGGAAGCGGCTCCCAGCGCATCTTCATTCGGGCAATCGCGTCCTCCGGTACGGCATGAATGTTGCCCCAAGCGCCCGTGCATTCGACAAAACACAGTGACTTGCCTGCCAGCCGAGCCGCGCCGACAACTGCGGCCATTTCCCACAAGCGGACGTGCGTGTTGGCGATGACCACTCGTCGGCTTGCCTGCATGGCATCGAGGGCATCTCTGACCACCACCGCGTGGGCGTCGGCGGTTCGCGTGGGATCGAATCGATAAATACCGTTGACGATGAAATGCTGATCGGCTTCTAGATGCAAATACCCGTGCTCCGTCGCCAAATGTGCCGCAAGCGTGCTTTTGCCGCTGCCCGGGAGGCCGCGCACGACGATGCAGTTGAAGGAGAGGATGGCGCGGTTGAGGGTCGGAGTCACGAGGTTTCGACAAAAGAACAGCTAGTGCAATTTTGACTGACTACGTCCGACACCCTCTCCTATTGCGGGAGAGGATTGGGGTGAGGGGGTGGTGGATTGCAGAGCCAAGGTTGAACTCCACTTTACGATACCTCTCACCCTAGCCCTCTCCCGCAAGGGGAGAGGGGACAGAGCCAGGAAACGTGGCAAGGCCAATCTTTACGCAATCTTTACGCGCCAGCTCCCACCCTATGCACTGACTTTACACGCCGGTTTCTACGATTCACTCCATCGTCAAAGCGTAAAGCGCAAACCTTATGGACATCGTTTTTCTACTCTTATTGGTGGCCTTTTTCGGAGCGTCGGTCGGGCTTATTGCACTCGGCAAAAACCTCTCAAAACAGGGAGCACGGAAATGACCTGGCTCTACTTCACGGGCAGCGTGGTCGTGGCGGGCCTGCTGGTTTACCTCGTTTATGCGCTGTTACGCGCCGAGGAGTTTTAAATGACACCTACCTCCTGGCTCCTGTTTATCGTCTACCTGGCGTTGCTGCTCGCGTTAGCTTACCCGCTGGGGCGTTTGATCGCTCGCGTGGCTGACCCGAAACCGCTGCCGCTTTCGAGTGTCCTTGAAAAACCGCTGTACCGGCTTGCTGGCGTGAAAGCCGGCGAGGGCATGTCGTGGTCGACCTACGCCATCTCAGTGCTTGTCTTCAATTTAATTGGCGCGGTGTTCGTTTATGGCATTCAGCGGCTGCAAAACCTGCTGCCGCTGAATCCACAAAACATGGCCGCAGTGACTGCTGATTCTGCGTTCAACACCTCCGTGAGCTTTGTCACCAACACCAACTGGCAAGGCTATGGCGGTGAAGCGACGATGAGCTATCTCACTCAGATGCTGGCGCTAGCGGTGCAGAACTATTTCTCTGCCGCCACCGGCATCGCGGTGATGTTTGTGCTGATCCGGGCATTCGTGGCGCGCTCGGCGAAGACACTCGGCAACTTCTGGGTTGATCTCACCCGAGTTACCGTTTATGTGCTGCTTCCGATGTCCATCGTGTTCGCCGTGTTTTTGGTGAGCCAGGGCGTGGTGCAAAACTTCAGCGCGTACAAGGAAGTCTCGACGATAGAAAAAGTCGTCTATCAGCAACCAAAAATTGGCCCTGATGGTCAACCCATGAAGGACGCCAAGGGCGAGTCCGTAATGGAAGAAGCGACAGCCGCAACGCAAACTTTGCCGATGGGCCCGGCTGCTTCGCAAATCGCGATCAAGCAACTCGGAACCAACGGCGGTGGTTTCTTCAATGTGAACTCTGCGCATCCTTACGAGAACCCGACGCCGCTGTCGAACTTCGCAGAGCTATTTGCAATCCTATTGATCCCGGCGGCGCTCTGCTTCACATTTGGTGACATGGTGCGCGACAAGCGGCAAGGCATCGCACTGCTGGCTGCGATGACTGCGATTTTTGTCGCTGCATCGCTCGCGACGATGCACTTTGAGCAACAGGGCAATCCGCGCATCGCTGCGCTCCACGTTGATCAGGTTACGAGCTCCGCGCAAACGGGCGGCAACATGGAGGGCAAAGAAGTGCGCTTCGGCGTCGACACCTCCGCACTTTGGGCAGTCGTAACGACCGCTGCATCGAATGGCTCAGTCAATGCAATGCATGATTCGTTCACGCCGCTCGGTGGGGCCGTCCCTATGCTGATGATGCAGCTAGGTGAAGTCGTGTTCGGCGGTGTCGGTTCCGGGCTCTACGGAATGTTGATTTTCGCGCTCATGACGGTGTTCATCGCAGGTCTGATGATTGGGAGAACACCAGAATATCTCGGCAAGAAGATCGAGAGCTTCGAGATCAAGATGATCTCTATCGCCATTCTTGTCACGCCGCTCCTGGTGCTGGTCGGCACTGCGATTGCGCTGATGACTGAGGCCGGTCGCGCTGGCATCGCCAATCCGGGGGCGCACGGATTCTCCGAGGTACTTTACGCGCTCTCGTCGGCCGCCAACAACAACGGCAGCGCGTTCGCTGGCCTGTCTGCGAACACGCCGTTCTACAACACGCTCCTCGGCATTGCGATGTGGTTTGGTCGCTTCGCGATCATCATTCCGGTGCTCGCGATTGCCGGTTCTCTTAGTGCGAAAAAGCGTCTGGAGGTCACCGCTGGCACGATGCCAACGCACGGACCGCTCTTCATCGTGCTGTTAATCGGCACTGTGTTGATTGTCGGCGCATTGACCTACATCCCGGCCCTTGCGCTAGGCCCCGTCGTTGAACATTTGCAGCTCGTCGGTACTACCGTCACCTCTGCAAAAGCAGGTCAGTAAGAGGCATGTCATGAACACCCAAGTTAAAACCAAACAATCGTTGTTCGACCCAGCGCTCATTCAACCGGCAATCGTTGATGCTTTCAAAAAACTCGACCCACGCGTGCAGCTCAAGAACCCGGTGATGTTTGTCGTCTATGTCGGTAGCCTGCTCACGACACTGCTTTTCGTTCAAGCCGTTCGCGGCGAAGGCGAAGCGCCAGCAGGATTCATTCTGGCCGTCTCCCTGTGGCTATGGTTCACTGTGCTTTTCGCCAACTTCGCTGAAGCACTGGCCGAAGGTCGCAGCAAGGCGCAGGCAGCGAGTCTGCGAGGCCTCAAGCAAAAAACCTGGGCTAAAAAGATGACTGGCCCTGAGCGTGGCAGCAAGTGGGTATTGGCTCAGGCTGACGACCTGCGCCAAGGTAACTTTGTACTGATTGAAACGGGTGACGTGGTGCCACTCGACGGCGAAGTAGTGGAGGGCGTCGCCTCCGTCGACGAGTCGGCAATTACAGGCGAGTCCGCACCGGTAATCCGTGAATCCGGAGGCGATTTCTCGTCGGTCACAGGCGGCACGCGGGTGCTGTCGGACTGGATCATCGTTCGAATTTCCGTGAACCCTGGTGAGGCGTTTCTGGATCGTATGATCTCAATGGTCGAAGGCGCAAAGCGGCAGAAAACACCGAATGAAGTTGCGTTAACCATCTTGCTCGTGGCGCTCACCATCGTGTTTCTGTTGGCGACGGTCACACTGCTACCATTTTCGATCTTCAGCGTTGACGCAGCAAAGGCCGGTTTGCCCGTGACCATCACGGTTCTGGTTGCGCTTCTGGTCTGCTTGATCCCGACAACGATTGGCGGGTTACTTTCCGCCATCGGCGTAGCGGGCATGAGTCGCATGATGCAGGCCAATGTCGTGGCGATGTCGGGTCGCGCAGTTGAAGCGGCCGGCGACTGCGACGTGTTGTTGCTCGACAAAACTGGCACCATCACTCTCGGCAACAGGCAGGCGTCAACATTGGTGCCCACTCAGGGTGTCAGCGAGCGCAGTCTGGCAGACATCGCGCGCCTCGCTTCTGCTGCCGACGAAACGCCCGAAGGCCGCAGCATCGTGGCTCTTGTGAAGCAGCGCTTTCCTGACCTGAGCGCTGTCGCGGCAAACGCTTCCTACATTCCATTCACCGCGCAGACGCGCATGAGCGGCGTGGACATTACTGTCGGCAGCAGCGTGCAATCGCTGCGCAAAGGCGCGATGGACGCCGTTCGCAAATACGTTGAAGCGTTGGGCGGAAAGCTGCCCGCTGATGTGGCACAAGCCGCCGACGTCGTTGCCCGTCGCGGCAGTACACCGCTCGTGGTGGTCGACGGCGTAACAGTGCTGGGCGTCGTAGAACTTAAGGACATCGTGAAACCCGGCATGAAAGAGCGCTTCACCGAGTTGCGCAACATGGGAATTCGAACAGTGATGATCACGGGCGACAATCGCCTGACGGCGGCGGCAATTGCTGCGGAAGCCGGTGTCGATGACTTCCTCGCCGAGGCGACCCCGGAAGCCAAATTGAAACTCATTCGTGATACTCAGGCTGAAGGTCGTCTGGTCGCCATGACCGGTGACGGCACGAACGACGCCCCTGCTCTGGCGCAGGCCGATGTGGCCGTCGCGATGAACACGGGCACGCAAGCCGCCAAAGAGGCGGGCAATATGGTGGATCTCGATTCTGATCCTACCAAGTTGATTGAAATCGTTGCCGTGGGCAAGCAAATGTTGATGACGCGCGGTGCGCTCTCAACGTTCTCAATCGCCAACGACATCGCCAAGTATTTCGCGATCATCCCGGCGGCATTTGCCACCACTTATCCAGCGCTCGGCATGCTCGACGTGATGCATCTCACGAGCCCTGCCTCGGCGATCTTGTCCGCCGTCATTTTTAACGCGCTGATCATCGTCGCGTTGATTCCACT
Source organism: Burkholderiales bacterium (assembly GCA_025354165.1). Taxonomy (GTDB): domain Bacteria; phylum Pseudomonadota; class Gammaproteobacteria; order Burkholderiales; family Casimicrobiaceae; genus Casimicrobium. Next base: position 73,606 of record JANXNI010000029.1, on the reverse strand, counting down.
GGCGCTCAAAGGAGTCGCTTATCGTGCGGTAGGAGCGGCAGCACTTCTGCGTCGCAACATTCTGATTTACGGGGTGGGCGGGCTGATCGTGCCGTTCATTGGCATCAAAGTCATTGACCTGTTGTTGTCCGCACTCGGACTGGTTTAGGAGCACACGTGAAAACTTATCTTCGTCCCGCCCTGGTTCTTTTCGTTTTGCTCACGTTCATTACGGGCGTGGCTTATCCATTGCTCATCACCGGACTTGGGCAAGCCCTGTTCCCGGCGCAGGCTAGCGGCAGTCTCGTTGAGCGTGATGGCAAACCGGTGGGCTCATCACTCATCGGTCAGGCCTTCTCGGCACCCAAATACTTCTGGAGTCGACCATCGGCGACCTCGCCAATGCCGAATAACGGCAGCTCATCCGGTGGCTCGAATCTCGGGCCAACCAATACTGCGTTGGTTGACGCGGTGCAGGGTCGCATCGACGCGCTGCAAAAGGCTGACCCCGACAACAAGCAGCTGATCCCGATCGATCTGGTGACGGCCTCGGCCAGTGGGCTTGATCCGCATATCTCAATTGCGGCCGCGCAGTATCAAGCGAGTCGTATCGCGAGCACACGCAAAATCCCGGTTGAGAAGGTCAACGCATTGATCGAGCAAACGCAGGAAGTCGCTGTCCTCGGCTTTCTGGGTGAACCGCGAGTCAATGTGCTGGCGATCAACCTGGCGCTCGATGCGATCAAGCTGTAGAACGCTCTACCATCACACATGGCTGACGCAAACGCCCCACCTTCCCGCCCTGACCCTGATGCGCTGCTGGCGCAAATCAAGGGCGAGGCAAGTTCCGCCGCGCGCGGAAAGCTGCGCATTTATTTCGGTGCATCCGCTGGTGTTGGCAAGACCTACGCCATGCTTGCTGCAGCGCGTAAGGCGAAGAGCGAGCATATAGACGTCGTCATAGGCATTGTCGAAACACATGGTCGCGCCGAAACGGCAGCGCTGCTGCATGGTCTGGAGCAACTGCCGCAGCGTCGTGTGGACTATCGCGGACGTGAATTGAAGGAATTCGATCTCGACGCTGCCCTCGGTCGCAAGCCTCAGTTACTACTGGTCGATGAGCTGGCGCATAGCAACATTGACGGTTCACGCCACCCCAAGCGCTGGCAAGACGTCGAAGAATTGCTGCATGCAGGTATCGATGTATGGACTGCACTTAACGTGCAGCACCTCGAAAGTCTCAACGATGTCGTCGGTGGCATCACGCAGGTTCGCGTCATGGAAACGGTACCTGATCATGTTTTTGACAGCGCAAATGAGGTCGTGCTCGTTGACGTTCCAGCAGATGAACTGTTGAAGCGCTTGAAGGCAGGTAAGGTCTATTTACCCGAACAGGCAGAGCGTGCGGCAAAGGGATTTTTCCGCAAGGGAAACTTGATGGCGCTGCGCGAAATCGCGCTGCGTCGAACCGCTGATCGCGTTGAAGACGATGTTCAGAGCTATCGCGACACCGAGGATATTGACCGCGTCTGGAAGACTGAAGCCGGGCTTTTGGCCTGCGTCGGGCCAACCGCAAATGCTGAGCAGGTCGTGCGAAATACAGCGCGGCTTGCCAACCAACTCAACGTTTCATGGCATGCCGTATATGTCGAAACACCCGCACTGCAACGTCTTCCCGCTTCAAAGCGCGAAGCCATTCTCAACGTGCTCAAACTCGCTGAAGACTTGCAGGCGCGCACTGCGGTGCTGGCCACCAGCGCACCCGCCAAGGCGATTGCCGACTACGCGAGTGAACACAACCTGAGCAAAATTGTGCTCGGCAACGCTTCTGCCGACGCTGTTGGCGGCCGGCATTCGGCCATTAAAGGGCTCACCTTTTGGTTGAAACGTCGCGGCAACGGTTTGTCTCGCGACATTGCGCGACTCGCGCCCGAACTTGATCGTATTGAAGTCGGCCGCAGCGCCGACCCATCAACTCGTCCACTCACCAGTTCCATCCGTCGCCATTCAACCGGTGCGACCGATGACGAGCGTAAGGTCGCTTCTGCGACGGGATCAAAACTGCACCGTTGGCGCTATGCGATCACGCTCGCAGCGTGCGCAGGCACAACACTGCTATGTTTGCCGCTGCATGGGCGTCTGGCGCTTGCCAATGTTGTGATGGTGTTCCTGTTGTGCGTGGTGTTTGTTGCCATGCGTTTAGGTCGCGCGCCCGCCGCACTTGCGGCAGTAGTTAACGTGCTGGCGTTTGATCTCGCCTTCGTGCCGCCACGTTTTTCCTTCGCCGTCGAGGACACACAGTATGTGGTCACGTTCGCTGTGATGCTGTTTGTCGGTCTGACCATCGGACACTTGACGGCGGGCCTGCGTTTTCAGGCGCGCATCGCAGGCCATCGTGAAGCTCGCGCGCAAACGTTGTTTGGCTTCGCTCGTGATCTGGCCAGCGCACTTCAAAATGAGCAGATCATTCACGATAGCATCGCCGTGTTGAGTCGCACTATTGGCAAGGAAGTCGCACTGATTCTGCCAAATGCCAACGAACAGCTGCAACCACCGACGCATGCGCTGGCTGCCGGGCAACATGCAATCGATTTAAGCGTGGCGCAGTGGGCCTTTGATCACGAAAAAGAAGCCGGATTTGCGACCGACACGTTGCCGTCGAATCACTATCGTTACATGCCTCTCAAGGCCCCCGTGCGCTTGCGTGGCGTGCTCGCGCTTCGGCCCGATAATCCGCGTTGGCTACTCATTCCCGAGCAGCGCCGCTACATTGAAACCTTCGCCAGCCTGATTGCCATTGCGCTTGAGCGCGTTCACTTTGTGCAGGTTGCACAATCGATGCTGGTAAACGTTGAATCAGAACGGTTGCGTAACTCGCTCCTGGCTGCGCTGTCGCACGATTTGCGCACGCCTCTGACGGCCTTGATGGGTTTGACTGAATCACTGGCGCATTCAAAACCTCCGTTATCGACCTCACAAGCAGAACTCGCGAACGAAGTGTTCAGCTCAGCGTTGCGCATGCATACGATGGTCAATAACCTCCTCGACATGGCGCGACTTGAAAGCGGGGAAGTGCGATTGCGCAAGGACTGGCAGTCAATTGAGGAAGTAGTTGGCGTGACGCTTCGGGCGTTGCAACCCACGTTGAACGGGCGCGTGATCGATGTTAGCCTGCCGGAAGACTTGCCGCTGGTACAAATCGATGCTGCGCTGATGGAGCGCGTATTTGCCAATCTGATCGAGAACTCGCTGAAATACACGCCCGCGAACTCACCCATTGAAGTGACCGCGTCGACCACGGGAAGCATGCTAACTGTCAACATCGCGGATCGGGGCCCCGGCCTGCCCGATCAGGATGTGGACACCCTATTCGACAAATTTACGCGCGGCGAGCAGGAAAGCGCGAAGCCCGGCGTAGGTCTGGGCCTGTCGATCTGCAAGGCCATCGTGACCGCGCACAAAGGTAAGATTTATGCCACTAATCGACCCGGTGGAGGCGCTGTGTTTTCGTTCGACTTACCGCTGCCGGTCACTATTTCGGAGGATGCCGAATTGGGCGACACCGTTGCGGTCAAACTAACGTGAACTCACCACCGCCCGAACTGAACGCAGTGCTAGTCGAAGACGATCCGCAGATTCGGCGCTTCGTGCGCATGGCGCTGGAGGATGAGCACTGGCAGGTGTTTGAAGCGACCACCGTGCGCCAGGGTTTAGCCGCCTGCGCTTCGGCCAAGCCCAATCTGGTGATTGCGGATTTGGGTTTGCCAGACGGCGACGGTGTAACCCTCATTCGCGAGCTGCGCGCGTGGTCATCCGTGCCCGTTCTGGTGCTGTCGGCGCGCACCGGCGAACAGCAAAAAGTTGAGGCGCTCGATGCGGGCGCAGATGATTATTTGACCAAGCCATTCAGCGTTGCGGAGCTGCTTGCTCGCGTGCGGGCGCATGTACGACGTGCCTGCAACAGCGATGGCGGCACGGGTGCGCAGTATTCGTTTGCGGATGTCGTGGTCGACCTTGGTGCGCGCACGGTGCTCCGCTCTGGCGAGGCAGTGCATCTGACGCCAATTGAATACCGACTATTGACAACGCTCATTACGAACGCGGGACGCGTGGTCACGCAACGACAGCTACTCACCGAAGTGTGGGGGCCGGGTTACGTGGATCGCAGCCATTACCTTCGCATTCACATGGGACACTTGCGGCACAAACTCGAAGTTGATCCGGCGCAGCCCAGGCATTTGTTAACCGAGCTCGGAGTTGGCTACCGTTTGCTCGCTTAGAGCCGCTGCTAAAAATTCATTACGTACGACACCCTGAACGAACGTGACTCTATGGGGTGAAAGTGAATCGCATCAACGCCCGATGCGGCCTCGCCCGGCAAGCGCGACGTGTAGTAATAGTCAATCGCAGAAGCTTTACGGTTGCCCAGGTTAAAGCCTTCCAGTTCGATGCGAGCTTTCGGTGTGAAGCGATAACCGATGCGCGCGTTGAGAACGGTCGTGCTGTTTGATCGAACACTGTTGTCTTCGATCAGCGGACGCGGGCCGAAGTAGCGCAACTGGGCGGCTCCAAACCATGAGCCCTGATTGTCAATGGCTAGCGCAAGTGACGCGACGCCCTCAACCGCGCCGGGGATGCGATTGCCCGAAAGGTCGCAATCACGGAATCGTGCGCGCGCAAACGCGACGTCTGCGTCGACGGTGAGCCAGTTCGAAAGCTTGTAGTAATTCGCCAGCTCAAAGCCCAAACGCCGGCTTGGGCGACTGGCTTCGGTCGTACCCGCGTCACCGACAAAGAGCAGTTCAGACCCGAGGTCAAGCTGATAAACCGACAGCGATGTTTGCAGTCCTGTTAGCCAGTTGCCGCGCATGCCTAACTCTGCACCTTTCGAGCGAACGAGTGGTGTCACGCGATTTACCGTATCGCCAGTCCTAGGGTCAAATTTTATAGTCGTTCCACGTGCATCATTACTGTGAAATCCGCTGCCTGCATTTACGTACAACTCCGTGTTCGACCACGGACCGAACACCAGACTCAACTTCGGATTGACCATCGTTGCTGTGGCCGTTCCGGCGTTATAGACGTTGTCGCCTATTACCTTGAATCGATAGCTGTCACCGCGCAATCCGGCCACAGCGCGAAACCACGGCGTCCACTTCGTTGCGTTCTCTATGAACACGCCCGAATTGCTCTCAACGATGTGATCCTGACGCGTCACGCCAATTGTTTGCCGGGCCTTAGTATTGAGCAGGCCGTTGAAAATATTGTCAGTTTGCAGTTGCAGACCGAAGGTGTTTTCCGAATCAAGTCCCAGGCCCGACACTCGCCGGGTGTGCGTTGCACTTAACCCCGCGGTGCGCCGATGATCTGGCTGCGCGAATTGATCACCATCCACCGGATTGTCGAGAAAATAGGTGAAGTTTGAAAACAGCTCCAGCTTGTTGTCGATTACATACGCGTTGATTTGCGTGTTTGACGTTTCGTCGGTTTTTCGCCACGCGCCCGACAGACTGTAGCGATGCGACGCGCCACCATCGGTAGGATCAATCGCGTCGAAGCGATTTCTGATTAGCCCGATGTCGATGGCGCGCTGAGTAATTTGATCGGTGGAATTCCATTTCGCCTTGTAGGCCATCCCGGTGATATTGAAACCATTGGCATCATCCCCCCGGCTGTAGCGCAACACGCCGTTCAGCTTGCGAAACTGATCAGGATTGACGAAAGGGCCATCGTTGTTGAGGCCCTCCAGCGCGTAGAGGAATTTGCCACCCGCGAACGTTGGCGAATCTGCCAGCAAGAGGCGGCGAAACCCGTTTTGACCGACACCGATACTGGCGATACCTTGGGCCACACTATCGGCGTACTTAAGACTCACCGAACCAGCCGACGCAAAATCGCCTTCGCTCGCGTAGTACGGCCCCTTGCGATATTCGAGGCTTTTCGCAAGTTCAGGAATCAGAAAATTCACGTCGGTCCAGCCCTGTCCGTGCGCATGGGAGCGCTGGTTAACAATCATGCCGTCGACCGTCGTTCGCAAATCGGTACCGTGATCGAGATTGAATCCGCGCAGGTAGAACTGGTTGGCTTTACCCTCGCCGCTGTGCTGGCTCACTATCAGGCCGGGCACCGATTCGAGTAGTTCCCCAGGGCGATATACGGTGCGTGCTTCGAGCTGCTTTTGAGTTACCGTACCGACGCTTGCCGCATCAGAAATCCCGAGTGCCGTGACCGTGCCACGGACTACAACTTTCTCAAGAGTTTGCTCACCACCCGCCCACACTGCTGTCGAACACAAGAACGTCGCTGCGAATTGGACTGAGCGGCACAGAGCAAACCCGCAAGGCAATTTGCGGGAGAAGCGCGCTGTTGCGGCTATTACAGCGGGCATGAAGTCGTCTTACGTATTTGTAAATAATGCTAAAGATTGGCAAATAAATGCTGGCAGGATCGCAAGGCGGGTCTGTCCCGCCGTTTGCGTAGGGGGAGCGGTCCCGCATTTGCGCCAATCCCGGCCTACTATGCAACTAGTCGCGCATAGTCCTAAAACCGGTAAACCAAACCCAGTGAATACAGATTCGCGTCTGTACGACCACCCGTGTAAATATTACCTAGCTTTTCGTAGCGTGACCATTCGCCGCGAACCGAGAGATTCTGGTTGATGTTGTACATCGCGCCAGCGCCGTAAACAAGTTCGGTGCTGCGCTTCTTTTGATTGTCGCCACCAATCAACGTTTCAATCGATCCGCCGCCGGTGTAGGACGTTTTTGTTTGTGCTGCAAACGCGCCGACGCGTGCGAACAAACCGAAGCGATCGCCGATAGGCAAAGTACCTAGCGCTGACAATTCGAAACCATCGATGCGCGTTGAACCCGTCAGTGAGCCTTTGGGAGTGACATCAGTGCGAAAGCTGAAGCGACCGAGGTCAACGTAAGCTCCTTCAATGGCGATGTATTTATGCAACTGATAGCCGCCAAACACACGATACCCGGTGTCTTTGGTGTTGCTGACCGTGCTCGGGTTAGTAAAACCCAGATCGAGGAATTGATCCGATTGCGCGGCATTGTCGAACTTGATGTCGGACTTGCCGACGCTACCGCCGACGTACCACTGAGCATACGACGGGGTAGCGGCGCCGAGGCCGACGACAGCCATCGCGGCCACTACAGTTCGAGTAATTTTTTTGTTCATGATTTTTCCTTGAGTTTCAAATGAAGTGGGCTCGGTGGGGTTACAAAATTGTGGCATTGGTTAAAACGGCATCAACTGCAAATTGAGGCTGCGCTCCAACAGCCAGCCTAGCGAAACAGCGGCGATCACAACGGAACCGGTCTGCAATGCAAACCGCGGATAAGCGGCCGAACTGCGGCTCAAGTACGCGAGCGGTATGACCAGTGCGACGAGAATCAATTGGCCGATTTCGACGCCAATGTTGAAGCCAAACAGTGAAAGAACGAGGGAGGAGTTCGGCAGATTCAGATCAGCCAGAACGCTGGCAAAACCAAAGCCGTGAATCAGGCCAAACGAGAATGCGACCAGCCAGCGCTTGCGTGGCAGGAACGGCCAGATATTGTCGAGCGCAGTGGCAAGCACTGATGCCGCGATCAACGACTCCACGAGCCTTGAAGGCAAGCGAACCACATTGAGTGACGCTAGCGACAACGTGATCGAGTGCGCAATGGTGAACGCGGTGACGATCTTCAACACGCTCCAAAAGGCGGTGCGCATGTCGGCTACAGGAACCCAGCGCCGACCATCGCGCACCAAAACCGCGGGCAGCAACAATGCAACGAGGAACAGAATGTGGTCAAAGCCTGCGGCGATGTGCCGCACTCCGTCGACGATATAGGTGCCCAGTTGTGCGAGGGTGCTACCGCTGTCGAGCGTGAACGATTGGGTAGCATTTTCAGCGGGGAAAACCGCGCTGACGACGTGAGGAGCACCGCCTTCGACTTTGGCAGGTGTTTCTAGTTTGAGCAATCCGCGATGTAGTGCGTCCACCTCAAACAAAAGTCGGTAGCTCACCGTTAACGCATCAACCGAATTCGGGCAAGTCGCAGCGAGTTTTAGTACGACGTACGCGCCATCGGTATGGGTGTCGATGAGCTGATCGCCGATCATCATCGGGCAGGCGCTACTGCCGGATTTCAAGTCAAGACTTTGCGTCGCGTAGGCCGAAATCTCATCGTGACGCGAGCGCACTTCGCCCCAATCGATCACCGAGTCGCCGTTGCGATCGAGTTCAAGCACGAGATCGAGATCGCGCAGCGCGATGTCCCATCGGCCGCTGATTTTGTTGCCATCAACTTCGAGAGTCAGGTAACTGTCGCTTGCTTTGTGCGCTTGCGCGGCGGTCGCCATAAACAATGATGACGACGAAACTATCCACAGCAGCGCGATGACGAAGCGGCGCATCATAGTGCGCGCGCCTGAGCGACTAGTTCAGTCAATTTTTCGCTTTGCAACTGATTGGCTGCGACCCACGACAGAATGTCGCGGGCGGCCTTGGGTTGTCGTGCGGCGACGGCCGCCTCCAGCAAGATGCGTGCGTCGAGCGGTTCTTTTTGAACGTCCCAGTTATCGCGTGCGAGGGTGACGGACTCATCAGGTGAGTTTTTGATGGCGAGTTCGAAGCGCGCTTCTTCGCGCATGTGGACGCGGTCGCCACGTGCTCGTAATGCCGCAAACCGTTCGCCTAGATCTGCGGCGACCTGTGCGGCGTCAGGCGAACCTGTGACCTTGGCGGCAATCGCCCGGCGCAACAGCAACGTGTCGACGCGAGACGTCGCAGGAATCAACGACAACACGTCTTTGGCACGCCCAATATCTATCAGAAAATCAGAATAGGCGGCGATGGCATAAGCGTCAGTCGCATCGAGCGCAAGGCTCGCGCGGTACAATTTTTCGGCCTCGACCGGGCGGCCAAGACGCTCCGCCAATTCGGCTTGTAACGTCAACGCCCACGTGCGCACGCCAACGTTCGCGCCGCGAGCGGCATCGGGCTCGGCCATGACGGTTTTGATGGCGTCGATCGCCTGCGCAGCTTGACCGCGTGCGCCGTCTACGGCGGCCAGGCACGTCGTGCTAATCAGGCGCGCGGTGAGCGGTAGTAGTCGGCTGCAACTAGCTGCCGAGCCTTTGAAGTCACCCGTCACCTGTTGTACGGTGGCTAGCGTTAGCCACGCCTGTGCATTATTGGGCTCGCGCTTCACAGCTTGCTCGAGGTCAAGCCGGGAGCTTTTGAAATCATGATTGCTCTGGCGAATCGTCGCCCGGATCAGAAGAACTGGAATGGGCGGCTCGCTTTGCGACCACCAGGCTCCAAGCGCGGCCTGCGCTTGTCCTAGAAAACGGGGATCGGATTCACTGCGGGCGCGAGCCATATAGACCTGAGCGACGCGGAGCGCAAGATCAAGATTTTTCGGGTCTCGGGCGAGCAGGGTTCGCATAGCGCGGTTAGACGGCCCCGATGCAGTCGCGACCGGAGCGCCACTGGCGCGGACAGAATCATTGATCCGCGTCGCAAGTTTTTCGAGCGGCGTCAAATCACTCGGTGGCACGTAAGGCGCGGCGAGCGCGGCGCTACTGAAAACGGCCAGACAGAGCTTCGCCACAAGGGCGCTGTACTGCCGACCGAATCTATGTTGTAGTGAATTCACGTGAGTGTCTTTTGAAGAGGAAGATGCCACCGCGCAAGGGGGGAGGATTCAGCGCGGTGGCAAAACTTTCAACCTTTGATCGACTACTGGTTAGACGGCTCTCCGTTTTTTCCGTTTGGCGAACCTGGGATCGGGTTCTTTAGATATGGGAAAGCGTTGTCAAACTGGCTGTCTTCGACGAGCACGCCATCGGTGTAAGGCAGCGTTGCGCTCGCAGGTTTACCAGCACCGGGTGGCAGCAAATAACCCATGACGACGCGCAGTGCGATATCGACCACGTCGTCACCGGGGCGACGACCATTCGGGAAGCCCGCTGGATCACAACCGGCGTTGCCGAGCGTCAGCGCGCCGTTAACGAAGCAGGCCGCAGCGCCGAGGCTGTTCTGGCTACCTTTGGCGGTTGCTGGCAACGCCGTGTTTAGACGAAGCATTTCTGAGCCAACCACGTTTTTTGGCTGGTTCACACCGGGCACACCGGTCAGGAAGGCTGCGACCAGATCACCGCGCGGAAACACGCTTGGCGCTTTGACACCATCGGCACCGTAGAGCAGTTCAAGCAGCGCTGGCAGCGTCGGGTTTGTGACGTAATCAGCGAACTGGCCGTCGTCTTTTGGCTGGCTTCCGTTGAAGGCGTCCTTGTCTTTCAGACCAATCACCAGCTCGTTCACCAGAGGCGAGCCAAGTCGCGACACTTGAACCAGGTTGTTGTCCAGAATGATGTTGCGCAGGGGCGTGTCTTTGCCTCCGACCATACGCGATCTCGGCAGACTGGCGGTACTCCACACACCGATCACGGGTTCGTTGGCTGTCGTCAGGCAAGCGATTGGCACTTCCATGGCGATGGAGGTGACGTTTTTAGCTTCGAGCGTATTGGTCGAACCGGTGCGGCTGCCAATGACTTTCGCCGTTGGGATGTTCACCAGATCAAAGATTTCGCCGAGGTTGACGCCGAAGCCGTCACGACGCTGGCCGACGAACACTTTACCTGGTGTCGCGCAGCCGGGGATATTCACGCTGTACATATGCTTGTTGGCATAGGCCGCGTAATCGGGAATGGTTTTGTTGCCGACGTTATCGATTGGCTTCTGAAATTCGGTCGAACCGCCGGCGACGTTGGTTAGCATGCCTGCAACACCGGAGGGCTGGCGACGCGGGCCTTTAATGAGGGTGACCGTGAAGCTTTCGCTCTGGTTAAGCGTGGGAGGATTGACGTCGGTGATACCGCCAGCGTAGCGCAGCGGAATGGCAATACTCTTGCCGCCGATCATCAGCGAAATATCCTTCGACGTTTGCTTGAATTTGAACTGAAACGTCAGGTCTTCGACCGCGTCGCCGTTGTTGTCAACGTGAATCTCATAGATTCCGTCCGGATCCATCGTAAAGTAGTTTGGGCCACCGTATGCGTCCTGCAAAGGAATGTAGTTGGCGATTAGCGTAACGAACGCCGAACGGCCTGGCTCGTAGCTCTTGAATGCATAGACGTCGGTGCCGTCCATTTTTGGGTATTGCGTGATGGTCGGCGCCTCGCGGTGGCTGGACGCCTGCGCAGGTAACGCGACGAATGCGGCTCCCAGCAGCGCGACGGTAACCGCCGTTTTGCTGAGACTCTTAATGTGGACAGACTTCATGGAGGCTCCTTGAGGAAACGAAATAGAGACAGGGCACGGAAACAGGGCGGTGTTTCGTTGCATGACATACGAATGTTCAAAGCAACTGGTTTTGTGTTTTTTGTAAATAAAAATCTCAGTGGACAGTTGGCGTCAACTCGGTGAAGTATGTCGCTCGTTTTTGTGCGCGCTGTAGGACAAATTCATCAAAGAACGTAGGTTCTGTTCTTCGTCGCGAACGGTCTGCGCGCTGCACCACAATGAGCGTCGGATTTCGGTTTGGTAGTTTTTTTTGGATGTTTTCTAGCAACAGCTTTTTCATGTAATTACATTTGCATAAGGGCTAGCGGCCAATTTATCTAATAGTTGATAATTGGCATAATCGGGGTTCAGCCCCTATTAATGCGTCATTTCAGCAATAAGCTGTTAGTCAGAAAACTCATCGGTGAGACGCTGTTTTGGCGGTGCCGGGAATGACCCCGATTTGGAGGAAATTCGAGAATTGACAGTCGGCTTAACCCCGGTTGCGTGGCGGCACCGTTTCAATAGAAAGATGCGTTGCAAAACGCTGCATGCGCAACAATCCAGTCAATCTCCTCTAGGTTTTTTTATGAATAAAGCCCTTACCCTCATCGTAGTTCCGCTAACGCTTTTGCTCGCGACCCAAAGTGTGTCTGCAGAAAACATCATGCCCGCAAGTGCACCCGTACGCAACGCGCTGACACTCGACGCGACGGCGTCTACGGAAGTCATCCCTGATCTCGCCGTCATCACTCTCGCTGCCGAAGCACAAGGCGTCGACGCCGCACCGATCACCCGCGAAGTTCAACAAATCATCAACGCCGCGCTCGCGCAGGCGAAGGGCACTCCGGGCGTGGAAGCGCGCACCGGTGGGTTCGCAACCAGCCAGCGCTGGAACAGCAAAGGTGTTCGTGACGGCTGGACCGTGCGCGCGGAATTGATTTTGAAAGGCAAAGATTTCGCGGTGCTCGGAACGCTTGCGGGCAAACTGGCGCAGCAAAAACTCATGATCGCTGGCTCCGGCTTCGAGCTGTCACGCGAGTTGCGCGAGCGCGAAGAACAGTCGCTGATCGAGCGCGGTATTGCAGCGTTCCGCAGCAAAGCACAAACCGCCAGCCGTGCGTTCGGGTTCAGCCAATACACGCTGCGCGAAGTCAATCTCGGCAGCATCACCGGAGAAGCCCGCCCGATCCAGCCGAAAGTGTTCGCGATGCGCGGAGCGGCGGCCCCCGCTGCTGACGCCGAGCCGATGGCCATCGAAGGCGGCAAAGTGACGCTGACATTGACAGTAAACGGGTCAATTCTGATGGCGCAATAGTCAACGCTAAATTTCGTGGCCTGGACATGCATTTATGAAACTCAGGGTTTCATAAATGCCGCATACCTGCCAACTCATATGTATGAGTCAGGCAAAATACGCGGGCATTTCCTGCACTGCAACAGGCGCTAATCCACGCCCCTCACTTTGCCTCCTTCCTCACGCTCGACTACGACCCCATTGACGCCCGCAGGCGAACGACCCACCCTGTTTGAAGACCGAAGCCTTCAGACGGTGCATCACACCACCTGCTACATGTGCGCGTGCCGTTGCGGCATTAACGTCACAACGGAAGAAAAGGACGGGAAGCCACACGTCCGCTTCATTCAGGGCAATCGCAATCACATCGTGAATCAGGGCGTGCTCTGCGCCAAGGGCAGCGCAGGCATCATGAAGCAGTATTCGAAAGCGAAGCTGCAACATCCCATGATTCGCCGACCGGGCACCGAACGCGGCGAAGGCGTCTACGATCCGATTTCGTGGGATGACGCGCTCGACCTATTGACCAAACGCCTCGCGCACATTCGCGCCACTGATCCTAAGAAGCTCGCTTTCTTCACCGGTCGCGACCAGATGCAGGCGCTCACCGGTTTGTGGGCGCAACAATTTGGTACGCCAAACTGGGCTGCGCACGGCGGGTTTTGCTCCGTAAACATGGCTGCGGCGGGGCTTTATTCCATAGGCTATTCGTTTTGGGAATTTGGTGCGCCGGACTGGGATCGTGCGAAATATTTTGTGCTCTGGGGCGTAGCCGAAGATCACTCCAGCAACCCGATCAAGATCGGTCTCGACAAACTCAAGTCGCGCGGTGCCAAGTTTGTCTCGGTAAATCCAGTGCGCACGGGCTATAGCGCGATTGCGGATGAATGGGTGCCGATTCGCCCGGGCACGGATGGCCTGCTTGCACTTGCTATCGTTCATGAACTGTTGAACAACGACTGGATTGATCAAGAGTATCTGACGCGTTACACCAACTCGCCGTGGCTGGTCATCGACGCGCCGGGGACATCGCAGGACGGATTGTTTCTGCGCGACGCCGAAGGCAAGCCGCTGGTGTGGGATCAAAATTCGCAGTCACCGATGCGCATGGAAAAGGGCGTTGCGCCCGCGTTGGTGTGGAGCGGTGCAGCTCGCGTGCCCGGCCAAGCAGACGCAACACAAGCCGTTCGCACGGTTTTTTCGCTGATTGCCGAGCGCTACACCAGTAAAGATTACGCGCCCGAATCCGTAGCCTCTCGCTGCGGCGTCTCCGCTGAACAAATTCGTCGCATCGCCGCCGAGATTGCGCAAGTCGCCTTCAAAGAAACCATCGAACTCCCGTGCGAGTGGACGGACATTTACGGCAACGTGCACGACAAAGTCGTGGGCCGCCCGGTCGCGTTCTACGCAATGCGTGGCATCAGCGCGCATGCCAACGGCTTTCAGACCTGTCGCTCGCTACACCTGATCCAGATGCTGATCGGTGCGCTCGATGGTCCCGGCAATTTCCGCAGCAAAGCGCCGTTCCCGCGCCCGATTCCGCCTGCGCAATTGCCCGAGAACGATGCCGGTTTGATCAACGCGCCGAACACGGCGTTATCGAAGACCCCGCTCGGTTTCCCAACGCGCCCCGAAGAGTTGGCGCTAGACGCCCACGGCAACGCGCTGCGGCTCGACAAAGCGTATTCGTGGGAAGCGCCACTCGCGTCGCACGGCATGATGCACGCCGTGATCAAGAACGCCGTTGAAGGCGACCCGTACGAAATCGACACGCTGATTCTGTTCATGGCCAACATGGCGTGGAACAGCGCGATGAACACGGCGGAAACGCAAGGCATGCTCAAGGCAAAGGACGAAGCCGGTAATCACAAGATTCCGTTTCTCGTGGTGGCCGATGCGTTTGATTCCGAGATGGTTCGATTCGCCGATCTCGTGCTGCCAGATACGACCTATCTCGAACGCTACGACGCCATCAGTTTCCTCGACCGCCCAATTAGTGAACCCGACGCAGCAGCAGACGCAATTCGTCATCCGATTCTGCCGCTGGATCGCGATGTCCGACCGTGGCAAGACGTGCTGGTTGATCTGGCCACGCGGCTTAAATTCCCCGCTTTCGTTAAACCCGATGGCGAGAAGAAATTTGCCGGCTACACCGACTTCATCGTCAATTACGAGCGCGCACCGGGCATTGGTTTCCTCGGTGGATTTCGCGGCAAAGATGGCGAGAAATCGCTGCGCGGTGAGCCCAATCCGAATCAGTGGCAGGACTACATCAAAGCCGAGAGTTTTTTCGCCCATCACTGGCCGGAAAATCAACGGTGGATGCGCGGCGTCAATCGCGATTATTTGCATGCGGCCGCGGATGCCGCGTTCATCCCGAAACCCGATCCGATCATCGCGCAGCTCTACTCGGAGCCGCTGCAAAAGTTTCGCTTGGCCGGGCGAGGTTTGTATGACGGGCCATTGCCCACGCGTGAAGTCGACAAAGCTCGACTGGCAGAATATTTCGACCCAATGCCCGCGTGGTATCCATCAACGGACGAAAGCGATGACGACAGCTTTCCGCTGCACGCCATCACCCAACGCCCCATGATGATGTATCACTCTTGGGACTCACAAAACGCGTGGCTTCGGCAAATTATTTCGCAGAACTATTTGTACGTCGCAACCAGCAAAGCCCGCGAGCTGGGACTCAATGACCTCGACTGGGTATGGGTTGAGTCACCGAATGGAAAGATTCGTTGCCAGATGAAAACAATGGAAGGCGTTGAGGCCAATACCGTGTGGACATGGAATGCGATCGGCAAGATGAGCGAGGCCTGGGGGCTTGAAAAAAACGCGTCCGAAGCGACCGTCGGCTTCCTGCTAAATCACCTGATTTCCGAGAGCACGCGCGCCAAGAGTGGCGAGCGTTTCTCCAACAGCGATCCAATCACCGGGCAAGCCGCGTGGTATGACCTGCGCGTGCGCATTGGCAAGGCCGATGAAACGGGTGTCTGGCCGAAACTGGAGTTCGGACAATGAGACTCGGCCTCGCCATCGACCTCGACACCTGCGTCGGCTGCCACGCCTGCGCCGTCGCCTGCAAAGAATGGAACGGCCAGTCACTGATGGGCGGCGCGCCAGACTACGACGCGTGGGGCAAGGCCCCAAGCGGCGCCTGGTACAACCGCATTCGCCATTACGAGATCGAGGGTGACCCGACATACTCGCCGTATCGTTGTGGTTCGTCGTCGGACGCGAGCGAGCATCAGCCGCTCTCGAAAACCGTCAACGTACCTATGAGTTGCATGCACTGCGAGGAAGCGCACTGCGTGACGGTGTGCCCGACCGGTGCAAGCTATAAGCGCGCGGAGGACGGCATCGTGCTGGTCGATCCGAGCCGTTGCATGGGTTGCAACTATTGCTCATGGGCGTGTCCATACGGAGCACGTGAGCTCGACGAGGACGTCGGCGTGATGAAGAAATGCACGCTCTGCGTTGACCGCATTTACGACGAACAACTCGCCGTTGAAGATCGCCAACCGGCCTGTGTGCTTGCGTGCCCGACGCATGCACGACATTTCGGCGACTATGATGATCCACAATCGAAAGTGTCGCTACTGGCCGAGTCACGGGGCAAACAATCGATGCTTGACGACTTGGGCTACAAGCCGACCAACGCGTACCTCTCTCCGCGAAAACCGGTTGAGATCAAGGCCGAACTTCCGATTCGCGCTGGCTTGAGTGACAAAGCGAAGGCGTTCGTGAATCGCCTGATCCAGCTATGAAGCCCGCACTCTCCGTCATTTTTTTTACAGTCTCCTCTGGTGCCGGTCTGGGCTTGCTCGTGTGGTTATTGATTGCGTCCCTGATGGCCGATCACATCCGAATGGATGGTGCGACGTTCTACAAAGGCGTCGTCATCGCAGCGCTCATGATTACGGCTGGCCTCTTGTCGTCAACACTGCATCTTGCCAATCGAAAAAACGCGATCTTCTCGCTCGTTCGTGTGAAGACGTCTTGGCTTTCACGCGAAGGTTTGCTGGCGCTGATTCTGTATCCGCTCGCCGCGCTGCACCTGGCCGCGTTGCATTTCGGCTGGCCACACATCACGCCATTTACCCTTTGGCTCCTGGTCGCGGACGCCATCGCAATCCTGTATTGCACCGGGATGATTTACGCCTGTCTGCGCACGATTCCACGCTGGAACACATGGATGACACCCGCCAAGTACGTATTGTTCGGCTTGATGAGTGGCTCAGTGCTTTTGCCTGCGGCGCTGTCGTTGCGTCCCGCTGAAGTGGGGCCTATTGGCAAACCGATGGTCGCGATTGTGTTGCTCGCGGTCGGCGTGGTTTTCTACATTGCCTATCTGCTGAAGCATCCGCGCGCGCAGCATACGATCAACGATGCCTTGGGGTTCAAGCGGGGCAATGTGCGCCTCCTTGATGTGGGCCATTCGCACGGCACATTTCTGACCAACGAGTTTGGCTTTGTGTTGGCCCGCGAGAAGGCGCGCATGCTGCGCTGGCTCGCGATTGTTTTCGGCTTTATCGTGCCAATGCTGCTCTGTTATTTCACTCAGTGGTTCTGGTCAGCGTCGTTTATCTGCATTGCCGGTTTGCTTGTCGAGCGCTGGTTGTTTTTTGCGGAAGCAGAGCACGTCGTCCGGCTCTACCACGGGCAACAACGCGTCTAACGGTTTGCGGTGACACGCTTCTTTCCATTTCTGGCGTGGTTGCCGCTTCTAAAGGATCGCGCGACGCTGCGCACTGATGTCCTTGCGGGATTGACGGGCGCAATCGTGGTGCTGCCGCAGGGCGTTGCTTTTGCAACGCTGGCCGGAATGCCGCCTGCGTACGGTCTTTATTCAGCCATGATCCCCTGTGTCATCGCTGCACTGTTCGGCTCGTCCCGCGTCATGGTCACCGGGCCCGCCAACGCGATCTCGTTGACCGTGCTGGCGGTCATGGCACCGCTCGCAAAGCCTGAATCCGCGCGCTATGTAGAGCTCGCCATCACGTTGACGTTTATGGTCGGCATCTGGAAAATCGTTGCCTCACTGGCACAGGCGGGCAAGCTGATTGATAAGGTGTCCCACACCGTGATTGTGGGTTTCACCTCGGGTGCAGCGGTGCTCATCATCAACTCACAGATCCGCAATTTCTTTGGTATCGACATCGTGCGCGGCGCTGACGTCATACACACGCTGTGGGCGCTAGCCGAGCATCTCCGCGATATCAACGTCGCCACGGTGCTGGTGGGCCTCATCACACTGCTGAGCGCTTTAATCTGGCAACCACTCAATCGCATCGTACCAGCCATGCTGGTCGCGGTCGTGGTCGGCAGCGCGGTCGCGACGTTCGCGCACTGGGTAGACCCCACGATAACGTTTAAAACCGTAGGCGCTTTGCCGAGTGCGCTACCTCCGATTTCGGTGCCCGAATTTTCACTGGATACATGGAAGATTTTGCTCGTACCGTCCATCGCCATGACGTTGCTGTCGCTCGCGGAGGCGGTATCCATTGCGCAAGGCTTAGCCCGTCGTCGCTCGGAAAAGTTTGACAGCAATCAGGAGTTTCTCGGTCAGGGCTTGGCCAATATTTTTGGCTCGTTCTTTTCCGGCTATCTCGCGAGCGGCTCTTTCAATCGTTCCGGCGTCAACATGGCCGCTGGTGCCGTAACCCCTTTTTCTGCGATTTGCGCATCGGTCTTTCTCGTGGTGGCGCTGATTTTTGTGGCACCCCTCGCGCAATATTTACCGCTCGCTGCGCTGGCCGCCATCCTGTTTCTCGTGGCGTGGAATCTGATCGATCGCCGCGAGATTCGCTATCTGATCTCCGACAAATTTGAGCGCATCACGCTACTGGCAACCTTTGCAGCGACGCTGACATTACGGCTGGACTGGGCGATTCTGTTTGGCGTGGCCGTATCACTGGTAGTGAAGCGGCTACGAAAACCTGACTAAAATCAGGGTCATAACTCTGACTACAACCCACTACATCGAACTCACGCCCCATGGATAAAGCCCTTCTCGCACAAACCGCCGCTGCAATGGTCGCTCCCGGCAAAGGCCTTCTGGCCGCTGATGAATCCGCTGGCACTTGCGCCAAGCGTTTCGCCGCCGCCAACATCCCCGACAGCGAAGAGATGCGCCGCACCTACCGCGAGATGCTGTTCACGACGCCCGCGATGAAGTCCACCATTTCGGGTGTGATCCTGCATGACGAAACCATTCGCCAGAAGACCAGCAATGGCGTGCCGTTCGCCGATTATCTGAACTCCATCGGCGTCATCCCCGGCATCAAGGTCGACGCTGGCACGCGCAATCTGCCTGCCGCTCCCGGCGAACTGATCAGTGATGGGCTCGACAATCTGCAAGCGCGTATGAAAGAATATTTTGCGCTCGGCGCACGCTTCGCCAAGTGGCGCGCGGTGATCACGATTGGCGAGAACATTCCAACCTCACGTTGCATTTGGGCCAACGCTCATGCGCTCGCTCGCTACGCCGCCATTTGTCAGGAAGCGGGCATCGTCCCCGTGGTCGAGCCAGAAGTTTTGCTCGACGGCGATCACAGCATCGACACCTCGTTTGACGTCACCGAAGCCGTGTTGCGCACGCTGATGAGTCAAATGGCGGATAACAAAGTGTCCATCGAGCACACGATCCTCAAAGCGAGCATGGTGATCTCGGGCAAAGACGCGAAGAACCGCGCGTCGCAAGCCGAAGTCGGCGCACGCACGGTGGCATGCCTCAAGCGCACTGTTCCCGGCGCGATGCCCGGCATCGTGTTTCTCTCGGGCGGTCAGTCGGACATCGATTCCGCCGCACATTTGAACGAGATGAACCTCGGCAAGAACAATCCGTGGCCACTGACGTTCAGCTACAGCCGCGCGCTGCATTTCACCGCACTCAAAGTGTGGAAAGGCAAGCAGGAAAACTACAAAGCCGCGCAGGCCGCGTTCGCGCACCGCTGCAAAATGAACTCACTCGCCAGCAAGGGTAAGTGGACACTCGCGGCCGAAAGCGCATAAATCTGCGCTCCCGGCGCGCAGCCAGTGCGCTGAAAATTCCGCCCCGCTGAGAGTACTTTTCAGCGCGAATTGATCGTGCTAGCCTACCGAATCGCGCTCGCTTGAAGCGCGCCGCCTCAATCGGAAAATTGAGGCGATTTCGGGACACGATTGAGGCATTGAAGCGTGAAGGATCGAATCAATTTCGCTCTTGGAAATGTTGCCTTCTCTTTGATGGCAGCGACGTTTTTTGCGTCTGCCGCTTTCGCACAGTCAGCCACGACGATATCCAGACGCTCGCCCATTCAGCTTGAAGCCGCCGTCGTCAACAACGAACCAGAGGCGACCCGAGCCACCTTCACGACGGCAAAAACGCCGTCCGGCACGTCCAGACCACGTGCGAAGCCACCGAAAACATCACCGCGCACAGCGCCCGCGTTACGGCTCGAAACCCGAGAAGCCGCGCGGCAAGTCATAAGAAACGATCAGAGCGCACGGCTGGGTTTGACGAGCGTAGGCAGAGCAGTTGACGGCGAAAAAATCTCTCCGCAGGTGATGCAAAATTTGCGTGAAAGTGCCGCCCCACCACGCGTCGAAATGGGCGATCGCCCGGCGCGCAGCCAAAGCCTGTGCGGCGACGGAAAGAACCGCAGATTTGCCGAGCTGGACAGCAAAACCGTAGCTGCGCTGTTGCCTGAATTTAACGCGCTCCGACCGCGAACGGTGTGCGCACGGCGCGGCGTTTTGATCGCGGATTACGCGTTCAAATAGTCGTCGCAATTGATAAGATATACATTACAGCTTTTTGCCACAACGACCACTGCATCGGGGCTAAGCCTATATTTGGCAGATACTCGACTATTGACGTAATGCGACGCCGGCCCCTATGCAGCGGTTATTTCAGGTAAAAGCTAATGAGTTCGATTCGTCTTGCGTCACGTTACTTCGTGCCTCCCGACGAAGGCAAGTTGGCCAAACCAATCGGTGAAACGCATGCACAATGAGCAGCACCGACGGAACTCTTTCCCGCGTGGGTTCACAAATAGTGCGTTCGCGCTCAATCGTCCCAGGCTGGTGAAAGTAGCAAACTTTGAACTTACGTCGACGCATCCTCACCGTACTCTCCACGCTGCCGGTCGCCTCAGTTTTGCCCCACGTGTTGCAGGCGCAAACCACAACATTGAAAGCCACCCCGCAAGACGCCCTCGGCCCGTTTTATCCGCCGCAATGGGCAGGTGAAATCGACGCCGATCTCGTCGTGTTCGGCAGCGGTGCCTACGCCGACGGCACACCTCTCACCATCACCGGCGTCATCCGCAGCACTGACGGCAAAGCGCTCGCTAACGCCCGCGTAGAAATCTGGCAAACCGACGCCACCGGCAAATACCGGCACCCCGATGACGACGGTGAAGGCCCCGCCAAGCGTGGTTTTCAGGGCTTTGGCCGCGCGTTGACGGACGGAGAAGGCCGCTATCGCTTCCGCACCATCAAACCCGTGCTGTACAGCGGTCGCCCGCCGCACGTTCACTTCCGCGTCGTCGCTGGCGGACGCAAAGAGCTCGTCACCCAAATGTACTTCGCAGGCGACAACAAAGAGCGTGGCGGGAACTTTGGCTTCTCGAAAGAGCGCGACCGTTTGACCGTCGCGCCGACCGCCGCAAAAGACGGCCAGCGCGATGGCCTCGCAGCCACGTTTGATTTGGTTCTAGCAGCGGCCTGAGCTTATTCCCGCCTCCCCTTGGCGAAGGTGGCCAGTCGCATCCCTTCTGGCCGTTGCGACGGAGACTGCATTTGTCCCCTCTCCCCTCAGGTGCGAGACAGCCAAACCGAAAAAAACTAAACCACTCCGCGCGCGCGAAGCGCAGCCAACTGCGCCCCCGTCACACCAATCTCCGCCAACACTGCATCCGTATCCTCCCCCAGCGTCGGCGCACGCCGCACCACCGCCCCGGGCGTTACGGAAAGCTTCGGCACCACACCCGGCGTTTCCACCGTCAAGCCATCGACCGTAGTCACCGAAACAATCATCTCGCGCGCCCGGTAATGCGCATCCTCAGCGATGTCTTTTACCGTGTAAATTCGACCACCCGGAACGTCCGCAGCATCAAGCATTGCCAACACCTCCGCCACTGATCGCTGCCGCGTGAAATCAGCAATCGCCGCATCGATCTCCACCACCCGCGCCACCCGCCCCGGATTCGCCGCAAGCTCAGGATCGCCGCCCAAATCACCGCGCCCAATCGCCGTCATCAAGCGCCGAAAAATCGAATCCCCGTTCCCCGCAATCAACACCTGACCGTCGCGACACGCGTACGCATTCGAAGGCGCAATCCCCGGCAACGCCGAGCCCGCAGGCTCACGCACCACGCCGAACGCACTGTACTCCGGCAGCAGGCTCTCCATCACGTTGAACACGCTCTCATACAGAGCCACGTCAATCACCTGCCCCACGCCTTTAGGCGCAGCCGCGCTCTTCGTGTTGTTTCGATGATTCAGCGCCAGCAGCACGCCGATCACGCCATGCAGACTGGCCAGCGTGTCACCAATCGAAACCCCCACGCGTACAGGAACACGCCCCAGCTCGCCGGTGAGATGGCGCAAGCCACCCATTGCCTCCGCCACCACGCCAAACCCTGGCTTGTCCTTGTACGGCCCGGTCTGCCCGTACCCTGAAACGCGCAGCATGATGAGCCCCGGATTCGTCGCCGATAACGCGGCGTAATCCATGCCCCATTTCTCCAGCGTACCGGGCTTGAAATTCTCAATCAACACGTCCGCTTCGGCGATTAACCGCTTCACGGTCTCGCGCCCCTCAGCTTGCCGTAAATCCAGCGCCACGCTCTTTTTATTGCGCGACTGCACCTGCCACCAGACTGAGGTGCCGTTATGCAGCAAGCGCCATTTGCGCAGGGGATCGCCCTCGCCCGGAGGCTCAATCTTGATCACATCCGCACCGAAATCCGCAAGCGTTTTCGCCGCGAACGGGCCCGCAATGAGCTGGCCGAGTTCGACGACTTTGAGGCCGGCGAGGGCTTGTTTTGAAATCTGCATGTGTGCTTTGCGGTAGGGGGTTTTCGATCCAGCTCAGCAGCCACGGAGACAGAATATTTTTAAACGCGACGTCGTTACAAATGAGCGTTGCATCCGCCGACCGCGCGTGGGCTGCAGTGAACCAACGAAGTGGTGCCTCAGCCGTCCCTGCGTGTTCCACATCAGCCCGCACAGCTCCGCGAAAAACAATTCACTGCAACGTGCACACATGTCACTTCTGGACAATTCGAGAGGTCAGACAAATGCTCCACCTTCAACAGCACAATGCGCGGAACGGATTGCAACGAGCGTACCGCACGACTTCACTAACGAAGCCATATTCTTTAGGTCGCGCTTCCGCAAACACTCTACAACAAAACGGCTCGCCGAAGTGAGCCGTATGTCCACGAATACTAGCTAGCGCCACCTACGCTGGCGAACTTCGCCGCGCGGTGGTTTGCTAGCCGTTGCGGCGTCTCAACATGGTTGTCATCGCCAGCCCCAAAATACCAATCAATGCCAGCAATTCCGTGAGCCCCAGCGTAGGCACCGGGACGGAAGGCGCAATAACGACCGGCGCATTTACTTCCAGATTCGCGGCGAACGCCGCAGCATTAGCGCGACTCAGCGTGACATTGTCGACGGCACCGTCAAACGTGCCAGCCCACCCCGATCCAATGCCCATCGATACGCCGATGATGACGCTGTTGCCGGTAATTTTCGACCAGCCTGCGGTCGGTGTGTACGTGCCCGCCTTGTAATCAGCAAGCGTGCGGTTATAGACCTCTTCGATACCTACGCCCGGTTGCGACACCCAGAGATTGGTCGCGTTCCCGATTGTCTCGGTAGTCCAGGTATTGGTCGGCACCGCCGAGGTGCTGGGGTTGTACGCGCGCTCAAAGATCAGGTACGCAATGTCGGACGACGTACCGGGGTTTACTCCATCGATATCAACGATCAGGCGAATGACCGGATGCAAATGTGACGCAACCGTGCTGGTTGAATTGCGATACCAGTCGTAGGTGTAGGCATTGAGATTGGCGATCGTGCCAAACGTGCCGGTTGGATAGAACTCCCAGTCCGCTTTGCCGCTACTGCCGTTGGGGCCGAGATTCAGGTAGCCTGAACCATCACTGTTACGAGGAAAATTGGTCGTGATGCCGATGGAGGCGCCGTTACGCACGTTCTCACGCAGCCATTTGTCAGCCACAACGGGATCGTTCACCGTTCCAGCGTTGGGTGCGGTCAGCAATCCGCTCGGTGTTGTGTAAACGGCGGCGTTAACCGTGATCGCGGTGGATGCTGCAAAAATTGCGGCAACCCCAAGTTTGCGCACAGAAATTAAACTCATTACTGGTTGTTCCGATTCATTTTGACGACTCAGTCTAGCAGCGCAAAGTCACCAAAAAGTAGGGGTTAGCCGCAGTTCGACACGCAGGAAATTCTTAAACTAAACGACAAACTATTGATCGTGCAGCAATTTCCCGGCATCGGTACCCGCATCAAATAAATTCGGTGTCAGTTCAAGCAAACGCTCGACGCGAGAAAACACTTCTGCGCGGGAACATGGCTTGCGCATGAAGTCGTCGGCGCCGATTCGGCGGACGTAGTATTCCTCGGTGGCCGCTTCGTTGCCGCTCATGATGATGACCGGCACTTTGCCGACGTATTGCGAGCGGCGGATGCGGCGCAGCACGTCAAAGCCGCTCATGCCCGGCATGACGATGTCGAGAAAGATCAGATCCGGCTTGTTCTTTCTGAGCACTTCGAGCCCCTCTTCGCCGCCATGCGCTTCGAGCACTGTGAAGTGATTTTCGCGAAGCATTCGGCTGAGCGCAGCGACCATCGTTTTTGAGTCGTCGATAACGAGGGCCGTGGTGCCGGGAGCCAATTGTTTGCGCGGTCGGCGGCGGCGATCCTGCTGCTGATGCGGGTCGTGTTGCGTTCCGCTTCGCAGCACGGAGTCGGCGGGGGAAATGGTTGTCGCGGGCGCAGTTGTCGACGCGGGCGCTGTTGGGTCGGCGCGTTTGCGAAAAAAATCAAAAAATCCCATGACGTTGTTTCCGTTGCTTTCTGGTACGACGCATTGAACCGGGCGCTGCGGCGGTCACGCAGCGATGTCGCTGCGCAACTCTGACACATACGTATTCCGGGGCACAACTGCGACAGGACTATCCCATGAAAAAGGCGCACAATTTGTTGCCATCGAGGTCTCGGAAATAACCGGCGTAGAAACCGCTGCCGCGCGGGCCCGCCGGACCTTCGTCGGCGGCACCAAGCGCGATGGCTTTGGCGTAAAGTCGGTCAACGTCTGCGGCGCTCGTCATGGCGAGCGCGACCATGACGCCGTTGCCGACGGTCGCGGGCTGGTCGTTATGCGGTTTGGTGACGGCAACGGCGGGACCGCGCTTGACACCCCAGGCGACGAAAGTTTCGGAGTTCCAGGTTCGCGTGGCGCCAATCTCGGCGAGCAATGCGTCGTAAAACGCGAAGGCTCGCGGCAGGTCGTTGGAGCCGAGTGTGACGTAGCCGATCATGACGCGCTCCTTGACGGGACAGGGGTGAGTTTCCGTGCGTAAAAACGAATACAGCTTATGGCTGTTCTCCCGATTCTACAGAGGCTGAGTAGACTTTTTAGCTGATATCGACTTTACGGTAAATAGCGCCTCAGCCCCCATGCCAAAGTCATTTCATCGAAAAGCTGAACGCCTTTTTTATTCGATCAGGTGACGCTGTATCGTGGTGTGACTCCGCCCTGAAGCGTGCGTCGAATAAAGCGCGAGCGCGGCTACAGCACACCTGCTAAACAGGTTTGGTTGAGGTAATCCCGCGCGGCAGTCCATGCACGGCGCGAGGCCGGAAGACTGGCAACGGCACCGTTGGTGGCTGTCGTTCCGGTGAGGCCGATGAGGCTTCGCAACAGGAGTAAGCCGTCGGTGCTGCCGAGCGCTAAACCGTCGCCGTCAATGTCGATGATCGGCGGCGAACCTGCCAACAAGAGCGACGCGGCGTTGTTGAGTGCGGCCGCGCCGGTGTTCGTCGCGCATGCGTCAAATGTGATGCCTTGTGCAAGTGCTGCGTTGCGGAACCCGAGCAGATAGCGCGTCGCGATCAACGCGTCGGTGGCGGTGAGCAGGCCGTCACCGTCGAGGTCAAGATTGCAGGCCGCACCACCTGCACGTGGCCGCGCGGGGGCGCAGGTGCCCACGGGCACGGACGTCACGCTCACCTGATCGACGCCAACGACGAGGCCGTGCAGGTTATCCACTTCGCTAACACGGACGCGCACGGTTTGCCCCGCGAAGGGCTGGAGGTTGATCGACACGGGGATGTAGCTGCTGGCAGCGGTGCCACCGGGTTGCGTGACGAATGCGTTGGTGAGCACGCCTGCGCCCACGTCCCACAGACCAGCCGCAGGATTCATGACGTCAACGCGCACTTGCTGATTGGGGACGACGTTGAAATCGAGCGAGGCGGGAGCGGCGAAGTCGTCAGTCTGATTGAGCACGAAAAGCCGCAGCGCCAGCCATACCGGGCCGGTCGCGGGTACGCTGACATCCTGATATATGGCGGTGCGACCGGGGCCAGTTTGATCGGTCATGGCACTGAACGTGCCCGCAGGTGCGGTCGGGACGTCGAGCCGCGCGCTCGGCGAACGATTGCCGGTTTGCGCGAAGAAATTGCCAACTCCGAGCGCGGACGAATTTTCACGAACCACCGTCCAGTTGCTGAACGTGGCAGAACCCGCCCCACTGTTGGTTTCAAACGAGCCGTTGTTCACCAGCTCGATGGCGCTGGTTGTCATCGATAACAACAGCAAAAAGCCAGCAACGCAGGCAGAAATCGCTTTCATGATGGGCGCTTCGTCGCCGTTAGCGCGGGTAAACCGTACTGGTGGGCGCACCATCCGTCGTGTTGCCCCGAAGCCGGTTGTTGTTGTACGAGATGATTTGCCCGCCGCCGGCCGTGGAGAGTCCCAACGTATTGGCGGTGATCGTTGAATCGCTCAGTCGAACGACGGTATTCGCCGTCGACGCTACGATCGCAGCAATCGTCGAAAAACTGACGACACTACGGTTGATGTCGACGGTCGCAACGGTTGGTGGCCCAGCAATCGTGTTGTTCAACACACTGACCCCCGTCGCACTCTTCTGCATTTGCACGCCGGAGAGCGTCACGTTGACACTGCGGTTGGTCGCGTCAACGGCAACACCAGCACCGGCGATGTCCTGCAGCTTTACGTTATCCAGCGAGACGTTGAGCGGGCTGGCTCCGGCGGCAGCTGAAGGAACAATGTCCACCCCATTCGCGAACGACCCAATAATCTGAACGTTTTCAAGCATAACGGTGCCTGCCTGCGAAACTCGGACGCCATAGGCGGGCGACGTGCTCCCAGCACCATTGAGCGAAAGGTTCTTAAGATGAATCACATCGGTGGCTGCCGCGTTGACGAGGATGCCCGTGGTGTTCGTATGGAGAATGCCTGCTAACGTGCCACTGCCGTCGAGGGTGATGGATTTGGTGATGGTGACGCCTCCAAATGAGCCGGGGTCGAGTACGTCAATTTCGCCACCGGCGGCGGTCTTGCTAATCGCGCCAGCAAACGTTTTGCAAGGCGCCGTGCGCGAGCATGGGTTGACGTCGTCACCGACGCCGGAAACCCAGGTGCGCGTGGCCTGCGCCTGTGCGGTTTGGGCGAGCGCGGCCAGTGTGGCAACCGCAAAGAAAGCGACGGATCGGAACCGGAGGGTCGGGTTGCGCATGAGGAATCTTTCGTCAAAGAACGTGAAATATTGGTACGAAGTGTACGCTGGATTAATAAGATTTTTCCCTGCAATTTTTCCAACAACATTTTTCCAGATCGACCATTACATATGGGCTAAATCGTGTTTATGATACTTATCGACTTAAAGGAAAATAGCGCTTTTGCCCCCATGCAATGGTAGTTTCATTAAAAAGCTGATAGCTGAATATTCGTGTGGGAGCGGTTCCACCGCGATTGTCGATCACCCAGACAGTCGCGGTAGAACCGCTCCCACTGGGGGCTTGGCGATGCAGTACAGCCGCTGCCCGAAAACACGCGAAAATAGCGATGTGATCCCCAACGACTTCATTGCCCAACTCCTGTCTCGCGTCGACGTGGTCGAGATCATTGATCGCTTTGTGCCGCTAAAAAAAGCGGGGCAAAACTACTCCGCCTGCTGTCCGTTCCACAAGGAAAAGTCGCCGTCGTTTTCGGTGAGTCAGAGCAAACAGTTCTACCACTGCTTCGGCTGCGGTGCGCACGGTTCGGCGATCACGTTTTTGATGGAATACGCGGGCAAAAGTTTTCCCGACGCGGTGGAGGAATTGGCGCAGGGCATCGGCCTGACCGTGCCGAACGACAACACGCGCCAGGCGGATCCGCAGGCCGGTGGGTTATTCGACGTGATGCTCGTCGCCGCGGGTTATTACAAGCAGCAGTTGAAGACATCAACAATTGCCATTGAGTATTTCAAGAAGCGCGGCGTGAGCGGCGAAGTTGCGCGGCGCTTTCATCTGGGCTGGGCTCCGGCGGGATGGCAGCCGCTGGCGGAGGCGTTTGCTGATTACGCGGACAATCAATTGCTGGAGACGGCGGGGCTGATTGCCACCGGCGATGCGGGCAAGCGCTACGACCGCTTTCGCGAGCGCGTGATGTTCCCGATCCTCAATCAGCAAGGCGCGGTGATCGCGTTCGGTGGACGCATTCTCGGCAGCAAGGATGATGGTGGTGGGCCGAAATATCTGAACTCGCCAGAGACGCCAATCTTTTCCAAAGGGCGCGAGCTGTACGGCTTGTTTCAGGCGCAAGCTGCGATTCGCAAGATGAACCGCGTGCTCGTGGTTGAGGGGTACATGGACGTGGTGGCGCTGGCGCAGTACGGCGTGGAATATGTGGTCGCAACGCTCGGCACGGCGACCACTGAGGCGCATACGCAGCGGCTGCTTCGTGCGGCTGATGAAGTGGTGTTTAGTTTCGATGGAGACTCGGCCGGACAGCGCGCGGCGTGGCGCGCGCTGGAGAACGCTTTAACTGCGTTGCGTGATGGCAAACAGGTGCGCTTTTTGTTCCTGCCGACCGAGCACGACCCGGACAGTTATGTGCGTGAGTTTGGGCGTGAGGCGTTTGAGGAATATGTGGCGAACGCGCTGCCGCTGTCCGAATACTGGATTCGCGAATTGAATGCGCGGCATCCGGGCGACAGCGCGGAGGCGAAAGCAGCGCGGGCATCAGCGGCTCGCTTGCATCTTGAGCTCGTGAGCGCACCGATGATGCGCGAGTCGCTGGCGAAAGTGCTGGAAGGTGACGTTGATATCGCGGCACATACGTTGCTGCCGCCGGTGAAAGCGAAGCCGGTCGAGGCGCAGAGCGGCGATGATGGCGAAGCACCGCGTGCGCGCTGGGTTCCGGGCGCGGGCCGCCGTCCGCCGATGCCTGCGACCGCGCGCACCGATCCGGCCACGCAACGCGTGCTCGCGAGCGCGAGGCGCATCCTCGGACGACCGAAACTCGCGATGTATTTGGTCGATACGCAGTTCCCCGATCCGGTGAATGCGCCTCATGTTTTGCGGCTGTTGCAGGCGGTGGTTGATGTCGCGATTCGTGCGCCGGATGAGCCGAATATGGGCGCGCTGCTGGAGCAATTTCGCGATACCGAATTCGCGGGAGACGTGTCGCGTTTGCTCACGCATCGCGACGCGGAGGTTGACGCAGCGGTGAGCGATGAAGAGGCTGAGGCTGATTTGCGGCAACTTCGCGCGCAGATTGAAGACGGAAATTTGTTTCCGACCACTAAGGCGATCACAATGCCGGAAGCGATCAACGGCATTGGTATTCTGGCGTTGGGTAATCGCCGTGTGGTCGCTCCGGCACTTGAACCCCTTCCCCTCGATGGGGGAGGGGCAGGGGAGAGGGGGACGGTGGCAATACAAAAGCAGGTCGAGCAACTCGCCCACGCTCGCGAGATGCGCGTCGTCAATTCCTCTCTCCCCAACCCCTCTCCCCTGAAGGGAGAGGGGCTATACCAGCCAACCCCAGAAGATTTCGATGACATACCGTTCGAAGCGAATTTTGCGCCGCCCTCTCCGTCGGATGATCAACACGATGCGCCGTTTTAGCCCTGTCCGAATATCACCCTAAGCGGTAAATAAAAAATGCCTTCTCCCTTAATCTCCACCTCCGAACTCGCCGCACTCATTGGCGATCCAAATCTTGTCATTGTCGACACGCGACACGACTTGATGAACCCGTCCATCGGTCGCGATGCCTACGCTGCGGGCCATATCCCAGGCGCGATTTATCTCTCGATTGATGAAGATTTGTCGGGTGCGAAAACCGGTAAAAATGGTCGCCATCCGCTGCCGTCGCCGGAAGCGTTCGCAGCAACGCTCGGCGCGAAAGGCATCAGCAATTCGAGCAAAGTGGTCGTCTACGATCAGGGCAGCGCGATGTTTGTCGGGCGGCTGTGGTGGATGTTGCGTTGGGTCGGGCACGACCACGTGTTCGTACTGGACGGCGGTATCGCGCAATGGGTGAAAGAAGGTCGCACGGTCGAGGCCGCTGCCAACGTTCGCGCAGCAGCCACGTTCATTGCATCCCCGCGCGACGAAATGCGCTTGACCGCCGAGCAAACTCAAGCCGCGCTAACGCACCCGCAGCGACGTATTCTCGATGCTCGCGCGCCGGAGCGTTATCGCGGTGAAATGGAACCGGTTGATCCGGTTGCAGGCCACATTCCCGGTGCGTTCAATCGCCCGTTTCCCACGAACTTGCGCGATGGTGTTTACAAGCCAGCCAACGAACTCCGCGCAGAATTCGAAGCGCTACTTGCGGGTCGTAAACCGGACGAATTGATTCATCAGTGCGGCAGCGGCGTGTCTGCCCTGGCCAACATGATCGCGATGGAACATGCTGGGCTGTCCGGTAGCAAGCTCTACGCGGGAAGCTGGAGTGAATGGTGCTCCGATCCGGCTCGTCCGGTGGCAAAGGCGTAAGAATATTCGCGATTCATGTAAGGCTCTACGACAACGAAAGACATACCGATACCGAATGCGTTCGCAAAACAAAGCGCGGGCGAGCAACCGGGTCTGTTCAATCTTTTTTATTTCTGGAGTTACCCATGATCTCTTCCCAAATCAAGTCCGCTACTTCTTTCGCCTTGGCTGCAGCCACGCTAGCGCTCGCGGCCTCGGCATTCGCCGCTGACGCACCAAAAGGTGCCGCTGGTAAAGCCATCGCAGCCAACGACACGGTGCATTGCTACAACGTAAACAGCTGCAAAGGCACCGCTGATTGCAAAACCGCCGAGCACAGCTGCAAAGGTCAAAACTCGTGCAAAGGCCAGGGTTTCAAAGCGACCGCTGCTGCTGAATGCCTGAGCAGCAAAGGCACTATCGGCGATCTGTAGTCGACGGTCCGCTTTTACGATTTGCCGACGTGCGCTCCTCTCCTCCGAATCCTCCGGGGGCGCGCGTCGGCAATCCACATATGCACGACACACAACACCGTGCGACGCAAACCCATGCTGGATTCGGCATTGGTTTGCGCACGCAGCACTATCAAGATTTCTTGCGCGAGCCGCAGGCCGTTGACTGGCTGGAAATCATCACTGACAACTATCTGGTAGAGGGCGGAAAACCGCTCGTTCTGTTGGATCAAATTCGAGCCGACTATCCGACGGTGATGCACGGCGTCGCGATGTCGATCGGCGCGGTATCCGGCATTGACGAGGCGTATCTAAAGCGCGTAAAAGCGCTGGCGGATCGCATCGAACCGATGTGGATTTCCGATCATCTATGCTGGATCGGTGGCCCCGGGCCTGAGCAATTGCATGATCTCTATCCCTTGCCCTACACCGACGAAGCCGCACGACATGTGATTGCGCAGATTCGCCGCATTCAAGACGTTTTGCAGCGGCGATTTGTCATTGAAAATGTGTCGAGCTATATCGACTACAAACATTCGGCGTCGAGTGAATGGCAGTTCCTGAGTCACATCGCCAACGAGGCGGATTGCCTGTTGTTGCTTGACGTCAACAATGTCTATGTGAGCAGTGTCAATCACGGGTTTGATCCGCTGTATTACCTCTCAGGTTTGCCCGCAAATCGCATTCAGCAAATTCACCTTGCTGGCCACTCGGACAACGGCGATCACATCGTCGATACGCATGATCATCCGGTTGCACCTGCCGTGTGGTCGCTGTATCGCGATGCGTGTCGACTGTTCGGCTCGGTGCCTGCGATGATTGAGCGGGATGACAATATTCCTGCACTTTCGGAATTGCTTGCGGAAGTTGCGACGGCGCGAAGTGTTGCCGCTGAAGTTTTGTCGGCACTCGATGAATTTTCCGAAGGTCGATTTATCGCTCATACCGAGTATGTCGCGCAAACCGGTACATCAACACAAACACTGCACGACACACAACGGCAGCTCGCGGACTACGTGCTGGCACGATCCGACGATGACATGACGGCACAGCTACGAACTCCCGCGAACGTTGACGTCAATCAGCGCGTCGGCATCTATAAAAACGCGTACCGCGCGCGGCTCGCCGAAGTGCTCGCCGATACCTACGCGAAGACGACGCTCTACATGGGCTCCGACGTGTTTGATCAACATGCGCGCGACTTCGCCGTGGATCACCCGCCGTTCACGCGCAGCCTGAACCGATATGGCGCGGGTTTCGCCGCGTATCTGAATCGCGTCTATCCCGATCATCCAGAACTTATGCAGCTCGCGCAGCTCGACTGGGATTTGCGCGCCTGCTTCGACGGTCCGGACGTGGCCTCGCTCGATGTCGCAGGTGTCGCTGCCGACGCAGAACGTCGCTGGATGTCGCGCAGCGATGCACTACACCCAAGCCTCGTACTGAGGGAAATCAGCACCAATACCGTGGCATTGTGGCGCGCGATTGATGCAGATACCGACGTGCCCCAGGCAGTACGTCTGCCCGCGTCGGTGACGCTGGCGGTATGGCGCAAAGGATTGCAGCCGCATTTCAAAACGCTTGAAGGCGGTGAGGCCGTTTTCATCCGCATGATGATGCAGGGTTACTCCATCGCCGACGTCGCGGGTGCGCTCGAAGGCACCGAACATCTGGCCGATCCGATGACGCTCGCACGCTGGTTGGGCGAATGGTGGGAAGACGGATTTCTGGTGACGCTGCTACCCGAACGCCTGACCGTGGCAATCGCGTGATGCTAGCGGGCCTGCTGATCGCGTTGTTGGTCATCGAGTTCGGTCTGTGTGCCACGATGGGCATGCACATGTATGGCGACCAGATGATGCACCATGCGGGTGAATTTTCGATCTATGTCATCGTCTACCTGCTGCTGGTGCGCCTGCTGGTTGTCGTTGCGAGCTTCATTTTCGCCGGACTCAACAATCGGAGTCGACCGTCGCAATCAATGATTAAGTGGTTGACAACCATCGGAGCCGAATACGCGGCTACGATGTTCGCGTTTTCGTTCTGCATTCCGCTCACCTGGCTGTTGGCACCAAGGCTAGGTCGCAAAAGCGTCAAGGGGCAGCCGGTCGTCCTGCTCGTACATGGTTTGTTCAGCAATCGCGGAATCTGGTGGCTGTTTGCACATCGCCTCCGGCGAACCGGCCGACATGTGGATAGCCTCGAACTGACCCCGCTTTTCGGTGATATGGACGACTATGTGGCACAGGTGCAGCAGCGAGTGAGCATGCTCACGCTACGTGGTGCCAGCAGCATCGCCCTGATCGGGCACAGCATGGGTGGGCTGGTCTGCCGCGCCTATCTCGCGCGCGTTCAGGTTCGGCCTGGCGATGCCCCAACGACGCAGCTGGTCACGCTGGGTTCACCGCACGGCGGCAGTCTGTCCGCGTGGTGTCTGCCTGGGACCAACCTCCGGCAAATGCGTCCCGGATCAGACTGGTTGCGGCAACTGCCTACAACCTGTCCCGTACCAGCCGTGTCGGTCTACAGCGTGCACGACAATCTGGTGGTGCCCTACGAGCGAGCCCGCTCCCAAGCGCTATCACCCGACGAGTGGTGCGGCATTGGGCACTTGAGTCTGTTGTTTGATCGTCGTATTTTCTTAAAGGTGGCGCGCTTGCTCAGCCCATAGCGCGGTATTCCAGCGCTCAATCAAATGTGACCCGATGTTCGCGATCTCACGGCGCACCTGCGACAGTAGAGCGCCGCCGCAGGATTGTTATGTTCAGTCGGCGAGAAATAGTCGCTGTTGCTTAGCAACTGCCGAGCCACGGCGTTCTACGCGCGTGTCGCACCGGACCTCGTCCAGCGAAGGACAGTTCCAACTTGCTGGCAAAAAAAGCGTAAGGTCTTGCGCAAGAAAAACGACAAGCTCATGTCGCCTTTCACGCACTTCCAGGCGATTCAGTCAATATCAATTTGGAGTTTTAGATCATGGATAAACGCGCACTTGTCGCCTCTGCTCTCACCGCCGTCCTCGCAATGAGCCAGGGCGCTGCAATCGCACAGGATTCTGGAAAAGAGAAATGCTTTGGTATCACCAAAGCGGGCCAGAACGATTGCGCCAATCTCGCTGACACTCACGTTTGTGCAGGTCTGTCGACGCTGTCCGACAACGCGGGCGAATGGAAATATGTCGCCAAGGGCACTTGCAAAGACATGAAGGGTTTGACGCTCGCCGAGGCGAAGGCGATGTTCGAAGCGACGAAAAAGAAGAAGTAAGTCGCACGTCCAAAGCCATTCTTAGCCAGCGCGGTAAACCATGTCATTGCACGCAGAAAATCAGTGGGTAGTCGGCATTGGTTATCGCCAGCCGCACTACGCGCAAGTGATTGCTGAACATCCTGCGCTGGCGTTTCTCGAAGTCCACAGCGAGAATTTTTTCGCACCTGGAGGCGCTGCCCAACAAGTGCTGCGCAATGCGCGCGAGCACTATCCGATCAGTCTGCATGGCGTCGGTCTCGCGCTTGGTTCGGCAGTCGGTATCGATGAACGGCATCTCGATTCGCTGGTAACACTCGCGAACGACATTGAGCCAGTTCGCGTCAGTGATCATCTCTGCTTTGCCCGTGCGCCGCTGACGAGTGATGACGTGATTCACGGTAGTGACTTGCTGCCGCCTGCCTTCACACAGCAGAGCCTGGATATTTTTTCAAACAATATTGATCGCGTGCAGCATCGTTTGCAACGTCCGATTTTGATTGAAAACATTTCGAGCTATGTTCGCTGGACGGACAGCACCTTCACCGAACCTGAGTTCCTGAATTTGCTCTGCGAACACACCGGTTGCAAGCTTCTGGTGGACGTGAATAACGTGATGGTCAATGCGCTCAATGATGCGCAGACGCACGCTTCGCCCGTCGCCGCAACATGCGCGTGGCTTGATGCAATCGCACCGAGGCACGTTGCGGAGATGCATCTCGCGGGTTATTGCGAGACAGGGAAGTGGGTGATTGACGATCACGGTAGCTGCGTGCATGCGCCTGTTTGGGCGGCTTATGCGCACGCAGTAAAGTGCTTCGGCGCGATTCCGACATGCATCGAGTGGGACACGAATGTGCCACCTCTAACCACCTTGCTTGATGAAGTAGCCCTTGCTACCGCTGTCGTTCGCAACGCGCTCACGCCGGTTCGCGAGTTCGAACATGCCTGATCTAAAAGCGCAAGCATCAGTGATCGACGAACACGCGAGGCAGCAACAGTTTTTGTCTGCGTTGTGGAGCCGTTCAGCCTCCGCTTCGCAATTGCCCACGTTGAACGCACGAGGTCGCGATTCGCTCTCGCCCGGCGGTTTGGAGATTTATCGCAGCAATGGTTTGGCGATTGCGGATCGTGCATTGCGTGCTGCATTTCCCATCGTGAGCGCACTGCTCGGTGACGTCGGTTTTTCAGCGTTGGCTAAACACTTCTGGCGCGCAAATCCGCCGACCTCAGGCGATCTCGGTGACTACGGCGCAATGCTGCCCATTTTCATCGCGGCGCAAAGCGATCCAGCACTTTTGTCGGTTCCGTTTCTCGCCGACGTCGCGCGCCTTGACTGGGCTGTTCATCACGTTGAGCGCCGCATCGATTCGTCACTGATGGACGGATCGCGCTGGGCCATCCTCAGCGCAACCGATCCCGCGCACATCCATCTGAACCTCGCGCCCGCCACCGAACTGATTGAATCGATCTTTCCTGTCGTGACGATTTTCGATGCGCATCATACGAACGATTTCTCTGCGTTACAGGGTGAGAGCGCAAATCAAGCCGAAAATGCTTGGATTTATCGCGAAGGTTTTCGCGCGGTCGTGACAACGCTCCCGGTTGCGGAAGCACAATTTACCCACGCACTTCGCGACGGAAAGAGTCTGAACGACGCACTCGATGCCGTGACGCAAGAAGACATGTTTGATTTTTCCCATTGGCTGACACGCGCCGCAAAGGGCCGATGGATTGCCGACATCACCGTCACCGAACCCACTGCCGGGATCGCTGCACTCTAGTCAACTCACAAAAAAGGAGACCCCCATGCAAACGTTTGCCGTCGCCCCGCCACCTTCAACCCCCGTCGGTGCGCTGCAAACCGCGCTGCGAACGCTAGCCCCGGTACGCGCGCTACTGGATCAGCTGCAACCGGTGGCGCTGCTGCTCGCCCGCCTCTACGTCGCCCAGGTTTTCTTCTTCTCCGGTCTCACCAAAATTCGCGACTGGGGTACGACCGTGGCGCTGTTCACCGATGAATATCACGTCCCGCTGTTGTCGCCGTCGTTCGCGGCCGGGATGGCGATTGTGGGCGAGCTGGGGCTGCCGGTGCTGCTCGCGTTCGGACTGGGCGGGCGATTCGCGGCGGCGGGCCTGTTCGTCATGAACATCGTCGCCGTAATTTCATTCACCGACATCTCGCCCGCTGGCGTGCAGCAGCATTATTTGTGGGGCGTCATCCTCGCAGCGCTCGTGCTCTGGGGGCCGGGGAAACTCTCCGTGGATCAGGTCGGACTGCGGCGCTTGGGGCTGGATTGACCGGAACAGCTCGCGCAAGGTGCGCTCCAAACTCAATGGCTTTTTCGTGAAATGACCTTTGAATGCGGGCTAAAGCGCAATTACAGAATAGTCGACTTATAGCAATTATCGCATTCTTCCCTCGTGTAACGGTGCTTTCAGCGAAAAGTCATTACGTGAACGAGGACTCAAAAGACGCGTCAACCGCAAACTGCAATCGCACGTTTTAGCGTCAGACCTGTCCAAAAAAGTACCGAACGCGAAAAGTCGCGTCACGCATTCTTTAAAGGAGTGAATTTAGTGAATCCAGTTAAGCAAATTTTCGCAATCAGCCTCGCCGCGCTCGCCGTCTCATCGGTGATGGCGCAGAGTCAGGGCCAAAGCTACAGCGACACCGCGCAGGTGCTCTCGGCGCAGCCGATCTACGAGCGCAACAACGTGCCGCGTCAAGAATGCGCGAACGAAACGGTGACCACGGATCGTCGCGTTCCGGCGCAGGGCTATGTCGATGCGGGCTATCGGCCGCAGCCTGCTCCGGTCGCGCAAGTAGGTGATCGCACCGTTGGCGCGGGCACCGTGATCGGTGCCATCATCGGCGGCGTGATTGGTCACCAACTCGGCGGTTCATCGGGTGGACGCGATGTCGGCACCGGTGTTGGCATCGCGGTCGGTGGCCTCGTTGGCAATCAGATCGACAACACACCGCCAACCGCGCCTGGTTACGCACCACAAGCGGCGGGCCCAGCTCGCGTGGACTACATCCCCGAAACCCGCACGGTACAACGCTGCCGCACGGTGTATGACGGTCGCGACGAAATCACGGGTTACAACGTAGCGTATCGCTATCAGGGCCGCGATTACACGACGCGCATGGCCTACGATCCGGGCACCACAATGCAAGTTCAAGTCAACCTCGCCGTTGAGCCTGCGCGCCGATAGTTCCACTTTCGCATTACCCATTAGAACGATAACGCCGATTTCACTGCTGTCGTCTACTCCTCCCCCGCAGCCCGGCGACCTCCCCCTGCCCGCGCTGCAACGAAGGCGACACTGACTACGGTGACATAACTACGGCACGCGACGGCCTCCCCTCCCTCGTTGCCACTCTGCAAACGGCTGCCATTTTTGGTAGCCGTTTTTATTTATGCAACGGCGCACCCGTAAAATCAGGACAAGCATTTTTTATCCCCACAGGAGCATCTCATGATTCGTCGCTATGGCGTTGGTAAACGTCTCTCCGAAATGGTCACGTACCACGGCTTTTTGTATCTCGCAGGACAGGTCGCTGCCGATCCGAGCGCGGACGTCAAAGGCCAGACCGAGCAAATTCTGAAGCAGATTGATGACCTGCTCGAAGAAGGCGGTGCGACCAAGAAGAGCATCCTCACCACCACGATTTATCTCGCCGACATCAGCACATTCGGGCAGATGAACGAGGCTTGGGACGCGTGGGTGCCCGAAGGTATGCCACCCGCGCGCGCAACGGTCGAGGCGAAGCTCGCCAAGCCAGAATACAAGGTAGAAATCATGGTGACCGCATGCAACGGCATGAGCCAGCACACGGTCGCAGCGCCGAAATCGCAAGCGGCACACGATGACCACGGCCACGATCATGACCACGATCACGGCGATCACAAACACTAACGACTAACCGTCAAGAGGTAACCAGAAACACCATGCTCGACCCGATCAGAACTCAATCCAACACTGCTCCCACTGCGCACGTTCGCGAAGCCGAAACGATGCGAGTGAGCCGAGCAACGTTCGATGACGTGATGTTTCAGACCTACGTACCCGCGCAGTTTGTGCCCGTGCGAGCGTCGGGGTCGCGCATTTGGGATACCGAGGGCAAAGACTACGTTGATCTCGCGGGCGGCGTGGCGGTGCTCTCACTCGGGCATTGCCATCCAGGGTTGAATGCGGCGCTGAAGGCACAGGCTGATCGCATGTGGCACTGCTCGAACTACATGACCAACGAGCCCGCGCTGCGCTTCGCCAGAAAACTCACCGAGGCGACGTTTGCTGATCGCGTGTTTATGTGCAACAGCGGCACCGAGGCGAACGAAGGCGCGCTGAAAACCGCACGCAAATACGCCAGCACGCATCACGGCGAGCAAAAGTTTCGCATCATCTCTACGACGAATTCATTTCATGGTCGCACCTGGCTGGCCGTCTCCACCGGCGGCAGCCCGAAGTACACCAAAGGCATGGGGCCGGTGCCTGCGGGCATTACGCACGTGCCGTACAACGATGTTGACGCGTTGCGCGCGGTGATGGATGACGATGTCGCCTGCATCATCCTTGAGCCGATGCAGGGCGAAGGCGGCATGTTCCCCGGCTCTGCTGAGTTTTTGGGCGCTGCGCGCGAACTGTGCGACAAGCACAAAGCACTGCTGATTTTTGACGAAATTCAAAGCGGTGTGGGTCGTACTGGCGCGCTCTACAGCTACATGCAAAAGGGCGTGACGCCGGATATTCTGAGCAGCGCCAAAGGCATCGGCGGCGGCTTTCCGATTGGATGCTTCATCACCACGGATGACATCGCCTCAGTGATGCAGCCGGGCACACACGGCACGACGTACGGCGGCAATCCACTGGGCGCAGCGGTGGCTGAAACGGTGCTTGACATCGTGAACAATGATGCCTTCCTGAAACGCGTTCTCGTGGCTGAGCAGCGCCTACGCGACGGCTTCGCAGCGATCAACAAACGCCACAACATCTTCAAAGATGTACGCGGCGAAGGCCTCTGGCTCGGCTGTGAACTCGTTGATAAATACGACAACCGCGCCGGTGAATTCATGAAGGCCGGACATCGCAATCAGGTGGTGTTCCTGACGGCGGGGAACAACAATATTTTGCGTTTTGCACCCGCGCTGAATATCTCTGATGCTGACATTGATCAGGGGCTGGAGCGCGTAGAGCGCGCAATTGTTGAGGCCATCAGCGCGTAGATTCACGGCGCGGCCTGCGATAGCGCCGTTAGCAAATCGCTATCCAGGCGATATCCAAGCGAAATGTTGCGAACGTAATTTCGCAACCGACACACCGACATACGTAAGCAAGCTGTGCTTTCTCAAAGAGAGTCTCGCAGCCGCTGCTGAACGTGTCGGCGGCCCTTGTTCGGGCTCCAACACACCTCATCAATGTATTTGGAGTCCCAACATGAAACATCTCAAACTCGTCCTTGCTTCACTCGCACTCGCCAGCAGCATCGGCGCTGCGGCACCCGCTTTCGCCTATAACGACGCGCTCTACGGCAGTGAAGACTGGTCGCGCCAGTACATGCAGAATGTACGTCCGATGGTCGCAAAAATGCCGATGGCCGACAAAAAGAAAGTTATGGATATGGAAATGGCGATCACAAAAATGGAAGCCGACCACAGCATGTCCATGATGAAAATGGACGTAGACCACAAGATGGCGATTGCCAAAATGCGTCGTGAACTCGAAGAGTTCATCGTCGGTAAAGGCGCGTTCTAGTTTGTAACCTAGATTCGTCGCCGTTGGGTGGGCAGCCTCAGCCCACCCAACTGTATCGCTACGAAACTGGTAGGCACGGGGTGCCCACCGAACGCCTAAGCATTATTTGACTTTGGGCACTCTTCCCATCAAATAAAACTCGTCATTCGGTCGCATGCTGCTCATGTTGGCGAGACGGTTGCTCATACCAAAAAACGCGGTGATCGAACCGATGTCCCAGATGTCGTCTTCGGTGAATCCAAACGCGCGCAGCACGACGAAATCAGCTTCATCAATTTCATTAGAGCGCAGACAAACCTTCAGCGCGAAATCGAGCATTGCGCGTTGCTTGTCGGTGATCTCGGCTTTACGATGATTGATCGCCACCTGATCCGCGATGCGCGGATTCTTGGTGTAAATGCGCAGGATCGCGCCATGCGCCACGACGCAGTAAACACAGTCATTCGCGCCGCTCGTCGTCACCACAATCATCTCGCGCTCGGCCTTGTTTAGCGCCGGAGTGTCCTTGAGCATTAACGCGTCGTGATACGCGAAGAAGGCGCGGCATTCATCGGGTCGATGCGCGAGCGTGAGGAACACATTCGGGATGAAACCGGCCTTCTGCTGTACGTCAAGCATGCGCGTGCGCAGGTCGTCCGGAATTTCAGCCAGCTCCGGTACCGGGAAGCGTGAGATCGTGTTCATAACGTTGCTCAGGCCGCTGGCGGGACGTAGCCGCTCGCGGTTTCGCCGCCGCCGGTGAAGAAGTATTTATCCATCTGCTCGGCGAGATATTTACGTGCCTTGGGATCGGCTAAACCCAGGCGATTTTCATTGATGAGCATGGTCTGGTGCTTGAGCCAACCGGCCCAGGCTTCCTTGCTCACATTCTCATAAATTCGTTTCCCGAGATCGCCCGGATAGGGCGCGAAATCGAGGCCATCGGCTTCTTTACCAAGTTTGATGCATTGAACGGTGCGTGCCATAAAAAACTCTCTATTGATGATGTAGGAGCGGCGAAAGCCACGAAGGCGCTCTGGCCAGTTTTTATCGCGGCTTTCGCCGCTCCTACAGTTGTTTGACGTAAACCTGTGATGCGCGCTCAAAGTTATAGAGCGCCTGCTTTTTCTCGGGCAAATCGGTAATTTTTGCAGGCGTAAATCCACGCTCCAGAAACCATGCGGCGGTGCGTGTAGTGAGCACAAACAAAGTCGTGATGCCCTGATTTTTCGCGGCTTTTTCAATGGCCTTCATCAGTCGTTCGCCGTAGCCTTCACGGCGATAATCCGGATTCACCGCGAGGCAGGCCAGTTCGGCCTTGTTCGCCTCGGGAAACGGGTACAGCGCGGCGCATCCGATGATCTGACCGTCGTGTTCGGCGAGAAAAAACCGCTCCACTTCACGCTCAATCAGCGCACGCGGACGTGCCACCAGAACGCCCTGCCGCTCCAGCGGTTCGATGATCGACAGCAGCGCGCCGACGTCCTCGATGGTGGCAGGGCGCAAGTTGTCGAGACTATCCACCGAAATCATGGTGCCGATACCGTCGCGCGTGAACAATTCCTGCAAGATCGCGCCGTCGGACTTGCGCCCAATCAAATGCGCCCGCCCCACGCCCTTCTGACAGGCTCGCACTGCGGCGGACAGGAAGAACTGGACGTCGGATGCCTGCGGCGCTTTGCTCGCGATGGCGGACGCCTCACGCGTGTACAGCGTGGACATCACGGAGCCGTCGGCTTCGAGCACGCCCGGCGTATCAAGAAGAAAAATCAGCTTGGACGCTCTGAGGGCGATGGCCGTTTGCGTGGCGACCTCTTCCACCGTCAGGTTGTAAGTATCACCCGAAGTCGAATAACCAAGGTTTGACATCAACACAATATCGCCGTCCTTCAGGCAATCGTTGATCGCTTGCGCGTCGATGCGGCGCACCTCGCCGCTGTATTTCATGTCCACGCCGTCGACCACACCGATGGGTTTGGCGACAATGAAATTTCCCCCGGTGACACGATTGTGAACCGGCGCAACAGAGGCCGTGCGCGGCGCCATCGAGAGCGCCGCCTCGATGCGAGCGCGAGCGCGAGCACTCGCACCAATGACGCTGCCCAACTGCGACTCGTCAGTAATGCGAATGCCCTTGTGATAGCGGCTCTCCATGCCGCGCTGCTCCAGCAGTTTTTCAACCTGCGGCCGCGCGCCGTGCACCAGCACGAGGCGAACGCCGAGACTCGCCAGCAGATTCAAGTCGGCGATGAAATTGGGAAACGTTTCATCCGCAACCACCTCCCCGCCGAAGCACACGACAAACGTCTTGCCGCGAAACGCGTGGATGTACGGCGCGGAGGCACGAAACGACGGCACAAACGCGGACAGTTCGGTGCTGGGTTGAGCGACGGGCGGCTGGGATGACACGGGCGTGACGGAAATGGGGAGTGCGGGGTCGGGAGGCATAGACCGGATTCTATCGGCGCGTTCTCCCGGCCGTCGCATAGAGGCCCGCGGTTTGTAAAAAATCAGTCGAATCGCGCTACATTCCGCGCATGTGGCGATTTTTGATTCGATTGGTACAGCTACCGCTGGCACTGATCCTGATGTTCTACGAGTGGGGCTGGCAGAGCCTTGCGCACGTTTTTGACTTGCTCGCAAAGCTGCCGTTGTGGCGCGCCATGGAAGACGGCATTCGCCGCCTGCCGCCCTGGGCCGCGATGGTATTGTTTCTGCTGCCCAGCAGCGCGCTGATACCGGTAAAACTCGGCGCGCTTTGGCTCATTGCGCGAGGTCATGGGATCGCTGGCGTCGTCGTCATTCTCACCGCAAAAATTGTCGGAACCGCCATCGTGGCGCGACTTTTTTCGCTGACACAGCCAGCCCTGCTGCGCCTTCGCTGGTTTGCCGCGTTTTATCGCTGGCTGATTCCGTGGAAAGACGCGTGGATCAACGCGATTCGCGCCAGTTGGCCGTGGCGCCTGGGACGTGTGATGAAGTTTCGCGCGAAGCGGACGGTGACGGCGGCGTGGCGACGCATATTTCCCGCGAGCTAGTAGCGAGATCGTCCATGCTCCCTAAAATCGGAGCATGTCGTCCAAGCTCCTCGAAAATTTAAACGAACCGCAACTCACGGCGGTTACCCTCCCTCACACCTCCGCTCTTATCCTCGCCGGTGCCGGTTCCGGCAAAACGCGCGTGCTCACTACGCGGATAGCGTGGCTGTTGTCCACGGGCCAGGTCAGCGCGTCCGGGGTGCTCGCCGTCACGTTCACCAACAAAGCCGCGAAGGAGATGGTGATGCGGCTCTCCTCGATGGTGCCGGTGAATGTGCGCGCCATGTGGATCGGCACTTTCCACGGACTGTGCAACCGCTTTCTGCGCATGCATTGGCGCGAAGCCAATCTGCCGCAGACGTTTACTATCATGGACACGCAGGATCAGCTCTCGCTCATCAAGCGAATCCTGAAAGCCAACAACTTCGACGACGAGAAGTTTCCGCCCAAGCAGCTGATGTGGTTTATCTCCAGCGCAAAGGAAGAAGGGCTGCGCCCGAATGCGGTGGAAGCGTTTGATGATTTCACCCGGAAACAGGTCGAGCTGTACCAACTCTACGAGGCGACGTGTCAGCGCGAAGGCGTCGTTGATTTTTCAGAATTGTTGCTTCGCTCGTACGAAGTGCTGGCGCAGTTTGAAGCGCTGCGTGAACATTACAACGCACGTTTTCGGCACATATTGGTTGACGAGTTTCAGGATACGAATACGCTGCAATACAAATGGTTGCGTTTGCTCGCGGGGCCGCATACAGCGGTGCTTGCGGTGGGAGACGACGATCAGTCGATATACGCCTTCCGGGGCGCCAAAGTCGCGAATATGCAACGCTTCGAACATGACTTCGCGCCGACAAAAATCATCAAGCTTGAGCAAAATTATCGCAGTCACGGCAGCATTCTTGACGCAGCGAACGCGCTGATCCGCAACAACAACGGTCGCCTCGGTAAAGAGCTGTGGACCGATCAAGGTCACGGCGAGCCGATTCGCGTTTTCCAAGGGTACAGCGACGGCGAAGAAGCGGCGCACGTCATCGACACTATCAAGAACGCGATGAACGATGGTGTGCCGCTCGATGAAATTGCGATTTTGTATCGTTCGAATGCGCAGTCGCGAATGTTCGAGCACGGGCTGTTCAACGCGCGGATTCCGTATCGCGTTTATGGTGGCTTGCGCTTTTTTGAGCGGGCCGAGATCAAGCATGCGATGGCGTATTTGCGGCTCGTTAACAATCCCGATGATGACAACGCGTTTTTGCGCGTAGTGAACTTTCCGCCGCGTGGCATTGGTGCGAAATCGATTGAGAATTTGCAGCAAGTTTCTGCAAGCACCGGCGTGACGTTGTGGCAGGCTGCATGCGGCGGCGGCGCGGGTAGTCGCGCCCAAGTGGCGATGGTGCAGTTCATCGGATTGATCGAAGGCATAAGGATCGCCACCAAAGGCCAACCACTGCCGGAAATCGTGCGTCATCTGCTTGATGCGAGCACGCTCCGAACACACTATAAGGCCGATAAAGAAGGCCAGGATCGCATCGAAAATCTGGACGAACTGATCAACGCCGCCGACACGTTTTTGCGTGAAACCGGAGGCGTCGTTCAGGTCGAAAATCTCGATGGCACGATGACCGACAGC
The DNA here is from genome assembly GCA_025354165.1 of Burkholderiales bacterium. Taxonomy (GTDB): domain Bacteria; phylum Pseudomonadota; class Gammaproteobacteria; order Burkholderiales; family Casimicrobiaceae; genus Casimicrobium. The sequence continues at coordinate 28,929 of JANXNI010000029.1, read as the reverse complement.
GACGATCCGATGAGTGCCTTTCTGGCGCACGCTTCGCTCGAATCGGGCGACACCCAAGCGCTCGAAGGCCGCACTGCGATCCAGATGATGACCGTGCATTCGGCGAAGGGACTGGAGTTCGATTACGTGTTTATCACGGGCTTGGAGGAAGGACTTTTCCCTCACGACAACTCGCTGAAAAACGATGACGGCGGGCTGGAGGAAGAGCGTCGGCTGATGTATGTGGCGATCACGCGCGCGAGGAAGCGCCTGCATTTGACCTACGCCCAGATGCGCATGTTGCACGGGCAAACTCGCTACAACGTGCCGTCGCGCTTCCTTGACGAAGTGCCGCCAGAATTGCTGAAATGGCTCTCCGCGAAGCCGAGGAATTTGCTGGCGATGGAGCCGAACGAGCCGTTCGCGAGCGGTGGAAATTACGGCAATCCGAATGTGTCGGCCTTCGCCGCATCCATCGGTAGCCACACGAGAAATGATTCAGGATTCCGAATTGGTCAGCAGGTGTCTCACGCGAAATTCGGCCAGGGCGTGATCATCAACGCCGACGGATCGGGCAAGAACATTCAGGTCGAGGTGAATTTCACCGATCACGGCATCAAACGGCTGGCACTGGAATATGCGAAATTGACGGCCATGTAGCAGGCAAATTGGAACGACAGCGAAGCCGAAAATAGCATCAGCTTTTTCCATAAACGTCGATTGCACAGGGGCTAAACGCCAATTCCAACAATAGTCGATATCTTACAATTTCTGCCTCTAGCCCCTGAGCAGCCGTGCTTTCACACGAAAGCTGTAGACCGGCCGCGAGAAAAACTACGCCAGTGCGTCAGGCCAACGCTCCGAAATTGTTACGCGCTGCGGCCGATGCTTTCGTCGCGATGAAACACGCGGCGGTAGCTTACGTAATCGCTAATCATGAGCACCGCCGTCAACGGCACGGCGACCACCATCATGATCATCAGCGCCACGTTTTTAGACACAAATAGCAGCGGCGAGACGCAGGCGGCAATCACCAAAAGCAGCAGAAAAATGGCAATGCAGTAAGCACTCATGGCAAGCCAGTTACTCAAACAGGCGCGACACGACGTCGCAAGCGCCTGAAAAAAAGTGGCATCGGCAAACACGATCAGCGCCGGCGCGAACCATAGCGCAGCGGTGACCGGCAGCGTGAGCGCCAGCGTGATCAGCATGAAGCGGAGCTGCGTCATTTCGTCAAGTTTTGGCTGGCCATCGGCCGCGACGATGTCCTCCATCGAAATCCCGGACGCCACAAGCCCAATCGTCGCCGCGATCAGTACGCCGACGAGATAGACGCCCCCCAACGGTAACAGCGCTTTCAGATTGGATTTGAAGCCCGCGAACAGATGCCTGGCCTCTGGCAGTTCGCCACGCTCATGGTGCCACGCCGCCGCGAGAAAGCCGACCGACAGTACGGGTTTCAGGAATACAAAAAGCAGGCCGCCAGAGATCACCGACGCCACCTGCATGATCAGCAAAAAAAGCGCCGCGATCGAGGTGTAGCGTAGCCATTGTGAGCGGAAAATCCGGATCGAACCACGGAGCCATTCGACGCCTTCAGCGCCGGGTACGATAGAGAAAGTAGAAGGATTCACAGGGCTTTTTTACTTCGCGGCTTCGGACAAATCGGTGGGCCAGTGCGCAGGCTGTTCGATCCGCAAACGCAGAATCCGCTCGAATACAGCCGGGTCGTGTGGCGTGTTGATCTCGGCGGCGCGCGGCAAATGCAGGTCATACAAACGCGACAACCAGAAGCGAAGCGCTCCCGCACGGAGCAGCGCGGGCCAAGCCGTCTGCTCGGCCTCAGACAGTGGCCGTTCCGCGTAATAGGCGGAGAGCAATGCGGCGAGCAGCGGGGCGTCGAATCGCCCTTCTGCATCGACGCACCAATCGTTCGCGGTGATCGCGAGATCGTAGGCAAACTCGTCTGTCGCCGCGAAACCAAAGTCGATCAAACCGCTAAGACGATCACCATCGAACAACACATTGTCGCGAAATAAATCGGCGTGAATTGCACCGTTTGGCAGGCGCGTTTGCCGACGCTCACGCTGAAACTTAAGCTCGTTTTCAATCAATGCATTTTGATTGGGAGAGACGAACGCACGCACCGAACGCGACGTCGCCAGCGTCCACGCCGGGCCGCGCTTGTTGCTGATGCGCGTGCGGAAGCTACCGCTCGCCTTGTGCAATCGCCCCAGCTCGCGGCCCACCGCCGCGCAGTGAACGTCGGACGGTTGCATGTTTGGACGACCGGGGATGCGCAGCGCGAGCGCGGCCGGACGACCGTTGAGAATCGAGAACAATCCGCCGGTACGATCAGCCACCGGTGCGGGCACCGCGACGCCGGACTTCGCCAGATGCGCGGTAAAGTTCAGATAGAACGGCAGGTCTTCTGCTGGCACGCGTTCGTACAGCGTCAGCACGAACTCGCCGTCGGCCGTGCTCAAAAAATAGTTGGTGTTCTCAATGCCTTCCGAGATGGGCGTCAAAGCGCGCACACTGCCCACGGAAAATCGCGTCAGCCACGCAGAAACATCAGACTCGGTAACTCGGGTGAAAACTGACATGCGGGCAGGTAAGGAAATCGTGTTGGGGACGGATAGCCAATCAAGGCTTGCGGATTGCAGTCGACGCGGAGCGCTCAGGATCTAGAAACGAAACAGTTCCCACAGCGAGGGCGACAGGCGTTTTCCGCCATTGTTCGGCTGCCGATCTGCGCGCCCGGCATCAGGATCGACTATCGTGTAACCCTTCGCACCACCCACGCTCACGCTGGCGGTTGCAAGTCGGCCCTGAATCCGTTCTTCATTGACGATGACAGAGCTTGCTGACTTGCCTGGATTCGCGCTTCCAGTCGTTCCCGTGGACGTATTGCTGATGACTTTTTCTTGGGCTAGCTGCGGCGAACCGTCGGGCACTTCGGTCTGCACCGGTGCGGCGACAGGCGCTTTCACGGAGGCAGCAGGCGCAACGGCGGATTGTGCAAAAGCCGACGCTGAGAGCGCTAAACCCGCAACTGCTGCGCACGCGGCAATGTGTGAGGGAAGACGAAACATAAATGCGTTCATATGGGTTTGATTGTAACCGTCGCCCCTCTTTCGGACGGCGATCCCGGCAAACCTTAAACGCTCGTTAGAACCGCAAGCAAAGCGCTCGCCTGCGCCGCAATGCCCTCGCCACGCCCAGTGAAACCCAATTGCTCGGTGGTCGTGGCTTTCACGTTGATTGCGCCGACGGCAACGCCGCAGTCAGCCGCGATATTTGCCTGCATTTGCGCGATATGCGGTGCCATTTTTGGGTCCTGAGCGATGATCGTCGCATCAATATTGCCCACTTGCCAGCCTGCTACACGTACGCGCTGCACAACGGCGCGCAGCAAAGAGCGGCTGTCTGCGCCTTTGAAAGTCGGATCGCTGTCTGGAAAATGTTTGCCAATATCGCCGAGCGCCGCTGCGCCGAGCAATGCGTCCGCTATCGCATGCAACAACACGTCTGCATCAGAGTGACCAAGCAGGCCTCGCTCGTAAGGGATCGTCACACCGCCAATGATGAGCGCCCGACCCGCTACCAGTTGATGAACGTCGAATCCGGTTCCTACGCGAAACGGCACCATGCTCATTTCCCTCCTTGCTTCAGATAAAACTCGGCCAGCTCGGCGTCTTCCGGCAACGTGATTTTGATGTTGCGCGCGCTGCCTGCGACCAAGAGCGGCGTCATACCCAACGCTTCAATCGCCTGCGCTTCGTCAGTGACATCGGGCGACGCGTTGAGTGCATGCACCAACGTTTCATACCGAAACATCTGCGGCGTTTGCGCACGCCACATGTTTTTGCGGGAAATTGTTTCAGCAATTTCGTTGTCGGCTGTGCCGCGCTTGAGCGTGTCGGCGACGGGTGTCGCCAACAAACCGCCTACGCTGTGCGCGCCAGCCAATTCGATGAGTCGCGCCACGTCACTCGCCAACACACAGGGTCGCGCCGCATCGTGTACCAGCACCCATGCATCACGCTTGACCTGTTTTGAAATCGCGGCGAGCGCGCTCTGAACGGTCTCCGCGCGCGTCGCTCCTGCACAGCGTAAAAAAGTCACGCCAGGAATCGCTGCGGCAACCAGATCCGCGCGCGTATCGTGGTGTTGTACGTTTACGAAAATATGTTCAATCGCCGCGCACGATTGCAACGCTCGCAGCGAATGCTCGATCACGGTGCGGCCCGCGATCACGCTGTACTGCTTCGGAACCGTAGCGCCGTAACGCGCCCCGCTCCCGCCCGCCGGAACAATCGCTACACAGCCGAAACGCTGCGTCCTGTCAAGGGTCAATTCACAACCTTGATCGAAGGGAATTTCGCCGTGTGATCTTCGCTCTTCTGCGCAATAAAGATCGCAACTTTGCGCGCAATTTCACGATAAATCGCCGCGACTTTCCCATCAGGATCGGCCACCACGGTCGGACGACCGCTATCCGCTTGTTCGCGAATCGAGCCTTCAAGCGGCAGTGCGCCTAGGAAAGGCACGTTGTAATCGCGACACATCGCCTTGCCGCCGCCTTCGCCGAAGATCGGCTCGACATGACCGCAGTTGGAGCACACATGCGTACTCATGTTTTCCACGATGCCGACAATCGGGATACCGACCTTGTCAAACATTTTGAGGCCTTTGCGTGCGTCGATCACCGCGATTTCCTGCGGGGTCGTCACGATCACCGCGCCGGTCACAGGCACCTTCTGCGACAACGTGAGCTGAATGTCACCCGTGCCCGGCGGCATGTCGATCACGAGGTAATCAAGATCGCGCCAATTGGTGTCGGAGAGCAGTTGCTCCAGCGCCTGCGTGACCATCGGGCCACGCCACACCATCGGCGTATCGGTGTCGATCAGGAAGCCAATCGACATCGCCTGAATGCCGTGCGCCTCCATCGGCTCCAGCGTCTTGCCGTCGGCACTTTCCGGGCGTCCCGTGATGCCGAGCATTTGCGGTTGCGACGGGCCATAAATGTCGGCGTCGAGGATGCCGATATTGGCTCCCTCTGCGGCGAGGGCGAGCGCAAGATTCACCGCCGTCGTGCTCTTGCCGACGCCACCTTTTCCAGACGCAACTGCGATGATGTTTTTAATGCCCGGTTTGAGTTTCACGCCGCGCTGAACTGCGTGTGAAACGACTTTATGCGACACGGTCACCGTGACTTTGCCGATACCCGCGAGGCTTCGCAAATGCTGGCTCACAACTTGGCGCAGCGCATCGTATTGGCTCTTGGCCGGATAGCCGACCACGACTTCTACGGCAACATCGCTGCCGTCAATGGCAACGCGTTTGATCGACTTGTCTTTGATGAAATCGCGACCCGTGTTTGGGTCGAGGCAGGTGGCGAGAGAGGAAAGTACGTCTGATTCAGTCATAGCCTGCAAGTTTAGCGGTTGCGCCTCATCGGAAAGCCGCGCATTTGCTACTATTCCCTTGTTTTTCCTAGGGTTTTCGCCCTTCCCCACAAGCCTTTTATGACCGCCGACAGCACCGCTCTGGCTCACCGCCGCATCTTCGTCACCACCGCCCTGCCCTACGCAAACGGCAAGTTCCACCTGGGCCACATGATGGAGTACATCCAGGCGGACATCTGGGTGCGGTTTCAGCGGATGCAGGGGCACGAGGTGCATTGGGTGTGCGCGGACGACACGCACGGTGCGCCGATCATGATCGCGGCAGAAAAAGCGGGCAAATCGCCGCAGGAGTTCGTGGCTGAAATTGCAGCGACGCGGAAGGAATACCTTGATGGATTTCACCTGTCCATCGACAACTGGCATTCCACCGATTCGCCGGAAAATGTCGAACTCGCGCAGGACATTTATCGCAAGCTGCGTGACTTCGTTCGTGACGGCAAGCCTGCCTCGTTCATTGAACGACGCTCGGTTGAGCAGTTCTATGATCCGGTAAAGGGCATGTTCCTGCCCGACCGCTACATCAAGGGCGAATGCCCGAAGTGCGGCACGAAGGACCAGTACGGCGATTCGTGCGAAAACTGTAGCGCGGTGTACGCGCCGACCGATCTCAAAAATCCTTACTCGGTGTTGTCTGGCGCGACGCCGGAAATGCGTTCGAGCGAGCACTTCTTTTTCCGGCTTTCCGATCCGCAATGCGTGGAATTTTTGCGCGAATGGACGGATGGTGCGAACAGTTTTGATCGTCACGGAAAAAAGCGCCTGCAAAGCGAAATCATCGCAAAAACCAAAGAGTGGTTGGGCGAAGACGGCAAGCTGGGCGACTGGGACATTTCGCGCGACGCGCCGTACTTCGGCATTCCGATTCCCGATGAGCCGGGTAAGTATTTTTATGTGTGGCTGGATGCGCCGGTTGGCTATCTCGCCGCGCTGAAAAATTACTTCGAAACGGGCAAAGCCAAAGCCAATGGCGAGTCGCGAACGTTCGCTGAGTTCATGGCCGCAGATGACACCGAGCAGATTCATTTCATTGGCAAGGACATCGTTTACTTCCACGTCCTGTTCTGGCCCGCAATGCTCAAATTCGCGGGCTACAAGACGCCGGATAGCGTGAACGTGCACGGCTTCGTCACGGTAAGCGGCGAAAAAATGAGCAAGAGCCGCGGCACTGGCATTGATCCGCTCAAATACCTGCAACTCGGGATGAACCCGGAGTGGATGCGCTATTACCTCGCAGCGAAACTCAATCCGCACGTCGAAGACATCGACTTCACAGCCGAAGATTTCATGGCGCGCGTGAACTCGGATTTGATTGGGAAGTTTGTCAATATTGCGAGTCGTTCAGCAGGCTTTTTGCACAAACATTTTGACGGTAGGATTTGGGATGGCAAACTCGCGAAGTACACCAAATCTGTCATGCCGGATGCCAGCTTAGAAATAGCGGCTTTCTACGACGCCCGCGAATTTGGCAAGGCCATACGGCGAATTATGGAGGTGGCCGACACTGTCAATTGGTTCTATGACGCAGGCAAGCCGTGGGAACTCGCGAAGAAGATAGCTGGAGATGAAACTGCGCGAGACAGCTTGCAATGCACATGCTCGGCTGCGCTCGAGAGTTTCCGGCAGTTGTGCATTATGTTGGCGCCAGCCTTGCCGGAACTATCTCGCCTCGGGTTCGAATTCTTAGGAATTCCACACCAAACGTGGGCCGATGTCGCCAACACACTCACTGCTGGCCATGTCATCAAGCCATACAACCATCTCATGTCCCGAGTTGAAGAAAAGCAGCTAGACGAACTCTTCGGTCTGCTCCCGGGCGAAACGCAAAAGGCCGCAGCCCTGAAGCCCTCATCCAAAGGCGCTTCCAGCCGCAACACCGCCAACAAGCCCGTTGAATCTGGGCCACAGGCCAACACTTCAGAAAAATCCAGTGAATTCATCAGCATCGACGACTTCACAAAAATCGATCTGCGCATCGCCAAAATAGTGAACGCGGAACATGTCGAAGGCAGCGACAAGTTGCTCCGCCTGACGCTCGACGTTGGCGAGGCCGATGCATCGGGTCAGCCAAAGACGCGCAATGTGTTCTCCGGCATCAAGTCCGCCTACGCGCCGGAAAACCTGATTGGCCAATTTACCGTAGTAGTGGCTAATCTGGCGCCTCGAAAAATGAAGTTTGGCGTGTCGGAAGGCATGGTGCTTGCTGCATCGGGTAAAGAGGATGACAATGGGACGACGGACGGCAACAGCGCCTCAGGCCTGTACATCCTGAATCCACACGCTGGTGCACGAGCCGGTATGAAAGTAACCTAGAAAATAATGTTTGCCGCGACCCGCACTGTTTTTGAACAGGACAAGTACAAGATTCTCAAGGCAAGTTCACGCGATGCGCCGGTCGTTTCGGCGCTTGCCAATGGTGACTGGTCGGAGCGGGTCGCTGTTTCCCGTCGTAAGCGAGTGTCGAATCCAACCCAGATCGCCGACGACCTTCGCGCGGGTGGCGGACTGGTGCTCTACCGCAACAGTTTGCCGGTCGCCGCGCTCTCGTACGTGCGTGCGCGTGACGGTTCCTGGGAGCTTCGTCGACTTGGCGTAACACGCTCTTTTTCTGGCCGCGGCTTCACGAGTTTGTTGCTCAACACGCTCGAAAAGCTCGCGCGCGTCGACGAAGTGCGCTCCATCCGCATTCCGGTCGATACCTATTCTCCTCAGTACCGCGCATACTTTGAAAAACTTGGATTCTCGGTCGATGCAGATCGAACGTTTTCGACGGTATTTGCGACTGCGCTGCAGCCGATCCGCATGTGCAAGGTGGTTTCGCAGTAGCGTGGCAGGGTCGCGCAAAATCCGCTACATCCGGCACCTTTAGCGCATGGAATGTAGACGCAGCGAAGCCCCCTAAGGCTTTTTGCAACGCGCTTTTTCGGCCCGTGCCGCGACTAAAGTCGTAGGGTGTTTCGCCCGAATTTCAAGCACCGATACACAAAAAAATAGTCCTCAAAATTTGCTTGAAAGCCCTCGTCTGGCACACACTTTCGAAGTCATGGCGCTGATTAATCAATTCGGATTTCAGTGCAAATCTTTAAAAGGAAATTGCCATGACTGGATTTATTCGTTTCAATGGTGCGCCCGCAGTTCGCTGGGCGCCATTCGCGGCTAACACCCGCACCCACGCGGAGTTTGAACGTGCATTCGCCGAAGCGTACGGCGACAAAAAAGCCATCACCGAACTGCGCGCTGATGTGCGTGAAAACGCGACCGCTTACATCGTTCAATTTGACGTTCCCGGAGTAGCCAAGGAAGACATCACTGTCGACGTCGATGAGAAATCGGTTCGCGTTGAAGCCAACTTCAAACGCGAAACGGTCGAAGGCGACGCAACAGTTCTCAGCGAGCGTGCCGATGGTTCTGTTTCTCGCGCCTTCCGTCTGTCGCAGGCGGTGGACGCAGAGCTCGCAACGGCGCGCCACGAGCACGGTGTTCTGACGCTGACTTTGCCGAAGAAAAACGTAGCGGTTCAGAAGCGGTTAGAAATCAACTAATCGTAGATTCGACGGTCATCAGCTTCAAACTGAAATGACCACTGAGTTTGGGCTAGCGCTCGATTTGTGCATGAAGTCGATTCAGGCCGATTTTCAGTGCTAGCCCTTTAGTAGAAGGCCTTTCCGCGAAAAGTTGATTGCTGACAGTGGCCCGGATTTCAGGATTCGGGCTGCTTGCGTTTGCTACGTTTGAGGATCGGCGCAAGGAATCGTGCAGTGTGCGATCCCTTCGTTGTAGCGACGGTTTCTGGCGTACCAGACGCCACGACCATGCCGCCACCATCGCCGCCCTCCGGCCCCATATCAATCACCCAGTCGGCTGTTTTGATCACATCCAGATTGTGTTCGATTACAACCACCGTGTTGCCGTGATCACGCAGTCGGTAAAGCACTTTCAGCAACAAATCGATGTCTGCGAAATGCAGGCCGGTCGTCGGCTCGTCGAGGATGTAGAGCGTATTGCCGGTGTCGCGCTTTGACAGCTCCAGCGCGAGTTTGACGCGCTGCGCTTCGCCACCTGATAGCGTCGTCGCAGACTGACCGAGCCGGATGTAGCCGAGTCCGACTTCGAACAACAAATTCACTTTTGCAGCAATCGCTGGCACCGGCTGGAAGAAATCGCGTGCGACTTCAACCGTCATTTGCAGCACTTCGGAAATGTTTTTGCCGCGATACTGAACATCAAGCGTTTCGCGGTTGTAGCGCTTGCCGTGGCACACGTCGCATTCGACGTACACGTCTGGCAAGAAGTGCATTTCGACCTTGATCATGCCATCGCCTTCGCATGCTTCGCAGCGCCCGCCCTTGACGTTGAACGAGAATCGCCCCGGCTCGTAGCCGCGCTCGCGCGCTTGTGGCGTCTGCGCGAAGAGATCGCGAATCGGCGTGAAAAGGCCAGTGTACGTTGCGGGATTTGAGCGTGGCGTACGACCAATCGGGCTCTGATCGACGTTGATCACTTTATCGAATGGTTCTAATCCGCTGATGCTCGTGTGCGGCGCAGGTTCCTCCAGACTGCGATAGATTTTTTTCGCCGCAGCGCGATACAACGTGTCATTCACTAGCGTCGATTTCCCCGAGCCAGACACACCCGTCACGCAGGTGAGTAAACCAATCGGAATGCTCACTTCAACGTTCTTCAAATTGTTGCCGCGCGCACCGTGAACGGTGATTTGCTTTTCGGGGTTAGACGGAATGCGCCGCTTCGGCACCGGGATTTGCATCTCGCCGGAAAGATAAAGGCCAGTCAAAGATTTCTTGTTTTTCTTGATGTCTGCGGGCTTGCCGTGCGCGATAATTTCGCCACCGTGAATGCCCGCTGCGGGACCGAGATCGACCACGTAGTCCGCTGACATGATTGCGTCTTCATCATGTTCAACCACGATCACCGAGTTGCCGAGATCACGCAAACGCTTGAGCATTTCCAGCAGGCGATCATTGTCGCGCTGATGCAGGCCAATCGAGGGCTCATCAAGCACGTACATCACGCCGGTCAAGCCCGAGCCGATCTGCGAGGCAAGTCGAATGCGCTGCGCTTCACCGCCAGATAGAGTCTCGGCGCTGCGATCCAGCGACAAATATTCGAGCCCGACGTTGTTCAAAAAACCAACACGATTTTTGATTTCCCAGATGATACGTTCTGCGATTTTTTGCTTCGCACCAGTGAGTTTCAGCGTTTCGAAAAACTTGGCGGTATCGAACAGTGCAAGGCGACTCACCTCAAAAATCGCTGCATCACCCACCTTCACAAATCGCGCCTCGCGACGTAGCCGCGCGCCGTGGCAATCGGTACACGGGCTGCGGCTCATGTACTTCGACAGCTCTTCACGCACCGCGGAGGATTCGGTCTCAAGATAGCGGCGACGGAAGTTCGGCAGCACGCCTTCAAACGCGTGTTTGCGCTTTTGAATCTTGCCCTTTTCGCTGACGTAATCGAATTCGATTTCCTCTGCGCCACTGCCAAAGATGATCGCGTTTTGGGCTTCGTCCGAGAGTTCGGCGAACGGCGTTTCGATGTTGAAGCCGTAGTGCGCGGCGAGGCCTTGCAACATCTGAAAGTAAAAAATCGTGCGCCGGTCCCAGCCTTTAATCGCGCCGCTCGCGAGCGAAAGCTCAGGATGCGCGACGATGCGTGAAGCCTCAAATTCATCGATTTCGCCCAGGCCGTCGCAAGTCGGGCACGCGCCCATCGGCGAGTTGAACGAGAACAGGCGCGGCTCAAGTTCGGCGAGCGAGTAATCGCAAATGGGGCAGGCGAATTTTGAGGAGAAAAGTTGCGACGCAGGCGCAGCTTCCTCCGCGTCCATATTCACGACCAGCGCACGCCCGTTGCCCATACGGCACGCCGTCTCGAACGACTCAGCCAACCGTTGCTTGGCATCGGGCCGCACTTTCAATCGATCAACCACGACTTCAATCGTGTGCTTGTGATTCTTCGCGAGCTTGGGCGACGGCTCAAGCTCCACCACTTCTCCGTCGATGCGAACCTTGGTGAAACCCTTCGCCTTCAGTTCGATGAACAGCTCCGCGTGCTCACCCTTGCGATCCGCGAGCACGGGCGCGAGCAACATGATTCGCGACTCCGGTATGTAGCCGAGCACTGTATCCACCATCTGCGAAATCGTCTGCGACGACAGCATGATTTCGGGGTGATTCGGGCAATACGGATCGCCGACGCGTGCATAAAGCAGGCGCAGGTAGTCGTGAATTTCAGTGACCGTGCCGACCGTTGAGCGTGGGTTGTGGCTGGTCGCTTTTTGCTCAATGGCGATAGCGGGTGCGAGGCCTTCGATCAGGTCAACGTCCGGCTTGTCCATCATCTGCAAAAACTGCCGCGCGTAGGCGGAGAGCGACTCAACGTAGCGGCGCTGGCCTTCAGCATAGAGCGTGTCAAACGCGAGCGAGCTTTTGCCGGAACCCGACAAGCCGGTGATTACCACCAGCTTGTGTTTGGGAATATCAATATTGATATTTTTGAGGTTGTGCGTGCGTGCGCCGCGTACGCGCAAAAAATCCATCGATATCGACACAGAGAAAACCACCTACACCCGCAACGGGCAACCCGGCATTATGACGCGGCGGCGTTATCTGCGTAAGTAGTAGGGCTGGCTGAATTTGTGACGAGCCAAGCCCGTGTCTTTTTTTTGGCGACGTTTCAGACTTCGTTCGCGGCGCTTTCGCGCAAGCGCTTCGCGCGGAACACACTTGCACGCCAGCGCACGAGACCGATCGCGTAGCCGACGTAGTAGCCAGCCAGCAACCCGAAAACCGCCAACGTGAGCGGGCTTCGCGCAAAGTCGGCGGAAGTATGAACGACCGACGGATTCAGCGCGTATACCTCAATAAAGCGATAAATAATCCGCCCGACAAACAGCAACGAGAGTGCGATACCGAGATGCGCATTCGGCGTGTAGAACAACCCCTGCGGCGTCGGTTCAAACTTTGTTTTGCGCAGCCCGTATATGGCGAGCGCGCCACCGGCCACCAAGCCGACGCAGAGCAACGCCAGCCGCTCGATGTGCGTAAATGCTGTGGCAACCAGCAGCGCGACCAGCAGAGGAAAAACGATCAGCGTAATCCACGGTCGCACTATTGACAGGCGCTGCCGTCCGACCATTCGACGAACCCGCGAGTAAACTCGCCACGCGATAAGTGGCAACGCGACCAAAAGAATGAGCGTTGATTTGTCGAGTGCTGGCATTTTTCGTTCGCTGGATGCGTGGGCAATGACCTTCGAAATCAGTTTAGCTGACGGCGCAGGCAATCAGTATTTCATTTCCCGGCGCGCCGCCGTAACCACAATAGGGCCACCGCTATCACGGCGAAAATCCAGCCCGCAACCGCCACAGCGAACGGCACGATACCCGCCATTTCATCGTACGCACGTTGCCCTTCGAGCGTGTTTAGCCCCCAGTATCCGAAGGCCTCACAGGCGATAGCAAGAACGAACAGAATGGCGGCGGTTATGCGCATGGATTTGGCGTCGCTTAAACGCCTGGTGTAGGCAGAGTCGGCGCATCTGGCTTTAAAACCAGCAACGCCCAGATCGTGTAAATCGCAACGGCAGTTCCAATCGGAAAAATCAACAGTTGCAGCGCGCTCACACCGATGAGCACCGGGCGGGCCCAAGCGTGCGGTTCCGCGTTCCGTCTGATGAGCGCGACGCTAGAGGCAATTTCCAGACCGGACGCCGCCAGCAAAAACACGGCAATCGGAATGCCGAACTTGGCGAACAAGCCGGGGATAAAACTCCCGTCAAACAACGACGCGAGCTGCGCCGCGAGATACCAGAGAATGGCGACGACGCCGAACACAAACAGGCCCGCGACGAGGTGCAGCCAGCCGACGATAATTTCATGAGTGCGCATGCGACTAAGCCAAACTGACGTCAAGCGCCAACGGCCTGATACACCAGCCGCTTGAACTCGAACGAAAACGGATGCCAGAACGCCATCACGCGCTGCGTCATGACCACCGCCGCCAGATTTTTGCGCGGCGAAATCCACCAGTGCGTGCCCGCGATGCCACCCCACTGAAATTCGCCCGTCGCGCTTTTGGGCTCAATCGATGATGGCACATGGGTAACCGCGCCGCCCAGTCCGAACCCTTTTCCGGGAACGTCGCCCTGTGTGGCGAAGCGAATACTGACGCCGCTCGCCAGTTGATTCGCCATCATCTGCGCGATGGTTTCCGGCTTCAACAGCGTCTCACCGCCGGGCAGAAGACTGCGCAGCAGCGCGACCATATCCGGGAGCGACGTGACCAGACCGCCGCCGCCGGATAATTTGGGAACGGCGCGCAAATATGCCCCCGGATACGGCGAGTTATCGACGCGCGTCAGGCCCGGTTTCATCTCGTCCATGATGTCCGCGCCTCGGTAGTACGCAGTGAGTCGATGCTGCTGATCGATTGGCACGACGAACGTTGTATCGACCATGCCAACGCGGTCGAAAATATGTGCCTTGACGAACGCGTCGAAACGCTCACCGCTGACGATTTCGACCAATCGCGACAACACATCGGTCGCGACTGAATACTCAAACGACGTGCCGGGGTGAAACAGCAACGGCAGGTCAGCCAACGCATCCACCATCTCCGCAAGCGTGAGCGTCGGGCCGACGATTTTGCGCTCGTTGTACGCGGTAAAAATCGGCGTGCCAGGGTCGAACAGACCATAACTCAAACCCGCGCTGTGAGTCAGCAGATGACGAATCGTGACCGAGCGGTTGGCGGGCTCAGTGTCGTTCAGTGTCGTTGCACCCGCCTTCAATACGCGGCGGTTCGCGAGCTGCGGAATGTAGCGCTCAATCGGGTCGTCAAGCTCAAATTTGCCCGCTTCAAACAGCCGCAACACCGCGCACGACGTGACGAGTTTCGTGTTGGAAAACGCCCGAAACAGATGATCGGTGGTGAGCGCTATTTTCGCCTCGCGATCCGCCCAGCCAACGCAATTCACATCGATCAAATCACGGCCCTGAAGCACCGCCCATGAGACGCCGGAAAGCAGATCGCGATCCACATAGTTTTGCATCGCAGCGCGCGCTTCGCCAAAGTCGTAAGCCGTTGCTTTGATCGATAAATTTTCCATTACACGGGTCGCTTCGCGAGCAGCGCCCAGACCCCGGCGGCGGAGAGTAGCGAGCCACCCGCCAGATTGAATCGACGCTGTGCGCACGGCGACGCCAGCAAGCGCCGTGCGGATGCGGCGAACACTGCGTAGAGCGTTGCATTGAGCGAAGCCATCAGCACAAACGTGACTGCAAGGATCCAAAGCTGCTGCGTGACATTGCCTTTAGGGTCAAGAAACTGCGGCAGGAAGGCCACGAAAAACACGATGCCTTTGGGATTGAGTGCCGTCACCAGATAGGTATTGGCGAACAAACGCCAGCGCGAGTTTGGCGCTGTAGGCGCTGGCACCTCAGTCGAGGTAATTCCGGCGCGCAGGAGCCTGATGCCGAGGTAGAGCAAATACAAACCACCGACCCATTTGACGACCGTGAACCAGAAGGCCGACGTGGCAAGTAACGCGCCGAGGCCGAGCAGCGAAACCACCAGCGCAGTTGAGTCGCCGAGCGCCACCGCCGCCACCAGCGGCACGTTGGCGCGGCGACCGTGTGCCATCGAGTAACTGATGACGGTCAGTATCGTTGGGCCGGGGATGATGAGCATCACCGCCGACGCTGCGACGAAAGCGAGCCAGAGTTCGATGGGCATGTGCGGCGCTCCTTGCGCAGAAAACTTTAGATAAATTTGCGTTTGAGTATAAGTTTTTTACGGCGGTTAAATTGGCCCGACTTGGCCGCAGACCGGCTCTTGCAAAGGGCGCAGGAGCACATATACTGTATCTACATACATTTTTCGGCTGATCTTGCTGCACCACAGAGGTTGCAAAGATTGGCGATAATGTGAAAGTTAAAGTAGGCGCGGCGAGGGCTGCGCTCATGTTCGTGGCGGTCTACTCAACAACCCCGCCACCTGATTGATAGAAGGAGAAAACGATGGCGTCCATCAACCGTGTCACTCTGATTGGCAACTTGGGGCGCGACCCCGAAATGCGCTACCTGCCCAGCGGCGAAGCTGTGGCGTCATTCTCGGTGGCCACCACTGAGCAATGGAAAGACAAGAGCGGTGCAAAGCAGGAACGCACCGACTGGCACCGCATCGAGTTCATCGGCCGCACCGCCGAGGTATGTGGCGAATACCTGAAGAAGGGCGCTCCGGTTTATATCGAAGGCCGCATCCAGTACGACAAATGGACCGACAAAGAAGGCGTAGAAAAAACGCTGACCAAGATTCGTGGCGACCGCATGCAGATGCTTGGCGGGCGCACGGGTGGCGGTGGCGGCAGCGATGCGCCGTACGACGACCACGACAAAGGCGGCTCAACGCCACGCTCAACCGGGCAGCCGATGGGTTCAGGTTCTGCGGCTGGAACGGGAGCGCCCAAAAAAGCCAAGCTGGACGATTTCGACGACGATATTCCGTTCTAGGAGTACGAGGCGGGCAATGCCCGCCCTACTTCGTCAGCGCCTCAAAATCATCCCAGCGCAGCCGCTGCACGCCGCTGCCTTTCGTCGCTAACTGCTTCGCCATTGCCGCGCCCAGCGTCTCAACACGCACGCCGCGGTACTTGTGCAGCGGGCCGAACAACAGCGGCGACAGCATTGGCCAGAACGCCAAAGTCAGCGCCTGCTGAACGCCGTAGCGATTGGTCGGCGTAAAAATCATTGATGGCTGAAAGAGAGAGAGCCGCTCGAAATTGAGCGCCGCTAGCGCGTCCTCCAACTCGCCTTTGATACGCAGATAAAACGCCCGCGATTTCGAATCAGCGCCCACCGCGCCCAGCAGTTCGAAATGACGCACGCCGTTTTGCTTACAAATCGTTGCAAACGCGATCACAACGTCCTTATCAATGTACACAAACTCGGCCTTCGTCATCTGCGACGGCTGACCGACACCGAGCGTGCACACGGCGGCGTCATGCCCGGTCACGAATTCGACGTAAGTGTCGGGCGATTCTATGTTCACGACGTGTTGCTGGACGCGAGCTTTGCTTGTGCCGCCCGGCAAAGCCATTTCACGCCGTCCAAGCAGCGTTAGTCGCTTCAAATCTGGCATCGCCAGCAGCGTGGAAACGACGTGTCCGCCGACGGCACCACTGGCCCCCAACATAACCACCGACAAAGACTGTGCCATAGCAAACCTGCGCGATCAAAGAACATGAAAGCGCAGAGCGTATCAGCGTGCGGCAATCGCGCCGCCCGCCGTAACCGCTGCTCCTGCCAGCAGCATCGCACCTGCGGCCCGGGCGATGAAGACGCCTGCGGTGGGCCGATCCCGCAACCATCCGCGCGCGCCGCCCGCAGCCAGGGCGAGACCGCCGTACACAACAATTTGTGTGACGGCAGTGATCGTGCTGAGCACCAGCGCCTGAATCCATACCGGCCCGTATTCCGCGCGTAAAAACTGTGGGAAGATAGCGAGCATGAACAGGTACGCCTTCGGATTCAGCAGGCAGGTGAACGCGGCCTGACGAAAGGTGGCCCACGCACTTCGCTGCACAATCACGAGCGGCTCGTCCGCGCCCGCAGCGCTGGGTTTGCTACGCATCAAGGCAATTCCGATCCACGCGATGTAGAGCGCGCCAACGATCAGCATCACATCCATCAACCCCGGCACCAGTTTGAACAACAAGCCGACCCCCAACGCGCCTGCCGCGACGTGAAAGATGCCGCCGAACACAATGCCCGCCACTGCGAACATCCCAGCTTTGCGTCCGCCCGCGAGCGAACTGGCGAACACAAACGCCATGTCCATGCCGGGCAATACGATGATGCCGAACACCATCAAAAAGTACAGCCACAAATGTGTGTATTCAGTCATCACCCAATTCCTCTCAGTTTTTCGGCACATGCGCCGCACTTAGAACGAATTTAGAAGTTAAACAGGGCGTAATCAGCCCTATTTATGAATAAACTCCAATTTATGTATTCACCGACTACTCGCGTACTCACCGTACTCGAACTCCTGCAAACGCATGGGCGCATGAGTGGCGTGGAATTGGCGGCGCGGCTTGAAGTGGATGTGCGCACGTTGCGGCGATACATCGCGCGGCTTGACGAATTGGGCATTCCGGTGACCGCCGAGCGCGGACGTCATGGCCACTATAGCCTGGTCGCGGGATTCAAGTTGCCGCCGATGATGTTTGCGGACGACGAAGCGCTCGCGTTATCGGTGGGTTTGCTCGCGGCGCGCCAGCTTGGACTCGCCCAAGCAGCGCCTGCCGTTGAGCGCGCGCAGGCAAAGCTGGAGCGCGTGATGCCTGATCCACTGAAAGCGCAACTTCGTGCGCTCAGCGAGACGATTTCGCTTGATCTGAGCCGATCAGCGAACGCAGCGAACGACAACGCGACGCTACTCACGCTCTCTATAGCTGCGCACGCACGGCAGCGCGTGCATCTGCGTTACCGCTCACCGAAGGCTGACAGTTCTGCTGAAAGCGAACGTGATTTTGACGCGTACGGATTGGCGTGGCACGGCGCGCGTTGGTACGCGGTTGGGCATTGCCATTTACGCAAAGAGCTACGCTCATTTCGCCTGGATCGCATCGTCACAGTCAGCAAATTGAATCTGCATTTTTCCGCGCCCGCAACGTTTGATGCGGTTGCCTATCTGGCAAAGAGCGCCGCAACGATGCCGCGCGCAATTCGCGTCGTCGTGCTCCTGCAAACCGATCTCAACACCGCCAGAAACGAGTTGTTCGACAGCATCGGCGTGTTTCAACCGACCGACGACGGCGTAATGCTGACCAGTCAAATCGATGACCTTAACTGGTACGCACGACAGCTCGCACGCTTGCCATTTTCGTTCGTGGTGCAAGAGCCGAGCGCGCTGCGCAAAGCGCTGATATTGCGAGCCGAACAATTAGTCGACATCGCAAAAAGATAGCTGCTGCTGGGAAGTAGCTTTTTGTTAAATTGGCCTCTGCATTTGGGCTTGCTGTGCAAATGGCCATATATCGACATTAGCCGAATATTTGATCCAGCCCCAACGCCGGCGTGATTTAATGAAAAAGCTGTGAGGCAAATTACAGCCTACTGCGTCATGACAACTTCGGCAGATTCACCCAAATTCGTGGGCGGTGTTCCGGTGACTGTGGCCTTCGCCATTTTAAAAAGCTGGACGATTTTGCTGTCTTGAACGTCCCAGTAATGAGCGTGGGTTATTTTTACTTCGACCAGAGCGAGATCGGGATCCTCCGGGCCGCCCGGAAACCACACCTCCGCAAACTTCGTCCACAGAGCACGAATGCGTTCGATATCGTTGTCGACGTGACCAATTCCAGACACCGACACGTAGCGGTCTTTACCTGGGTGCGAGTAGCTCAGTGCGACATTCGAATCGCGCATCATGTCATCCAGAGACTCACTCTTTCTCGACATAAAAAACCATAAGCAATCGTCATTCGTCAGCTCGGAGTTTTGCGTCGTCATCGGGCGCGAATGCATCCGACCATCCTCGTGATGGGTCGTAAGCATGGCAAATTTGATGTCTTTAATCAGATCCCACAATTGAGTGCGTGCGTCGTTGTCTTCCATGACAAAATTCCTCAGAGTGCAAAAAATATAGCGACGCTGCGAGAGTTCAAAGCCCACAGCGTCACAGTTCAGTCACGCAAAAAAAGTCAAATGACTATTGCGCACCGCCGCCATTAGACACGTTGGGTTGTTCCATCGCTTTCCTCAGCGTTGTGTACGAAACCCAGCCTTTTTTGCTGTTAGTGCCCTGCATCTTTTCAGCCATGTTCCAGCGGTTTTCCATCTCCCTCATGTACTGCTCTTTGCTTACCATCGTTTCCATCGGCATTTTGTTACCGTAGAACATATTGAAGTCGAACGAGCGGTCAGATTGCAGAGGCGCGGTCTGAGCGCTTGCACCGATAGAGAATAGTGCTGCGGCAGCAAGCGCTACCAGTGACAATGATTGCTTTTTCATAGTAATTCTTCCAGTGGGATTGATGGCGATTGACGGTACGGAATCGGCGAGACGCAGCGTTTGCGAATCACCCATGAATCAAAACATCGCAGTCACGAAACTGGAAACAGAGTTGCCGGAAACCGAACTGCTAAAGGGACATTGATCTCATTGATGCAACGTTAATTTCTGTCGCCGATTCAAAACATCGGATGCAGGCTGCTTTGGCGGTAAGCAAAATTAGTTTTCGATGTAGGTTAAGCCCTACGTGGCGCGGCGCTCGACGCGGGAATTCGTGTACACCTTCAACGCACAGATAGATTAGTCGTCACGCCGCAAATGCGCAATTAGCAGGCGTGCCGCTGCCGACAGGCTCTCACCATCGCGATAGCAAATGGCAAAGCGCCGCCGCGCCCAAAGTTCATCGAGCGGGATGCAGCGCAGTCCATAAATTTCAAGGTACGCCTCAGCCACTTCACGCGGCACGACGCAGATCGCGAGGTTCGCGCGGACAACCCGGAGTGCAGCTTCAAAATTGGTGACCACGACACGATGCAGCACGCGCTTGCCGACTGCGGCGGCGGCACGCGCGAGCATCACGTTGACCGCGCTCGACACGGGCAAACTCACCTGCTCGTAATCCAGCGTTTCAGCAAATTTGAGTGATTTTTTCCTGGCGAGCGGATGCAAAGGATGCACCGCTACTGCGAGTAAATCGCTGCGGTACGCGCATGTTGATAGTCCGCCGAAATCAGCCGTGTCCCAGCAAATTCCCAGTGACGCACTGCCTTCGCGAATCCCGCGCACGACGTCCGGGCTGATGCGCTCATCCATGCTGATTTGGATGTCGCGATGCGCGGGTTGGGCGAGAAATTCCGCGACGTCATCTGCGAGCGATTCCGCCAAAACTGAGGCCGTCGCCAATACCCGGACATCGCCGCGAACACCCGACGCGTAGCCCGCCATCGCGCGCTCGATACGCTGTGAGGTGGCGAGCATTTCACGTGCGTGTTCGAGCAGTGTTTGTCCGGCTGCGGTAGGTTCAACGCCGTGACGGCGGCGCAGCAAAAGTTGCACGCCCACGGTGCCTTCCAGTTGCGCAAGCCGCTTGCTTATCGCGGAACCGACGATGCTCGCTTGTTCCGCAGCGCGCGCGATGTTCCGCGTATCGCAGACAGCTACGAACAAACGCAGCGTAGTTAAGTCGAGATCGCGCACGGATTAAGATTTTCTATTGTGGAATCATAAGCAGTCTAAATCATCGCTTCAACGCCATTGCGGAACTTTTAGAATTGCCGCTGTTGTTGCGTGGAAGCGAAGAAAGCCGCGAAAGCCTGACACAGCAAGACCCGTTCAATCACATCACGCACATTCACCATTCGCGGTCCTTGACGCTTCTACAAAACCTCCGTATGTCAAATCATGTCATCGTCCGCGAAGTGGGCCTTCGCGACGGCTTGCAAAGCATCAAAACCATCCTGCCCACCGCACAAAAGCTGGAATGGATCAGCGCGGCTTATGCGGCCGGTCAGCGCGAGATTGAGGTGGGATCCTTTGTGCCTGCGCGCTTGTTGCCGCAACTGGCCGATACGGCGGAACTCGTGGCTCACGCAAAGACGCTGCCCGGCCTTGTCGCCTCCGTGCTGGTACCCAATTTCAAAGGCGCAGAGCGCGCCATCGAAGTCGGAGCGGATGCCATGCTGATTCCGGTGTCAGCCAGCTCCGCGCACAGCGCCGCCAACGTACGAAAAACGCCGGACGAAATGATCGCGGCCATCGCGCAGATTCGCACCGCGCGCGACGCCGCAGGCTCGAAAACGATTATCGAAGTCGGCATGAGTACCGCATTCGGTTGCACGATTCAAGGCGACGTTTCTGAGGATGAAGTGATTCGCCTGTTGCACGCCGCGCTTGATGCCGGTGCAGAGCGCTTGGGTCTCGCCGACACGGTCGGCTACGCTGATCCGGCGCAAGTGCGTCGTTTGTTTGAGAAAGCGTTCCGCGCGCTTGGCACGCAGAGCGGCAAGCTCTGCTGCGGCCATTTTCACGACACGCGCGGGCTTGCGCTGGCGAACACACTTGCCGCGCTGGACGTTGGCGTACGGCGGTTCGATGCGTCACTCGCTGGCATCGGTGGCTGCCCGCATGCGCCGGGCGCGAGTGGCAATGCGGCGTCAGAAGATACGGTGTTCATGCTGGAGCGAATGGGCTACGACACCGGTATTGATTTGACGGTGCTGCTTAAGTTGCGCCAACGTGTGGCGGTGTGGCTTGAGGGGGAGCCGCTGCGTGGCGCGGTGTGGCGGGCGGGTGTTCCGAAGTCTTTAAGCCTGTCATTGTAGGAGCTTCCTTCGACTGTGCTTAGGAGAGCACGGGCCGTGACCACCGCCACAAAATCAACGATCATTGATAAATAAAGTGTGGGTCGCGGCAAGCCGCTCCTACAAGAACCAACCATGCAACCCACCAAATCCCTCCCTCTCACCGGTCTCCGCGTTGTCGAATTCACTCATATGGTGATGGGCCCGACCTGCGGCATGGTGCTCGCCGACATGGGTGCCGAAGTCATCAAAATCGAGCCGATTGATGGTGATCGCACGCGCCGTCTGCTCGGCGCGGGATCGGGGTTTTTTCCGATGTTCAATCGCAATAAAAAGAGCATCGCCATCGATCTGCACAATCCCGCCGGAGCCGAGCTTGCGCGACAACTTGCCGCGACTGCTGACGTCGTCGCCGAGAATTTCAAACCCGGCACGATGACAAAGTACGGCCTCGATTACGCCGCACTCTCTAGCGTCAACGAGCGTCTGATCTACGTCACCTGCAAAGGCTTTTTGCCCGGCCCGTACGACCATCGCACGGCGCTCGATGAAGTCGTGCAGATGATGGGAGGCCTCGCCTACATGACCGGTCGCCCCGGCGATCCTTTGCGTGCGGGAACCAGCGTTAACGACATCATGGGCGGTCTATTCGGCGCGATTGGGGCGCTCGGTGCGCTGGTACAGCGCGGCATCACCGGCAACGGGCAGGAGATTCAATCGGCGTTGTTCGAGAATAACGTCTTCCTCGTTGGCCAACACATGATGCAATTCGCCATGACCGGCCTCGCACCCGCGCCCATGCCGGCTCGCGTCAGTCCGTGGGCGATTTACGACGTGTTCGCGGTGAAGGGCGGCGAGCAAATTTTTCTGGCGGCGGTGAGCGATGCGCAGTGGGTGACGTTCTGTGATGCGCTGGGTTTTGATGATTTAAAGAATGACCCAGCGCTCGCCACGAATAATCAACGTGTCGAAATGCGCCCGACCTTGCTCGCGACATTGCAATCTCGTCTTGTGCTGCATTCGGCGCAAGAACTTGCGGATTTATTTGAGCGCGTCGGACTACCCTTCGCGCCGATCAGCAAGCCGGAAGATTTGTTTGAAGACCCGCACTTGATTGCGACCGGCGGTCTCGCCGATGTGCGTCTGCCCGACGGTCCGCGCGCAGGAGAAAGCGTGAAGACCACGCTATTTCCGTTCACGATGGATGGCGATCGCTTGCGGGTACGGCTGCACCCACCGAAGCTGGGTGAGCATACGAAGGAGTTGCTCGCCGGGATTGGTATTAGCGAGGAGCGCGTGGACCAGTTGTTGCGTGATGGTGTGGTGGCGTAGAGCTTTGCCGTAGCGCGAACGAAGCACTGCTCACCCATAAACAAGTTACGGAAATAATTTCGGAAACCAAGGAGGAACTTCACAATGGCAATCTCAAAAGCGGCCAACAGATTAATCGCATCGATGATCTGTGTCGGAACGCTCGTGGCGTCTGCATCGGCCCAAGCTCAAACCGACAGAATCACCAAATTCATCTTGCCCGTCGCGGCGGGCTCTGGCGTCGACACCATCATGCGCGCCAGCAGCAAAGCGCTCACAAACGCGCTCGGTACGCCCATAGTCATCGAAAACCAGCCCGGTGCTGGCGGCATCGTAGGCACCGGCGCGATGGTGAAATCCGCACCTGACGGCAACACACTGTCGGTGGTTTCGAACAATCATGTGATTTTCCCGAGCGTTTACAAATCGTTGCCGTTCGATCCGATCAACGACATCACGCCGATTGCTGTGATCGGCACGTCGCCAATGGTGCTGGTGGTCAATCCGAAAGTGTCGGCGAAGGACTCGAAAGAGTTGGTCGCGTTGCTGAAGGCCAAGCCCGGCAGCTTGAACTATGCGTCTTCTGGCAACGGCACCATTCTGCATCTCGCCGCCGAAATGTTTCTCGATGAAGCGGGCGCTGGGGTTGCGCTAAACGCGAACCACATTCCCTACAAAGGGGTTGGCCCGATGATCACGGATCTGCTCGGCGGACAGGTCGATTTTGGAGTGCTCGCACTTCCCTCGATTCAGGCGCATTTGAAAAGCGGCGCGCTGCGCGCCATTGGCACGTCGTCGAGGACGCGTCTCGCCGCCGCACCGGAGATCCCGACGTTTGCGGAGCAAGGATTGCCGAACTACATCGTCGAAGGCTGGTTCGCGGTGATCGGGCCAAAAAATTTGCCTGCCGCTGATGTCAAACGAATTCACAACGCTTTCACCGCCGCTTTTACCTCGGTAGAAGTTAAGGAAGCGATGAGCAAACAGGGCAACCAGATTGCCATTTCGACCCCCGAAGCCTCAGCCAACTTCTTTAAGTCAGAAATGGAAAAATATGCCAAATTGGTGAAAAAATCGGGCGTTAAGCTGGATTGACCGGGCAGACGCAGCGGAACTAGTAGTCAGATCTCGCCATTCAGCCCTCCGAAATCACTATTTCCGTTGTAATTTCAGCAGTCTTTCCAAGCATCGCTGTTGCAGAGCAATATTTCTCCTTTGAGAGCTTTACCGCGCGCTCAACAGCCGCCGGATCAAGACCTTTTCCGGACAATTTAAACGTCAACTTGATCGCGGTAAATACTTTGGGATCAGTTTCCGCCCGAACAGCATCTGCATCCACATGCAAGCTCGTGAAATTCTGACGAGATTTCTTAAGCATGAGAATGACGTCAAACGCAGTACAGCTCGCCGCGCCAGCAAGCACCAACTCCATCGGACGAACGCCAGTATTACGCCCGCCATATTCGGGTGCTCCGTCGATCACCACAGCGTGACCAGAGCCAGTTTCCGCTACGAATTGAACGTTATCGACCCACTTGATTGTTGATTTCATACGAGTAATCCTTGGTTGTTCCACAACTAGAGTTGTATCTCTAGAGAATTATTGCCGCAGCGCACCATTTCACGTTGACTTGTGCAGTGCAGCATGCTTAAATTCATTCATCGCCTGCTTCCTCCTCCTTAGCAGGTGATTGATGTCCCCCTTCCTCCTCCTTTGGACGGACATCTTTAACGGCAGGCCCTCGGGCTTGCCGTTTTCTTTTGCACTTTCTGTTCCATTTCCTTCATAAAATAGCCAATCGCAGCTATACTTACTGGCTTACCTCGGATTTTTACAGCCATCTGTAGTGTCCAAGGCGAGAAAACTCATAACGCACTGAGCGACAGAGCGTCTGCTTTTCCAAGCGAACCCTCACCGCCCTTTGCAAAACACCAAAACGAGTCTAGAGCGTATCAAGCAATGAAAACTTTTTCAGCAAAGCCGTCTGACATTACACAGGACTGGATCCTGGTAGACGGCACCGACCAGATTCTCGGTCGCCTCGCGTCACAAATCGCGTCCCGCCTTCGCGGCAAACACAAGGCGATCTTCACGCCGCACATGGACACGGGCGATTTCGTCATCGTGACCAACGTGGAAAAACTCCGCGTCACCGGCAATAAAGCCTTCCAGAAGACGTACTTCCGTCACTCGGGCTACCCCGGCGGCATCTCGGAAACCAACTTCGAGAAACTGCAAGACAAATATCCTGATCGTGTGCTCAAGCACGCTGTCAAAGGCATGCTGCCAAAGGGCCCACTCGGCTACGCCATGCTCAAAAAGCTCAAGTGCTACACCGGTGACGCGCATCCACATGCTGCGCAACAGCCGAAAACCCTGATTCTCACGAAATAACCCGCACCCAGGAACTATCCAAAATGATTGGTATTTTTAATTACGGTACGGGTCGTCGCAAAAGCGCTGTAGCTCGTGTGTTCATGAAAGCTGGCAAGGGCGCAATCATGGTTAACGGCAAGCCTGTTGATCAGTTTTTCGCACGCGAAACCGGCCGCATGATTGTGCGTCAACCGCTTCAGATTACGAACAACCTCGAAAGCTTCGACATCATGGTGAGCGTTGCTGGCGGTGGCGAATCCGGCCAGGCCGGTGCGGTGCGTCACGGCATCACACGCGCTCTAATTGAATACGATGCAGCCTACAAGCCAGACCTCAAGAAGGCTGGCCTCGTAACGCGCGACGCACGCGAAGTCGAACGGAAAAAAGTCGGTCTGCGCAAGGCTCGCCGTCGTAAGCAGTTCTCGAAGCGCTAAGGCGACGAGCAATACCTCCTTCGGGAGGTTCGCACAAGCGATTCGAGCAAAGGCTGCGGGCAACCCCTGCGGCCTTTGTGCTTTATACGTGTCCCATCTTGTTGCTAACCTGAGACAAGAACTAACCGAGGAACAGTGCCATGAGCGCAGAAAAATCAGTCAAAGTGGGCATCGTAGGCGGCACCGGATACACCGGCGTCGAGCTTTTGCGCATGCTCACGCTCCATCCAAACGCAAAACTGACAATGATCACCTCGCGCAAGGAAGCTGGTACGCGCCTTGATGCGATGTTCCCTAGTTTGCGCGGTCGCTGCGATCTCGTGTTCAGCGACACGGCCACGGCTGATCTGACGCAGTGTGACGTCGTTTTTTACGCCACACCGCATGGCGTTGCGATGACTGATGCGCCGAAGCTCACAGCGGCAGGTGTGAAAATTATTGACCTCGCGGCCGACTTCCGCTTCAAGGATTTGGCCGTGTTCGAGCAGTGGTACAAGCTGCCACACACCTGCCCCGATCTGGCTGCCAAAGCTGCTTACGGCCTCGTTGAATTGAATCGCGACGCGATCAAATCGGCGCAAATCGTCGGCAATCCCGGCTGTTATCCAACGACGATGCAATTGGGCTATTACCCACTCTTAAAGGCGGGCATCGTTGATGCTGGCCATCTGATCGCCGATTGCGCGTCCGGTGTGTCCGGCGCGGGCAAAAAAGCCGAGATGGACTATCTGTTCACCGAAGCTGGCGACAACTTCAAGGCCTATGGCGTGTCCGGTCATCGCCATCATCCGGAAACTCAGGCGCGGTTGCAGGACATGACGACCGATAAGGTGCGTCTCATCTTCACGCCGCACCTGACACCAATGATTCGCGGCATGCATTCCACTCTTTATGCAACGCTCACCGGCAAGGGCCTGTCGATGACGAACGACGAGTTGCAAGCGTTGTTTGTCAATGCGTATCAAGGTGAAGCCTTCATCGATGTGATGCCGTTCGGAAGCATGCCCGACACCCGCTCGACGCGCGGCAGCAACATGCTGCGCATCGCGCTGCATCGCCCGCAGGGTGGCGACACGATTGTCGTTCTGGTGGTGCAGGACAATCTGGTTAAAGGCTCGGCAGGCGCGGCGGTTCAGTGCATGAATTTGATGTTCGGCTTGCCGGAAACAGCGGGCTTGTTAACGATGCCGCTGTCGCCTTAAGCGACGGACGCCACGACCGCTGATGGCTCTGCTCCGCTCTGATCGCATCATCTCCGGCCTGCGCCGACGCTTTGGCATTTCTGCCCCGAAGCTTTCCGTGCGCACGCATTGGTCGTGGAAAGTTAAAGGCACGATCATCGGTGTCGCTGTGCTCGTATTCGCAGGCCTTTTTTACGGCGGATTCGATGCGGGTAGGATTTTTGCGGGATTCAACATCGGCAAAGTGCGCGACGAGCAGGAGCGCCTGAACACCGAAGTAATTGCGTTGCGTGCCGACAATGTGCGACTAAAGCAGGGCAACATTGAACTGACCAACAGCGCGCAAATGGCGGTGGGTGCGAAGGATGTATTGTCGAAGCAAATTGTTTCCTTGCAGCAGGAAAACATGCAACTCAAAGAAGAAAGCGCATTCTTCGAGAAGCTCGTGGGCAGCGCCGCTGGCAGTAAAAACGGCCTCGCCGTGCAACGCATGCAGGCCGAACGGGAAACGGTCGACAGCTATCGTTTCCGCGCATTGGTGGTGCAGGGCAGTGCCGATGCGCCGTTCAAGGGCAGGCTCACGTTGATCGCGACGATCATCACGGATGGCAAACGCACCAACATCAATTTGCCCGACGAGCAACCCGATCTGGTAGCCTCGCTGGCGTTGGATTTCAAGACGTATCAGCGCGTGGAGGGAATTTTTAAAGTGCCCGCCAATGCGCAGTTGAAGACGCTGCAAATGCGCGTGATTCCTGCAGGCAGCAAAGAGCCTCGCACGCAGCAATCGCTTCAGTTGTAAGGGCGTGAAAGCGCCATGATTTTTCAGGAGTTATTTGAGATGTTCGGTCGCAAAAAAAATCACGTCCCGCAAAAGCAGATCGACAGCCTGATTGGCTCCTCGACCACCATCAGCGGCGACATCCTCTTTACGGGTGGTCTGCGTATTGACGGCGTCGTGAAGGGCTCCATTCATTCGGCCTCAGATGCTCCGTCCACGCTGGTGGTGAGCGAAAAAGCGACCGTCAGCGGCGAGATTCGCGTATCTCACGTCGTGATCGACGGCACCGTGAACGGGCCAGTCAACGCAACCGAATATCTTGAGCTGCTGCCGAATGCGCGCATTACAGGCGACGTCAGCTATCGCACGCTCGAAATGCAGGTCGGCGCAGTCATCGACGGACGCCTGCTGCATGTGCAGCAAGGTACAGCCGACGTGGTCGAATTGAAACGAATCGGCAACGAAAGCAAGTAAATGACCAATCCCACGTCAGGAGCGCGGTTGAATTCCTGACCGAGCGCCCTGATAATAGGATCTGAGTAGCGATTACGACTGCTCAACAGGAGTACCCATGAATGCAATGACCGAACTGCCCGCCCCGATCAACTTCACTGACGCCGCCGCGAACAAGGTGAAAGATCTGATCATCGACGAGCAGAATCCAAATCTCAAACTGCGCGTGTTCGTCACCGGTGGCGGCTGCTCGGGCTTTCAGTACGGTTTCACATTCGATGAAGAAGTCAACGAAGACGACACCAAAATGGTGAAAAACGACGTGACGCTGCTGATCGATGCCATGAGCTATCAGTACCTTGTGGGCGCAGAAATCGATTACAGCGATGGTCTCGAAGGCGCGCAATTCGTGATCAAAAACCCGAATGCAACATCCAGCTGCGGATGCGGGAACTCATTTAGCGCGTAGTCCGCGCCTGCTTCACCGTGTTGGCACCAAAAAGACACTTTCGGGTGTCTTTTTTTATCGCCATAGCGTTAACAGCTTTCTCTCCAAAACAAGGCAATTAGAGTGGTATTTGCACGTATCGTACAAAGTCGATATAT
>JANXNI010000021.1 GCA_025354165.1 Burkholderiales bacterium | reverse complement strand
GCGACGGGGACGACGCTGCTCTCTTGGCTCTTCGGCTGGTGCGCCCGCTGCGTTATCCGCTGCGGCCATTCCCAGATTTTCGCCTTTAAATACCCAAACTTTGATACCGATGATGCCGTAGCTGGTTTTGGCTTCGGACGTACCGTAGTCAATATCAGCGCGGAGCGTATGCAATGGCACACGGCCTTCGCGATACCACTCGGTACGTGCGATTTCCGCACCGTTCAGACGACCTGCGCTCATGATCTTGATGCCTTGAGCACCCAGACGCATGGCGTTTTGCATCGCGCGTTTCATGGCGCGACGGAACATGATCCGCTTTTCGAGCTGTTGCGCGATGGAATCGGCAACCAGCTTGGCATCGGTTTCAGGCTTGCGCACTTCTTCGATGTTGAGCGCGATTTCGCAGTTCATCATCTTGCGAAGTTGCGCGCGCAATGCTTCGATGTCTTCACCTTTTTTACCGATCACAACACCTGGACGGGCGCTGTAAATGGTGATGCGGGCGTTCTTGGCAGGACGCTCGATGATGATCTTGCTGACGTTCGCGTTCTTAAGCTTCTGCATCAGGAACGTGCGGACTTTGTAGTCCTCGTTCACTTTGCCAGCAAAGTTTTTGCTGTTGGCGTACCACTTCGAGGTCCAGGCACGGGAAACCGATAAACGGAATCCGGTTGGATTGATTTTTTGGCCCATAAGAACCTCTAGTTCCCGACGGTCACATGAATGTGACAGGTTTGTTTGAGAATGCGAGCGCCACGGCCTTTTGCGCGAGCGGCAAAGCGGCGCATGACGATGGCTTTATCAACGTAGATCGAAGTGACCTTCAATTCGTCGATGTCTGCGCCGTCGTTGTGCTCGGCGTTGGCGATAGCCGACTCCAGCACTTTCTTGATCAGCACAGCCGATTTTTTCGGGCTGAAAGTCAAAAGGTTCAGCGCCTTGGCGACCGGCAGTCCGCGTACTTGGTCAGCGACCAGGCGTGCTTTCTGATCCGAAACCGGCGCAGCTTTCATGATTGCGATTGTTTGCATGAGAGCCCCTTACTTCTTCGAGACTTTTTTGTCGGCCGGGTGGCCTTTGAATACGCGCGTCAACGCGAATTCACCCAGCTTGTGCCCGACCATTTGGTCGGACACATAAACCGGCATGTGCGCCTTGCCGTTATGCACGGCAATCGTCAAACCCACGAAATCAGGCGTGACGGTGGAGCGACGTGACCAGGTTTTGATCGGTTTCTTGTCATTTTTTGCGAGGGCCACTTCGACCTTTTTCGCCAGATGCCCGTCGACGAACGGGCCCTTCTTAACGGAACGTGCCATAGTGAATTAACCCTTCTTGGCAGCGTGACGTGTACGCACGATCATGCTGCTGGAGCGCTTGGTGCTGCGCGTCTTGAACCCTTTGGCCTTCTGGCCCCACGGTGAAACGGGGTGCATACCGCCGTTCGTGCGTCCACCCATTGGATGGTCGACCGGGTTCATACAAATTGCGCGAACGGTTGGGCGGATACCGCGCCAACGATTTGCGCCTGCTTTGCCGATCACGCGGAGCGAGTGCTCACCGTTACCGACTTCGCCGATTGTCGCGCGACAATCTACATGGATCTTGCGAACCTCACCCGAACGCAAGCGAAGCTGTGCGTAAACGCCTTCACGAGCCATCAGCTGAACTGATGCGCCCGCGGAGCGTGCGATCTGCGCGCCTTTGCCCGGCTGCATTTCAACCGCGTGAATCGTCGTACCGACTGGGATGTTGCGAATCGGGAGGGCATTGCCCACCTTGATCGCAGCTTCCGCGCCGCTCTGGATGCTGTCACCAGCAGACAGGCCTTTTGGGGCCAGTACATAGCGACGCTCACCATCGGCGTAACAAATCAGGGCGATAAATGCGCTGCGGTTAGGATCGTATTCAAGACGCTCCACTTTGCCCGGCACGCCATCTTTGTCGCGACGGAAGTCGACGATACGATAGTGATGCTTATGGCCGCCACCTTTGTGACGTGTGGTGATGTGGCCGTTGTTGTTACGACCAGAGCCGCGCTTTTGCGCAACCAGCAACGGAGCGTACGGGTCGCCCTTATGCAGATCGGAATTTACAACCTTAATCATCGAGCGGCGGCCCGGTGACGTTGGTTTTACTTTAATGAGTGCCATGAATTAAGCCTCCCCGCCAAAGTTGATCTCTTGACCCGGCTTGAGCGAAACGTACGCACGACGGCTGTCGCTGCGACGACCGATTGAGCGGCCATGACGCTTTTCTTTGCCCTTGCGGTTAAGCATTTGCACGCTTTCCACCTGAACTTTGAAGAGCAGTTCAACGGCGGCCTTGACTTCAGGCTTGGTCGCGTCTTGCAACACTTCGAATACGACTTGTTCGTTCTTCTCGGCAACAAATGTGCTCTTCTCCGAAATGATCGGAGCACGAAGAACGGTCATCAAACGATTTTGATTCATTTGTATGACTCCTCGATCTTGGCGATCGCTGCTTTAGTCAGCAGAACGCGATTGAAAGCGAGCAAGCTCACAGGATCAACGCTGTGTGCTGCGATAACGGCCAGATTTGGCAGATTGCGTGCGGCCAGAAAGACGTTGTTGTCCACGCTGTCCATCACGATCAACACGTTGCTGACGTTCATGTCTTTGAGCGCGCCCGCTACGAGCTTGGTCTTCGGCGCATCAATCGCGAAGGACTCAACGACGTGCAGACGATCTTCACGAACCAACTGCGACAGGATCGCGGCCATACCGGCGCGATACATCTTGCGGTTGACTTTGTGCGTGAAGTTCTCTTCAGGTTTGCTTGGGAACGGACGTCCACCGCCACGCCAGATAGGGCTGGAGGTCATACCGGCGCGGGCGTTACCCGTACCTTTTTGCTTCCACGGCTTTTTGGTCGAGTGGCGAACTTCAGCGCGCGTTTTTTGCGCACGGTTACCGCCACGGCCATTGGCCTGATATGCGACGACGACCTGGTGAATCAGGGCTTCGTTGTACTCGCGACCGAACACTTCGTCCGACGCTGACATCGTAGCGGCTGATTGGCCCTTCGCGTCAATGACTTGCAATTCCATAATTTAACTCCTCACCGTCGGTGTGACGATGACGTGGCAACCGGCTGAGCCAGGAACAGCGCCCTGAATCAACAACAGGCCGCGCACGGTGTCGATACGGACAACTTTAAGCGCCTGCGAGGTGCGTTGCGCGTTGCCGTGCTGACCTGCCATGCGTTTACCGGGGAATACACGACCCGGATCCTGAGCCATACCGATAGAGCCTGGAGCCCGCGTGGTCACCGAGTTACCGTGCGACTCGCGGTTTGAGCTGAAGTGGTGGCGACGAATCACACCCGTAAAGCCGCGACCTTTAGTCGTGCCTGTTACGTCCACTTTTTGGCCGACGGTAAACGTGTCCACGCCTACCACTGCGCCTGCTTTAAGCTCGCCTGCTTCAGCGCGGAATTCGCGGGTGATAGCACCCGACAAAACACCGGCTTTAGCGAAGTGACCAGCCAATGGCTTTGTCACGCGCGAGGCACGACGATCACCAAAGGTTAACTGAACACCGGCATATCCGTCATTCGCGGGAGTTTTAACCTGCGATACACGGTTGTTACTGACATCGATAACAGTCACGGCGGTTGCCGAACCATCATCATTAAAGACGCGTGTCATACCGACTTTACGTCCGATGAGTCCTAGACTCATAGTTCACCTCTTCTTTCTTGCCGCGCCTGGCAACAGTTGCTTGGCACGGTGCCGGTTTCAATTGACCGGCATCGCTTTGAGTTTTTGCTCAGTGGTTACTGAACCTTGATTTCGACGTCGACACCCGCTGGCAGATCCAGCTTCATGAGTTGATCGACAGTCTTGTCATTGGGGTCGACGATATCCATCAAACGCAGATGGGTACGAATTTCGAATTGGTCGCGTGAGGTCTTGTTGACGTGCGGCGAGCGCAGCACGTCAAAACGCTCTATGCGCGTTGGCAACGGGATCGGGCCACGAACGATTGCGCCTGAGCGCTTCGCGGTTTCCACGATTTCCGAAGCGGATTGATCGATCAACTTGTAATCGAACGCCTTGAGACGGATACGGATTTTTTGGTTTTGCACGTTCGGTCTCGATTACTTCAGGATTTTCGAGACGACACCAGCACCGACGGTACGACCGCCTTCACGAATCGCGAAGCGCAGCTTCTCTTCCATCGCAACAGGTGCGATGAGAGTTACCGTCATCTTCACGTTGTCGCCAGGCATCACCATCTCGGTGCCCTCTGGCAGCTTGACCGCACCTGTTACGTCCGTTGTGCGGAAGTAGAACTGCGGACGGTAGTTGTTGAAGAACGGCGTGTGACGGCCACCTTCGTCTTTGGAGAGTACATAGATCTCGCACTCGAATTCGGTGTGCGGGTTGATCGAGGCAGGCTTGGCCAACACTTGGCCGCGCTCGACGTCTTCACGCTTGGTGCCGCGCAGCAGGATGCCGACGTTGTCGCCCGCTTGACCTTGATCGAGCAGCTTGCGGAACATCTCGACCCCGGTGCAAGTGGTCTTGACCGTGGGCTTGATGCCGACGATTTCGATCTCTTCACCGACTTTGACAATACCGCGCTCGATACGACCGGTCACGACGGTGCCGCGACCGGAGATGGAGAACACGTCTTCTACGGGCATGAGGAAGGCACCGTCAATGGCGCGCTCTGGCATGGGGATGTAGTTGTCGAGTGCGTCGGCGAGACGATCGATACAAGGCTCGCCCATTTCCGACTTGTCGCCTTCAAGGGCGAGTTTTGCACTGCCTTTGATGATTGGGACGTCATCACCCGGGAAGTCGTATTTCGACAGAAGTTCACGAACTTCCATTTCGACGAGTTCGAGCAGTTCTGCGTCATCAACCATGTCGCATTTGTTCAGGAATACGATGATGTACGGTACGCCGACCTGACGGGACAGGAGGATGTGTTCACGCGTTTGTGGCATAGGGCCGTCAGCGGCGGAACATACAAGAATCGCGCCGTCCATCTGGGCGGCACCGGTGATCATGTTTTTGACGTAGTCGGCGTGGCCAGGGCAGTCAACGTGAGCGTAGTGACGGTTCGCCGTCTCATACTCGACGTGCGCGGTATTAATCGTAATGCCGCGCGCTTTCTCTTCAGGCGCTGCGTCAATCTGGTCGTACGCTTTGGCTTCGCCGCCAAACTTGCGTGACAACACGGTCGTGATCGCTGCCGTCAATGTGGTCTTGCCGTGATCAACGTGACCAATCGTGCCTACATTCACATGTGGCTTCGTTCGCTCAAACTTGCTTTTTGCCATGATTTCGTTTCCTTAATTTACTGTTCAAAACGGCCACTACGATCGGCGGCCATCGGTTTACCTAAAATTAACCTGCTTTAGCCTTCGTAACCGCTTCGGCAACGTTGCGCGGGGCCTCGGTGTAATGCTTGAATTCCATCGTGTACGTAGCGCGGCCCTGAGTGGCGGAGCGCAACGAAGTCGAGTACCCAAACATCTCGGAGAGTGGAACTTCAGCCTTGATGATCTTGCCGCCCAGAATGTCGTCCATGCCTTGCACCATACCGCGACGCGACGACAGATCGCCCATCACTGTACCTGCGTAGTCTTCAGGCGTTTCCACTTCGACGGCCATCATTGGCTCAAGCAGAACCGGGTTTGCCTTACGCATACCGTCTTTGAACGCAATCGATGCGGCCATCTTGAAGGCGTTTTCGTTCGAGTCAACCTCGTGGTACGAACCATCAAACAGCGTGACCTTGACGTCAACTACCGGGAAACCGGCAACCACACCATTGGTGAGCGTTTCAACCACGCCTTTGTTCACCGCAGGGATGTATTCGCGAGGAACCACGCCACCTTTGATAGCGTCGATAAATTCGAAGCCTTTGCCCGGCTCATTCGGCTCGACTTTGAGCCACACGTGACCGTACTGACCGCGACCACCGGACTGCTTGACGAACTTGCCTTCGATTTCGGCGAGTTTGCGAATCGTTTCGCGATAAGCCACCTGAGGCTTACCAACGCTTGCCTCAACGCCAAATTCGCGCTTCATGCGATCTACGAGGATCTCAAGGTGCAACTCACCCATACCGGCGATGATGGTCTGACCCGATTCTTCGTCCGTGCGGACACGGAAAGACGGATCTTCTTTGGCCAGACGACCCAGCGCCATACCCATCTTTTCCTGGTCAGCCTTGGTTTTCGGCTCGACTGCCTGAGAAATCACCGGCTCCGGGAAAATCATGCGCTCAAGCGTGATCAAAGCAGATGGATCGCACAGCGTGTCACCCGTCGTCGCCTCTTTCAAACCCACCGCAGCGGCGATATCGCCGGCACGCACTTCTTCAAGCTCCTGGCGCTCGTTGGCATGCATCTGCAGCAAGCGACCGATGCGCTCGCGCTTGCCCTTGATCGGGTTGTAAATCGTGTCGCCCGACTTCACCACGCCAGAGTAGACGCGGAAGAAGATGAGCTGACCGACATATGGATCAGTCATGATTTTGAACGCGAGCGCCGAGAATTTCTCGTCGTCATCTGCACGGCGAACCGTCGGCTTGTCGTCGTCGTCCATGCCCTTGACCGGCGGGATGTCCGTCGGCGCAGGCATGTACTCAATGACCGCGTCCAACATTGCCTGAACGCCCTTATTCTTGAAGGCTGAACCGCACAACATCGGTACGATTTCGCTGGCAATCGTGCGCAGGCGGATACCCGTCTTGATGTCGGCTTCGCTCAAGTTGCCCGTTTCAAGGTACTTGTTCATCAAGTCCTCGTTGGCTTCAGCAGCGGTCTCAACCATCTTGCTGCGCCATTCCTCAGCCGTCGCCTGAAGCTCCGCCGGGATGTCGCGCGCCTCGAACTTCATGCCCTGCGACGCTTCATCCCAGTAGATCGCTTTCATGCGAACCAGATCGATCACGCCCTGAAAATTCTCTTCTGCACCAATTGGCACCTGCATGATCACGGGGTTTGCCTTCAGGCGACCACGCATCTGGTCGTAAACCTTGAAGAAGTCTGCGCCGGTACGATCCATCTTGTTGACGAACGCCAAACGCGGCACTTTGTACTTGTTGGCCTGACGCCAAACAGTCTCTGACTGCGGCTGCACACCACCCACAGCGCAATACACCATGCACGCGCCGTCAAGCACGCGCATTGAGCGCTCGACTTCAATCGTGAAGTCAACGTGACCTGGCGTATCAATGATGTTGATGCGATGCTCAGGGAAGGACTTGTCCATCCCCTTCCAAAAGCAGGTCGTAGCCGCCGATGTGATCGTAATGCCGCGCTCGCGTTCTTGCTCCATCCAGTCCATCGTGGCTGCACCATCATGAACTTCACCGATTTTGTGTGAAACGCCTGTATAAAAAAGGATGCGCTCAGTGGTCGTGGTCTTGCCTGCGTCAATGTGCGCGGAAATACCAATATTGCGATAACGACTGATAGGAGTAGTACGGGGCATAACGATCACCAAACAACTTTACTCCACTCGTGGCGGAGCAAGCCAAAAATCAAAAAGACTAGAAACGGAAGTGCGAGAACGCCTTGTTGGCTTCAGCCATACGATGGACTTCTTCACGCTTCTTTACAGCGCCACCACGGCCTTCAGCGGCCTCAAGCAATTCATTGGCCAAGCGTGCACCCATGGACTTTTCACCACGCTTACGCGCGGCATCACGAATCCAGCGCATCGACAGCGCCGAACGACGGGACGGACGAACTTCGACTGGCACCTGAAAGTTAGCACCGCCTACGCGGCGGCTTTTCACTTCAACCATTGGCTTGGCATTACCAAGGGCGGTAGAGAACACGTCAAGCGGATCTTTGCCGCCTTTTTTGCTGATGATGTCCAGCGCGCCATACACGATGCGCTCTGCAACTGCTTTTTTACCAGCAGTCATGATGACGTTCATAAACTTGGAGATTTCGACATTGCCAAACTTCGGGTCTGGCAGGATGTCGCGTTTGGGGACTTCACGACGGCGGGGCATTTAAACCATCCTCAAAAAAGTAAGAAGCGCGGTGCTTCTGTGCTTTATCCGCGCTTGGTGGGCCGAGCAACGCTTGGTTGCGGCGGCTCGATGAAAAATTAGGCCTTTTTCGGAGCTTTCGCGCCGTACTTCGAACGCGATTGCTTGCGATCTTTCACGCCAGCGGTATCGAGCGAGCCGCGCACCATGTGGTAGCGCACACCCGGGAGATCCTTGACGCGACCACCGCGAATCAGCACCACTGAGTGCTCTTGCAAATTGTGGCCTTCGCCGCCGATGTAAGAAATCACCTCAAAACCGTTGGTCAGACGCACTTTGGCGACTTTACGCAAGGCCGAGTTTGGCTTTTTCGGAGTTGTCGTGTACACGCGAGTGCACACGCCGCGCTTTTGCGGGCCTTTTTCTAGCGCCGGACTTTTGCTTTTAACAACGACCGGGGTGCGCCCCTGGCGCACTAGCTGATTGATGGTTGGCATATTTAGCCTTCGTTTTTTTGTTGAACTTGACTGCTACTGTTGGCAACCAAGCTTTTAGAGAACCGCGATTATAGACCGCTGTCGATTTTTTCGTCAAGAGGCGAGTTCGAAAACTCGCTCTAAACCCGTCATTAAGGGAGCGGCGATCTCGCCGCTCCATACTACGCCTGTTTAGGCTGCACTTGCTGTTACAACGTCGGCGACTTCCGGCTCATCGCTCGTCAAGATTGACGTATCAATGAGGTCGGCCGCCAAATTCTGCTGACGCAGGCGGTGGTAAGCCAAACCCGTACCCGCTGGAATAAGTCGTCCAACGATAACGTTTTCTTTCAAGCCACGCAGATTGTCCCGTTTGCCCATGATGGCGGCTTCGGTCAACACACGAGTGGTTTCCTGGAACGATGCCGCCGAGATGAAGGAGTCCGTAGACAACGACGCTTTGGTGATGCCGAGCAGGATGTGATCGTACTGAGCGGGCGCTTTGTCCGCCGCTTTGACACGATCATTCTCCGCAAACAATTCTGCGCGCTCAACCTGCTCGCCCAGAATGTATTTGGTGTCGCCCGCCTGGGAGATGGTCACGCGACGCAGCATCTGGCGAACGATCACCTCGATGTGTTTGTCGTTGATCTTCACGCCTTGCAGACGATAAACCTCTTGCACTTCGTCGATCACATACTTGGTGAGCGCCTCCACACCCAGCAAGCGCAGGATGTCGTGCGGATCGGCCGGGCCGTCAACAATCGCTTCGCCCTTGTTGACGACCTGACCGTCGATGGCCATCACAGCCTTCTCTTTGGGGATCAGGAATTCGTGCGAAACGCCATCCATGTCCTTGATGACCAGACGCTGCTTGCCCTTAGTGTCTTTACCGAAGGACACGGTGCCCGTGACTTCAGCCAACATACCTGCGTCTTTCGGCGACCGCGCCTCGAACAGCTCAGCCACGCGCGGCAGGCCGCCCGTGATGTCGCGAGTCTTGGACGTTTCCATTGGCATCCGGGCGAGCATGTCGCCCGGCGCAACTTCCTGACCGTCCTTCACCAGAATGATCGAGCCAATCTGGAAAGTGATCGTCAACGGCGTGTCGGAACCTGCGGGCTTGATCTCATTGCCTTTGGCATCGACCAGTTTCAACTGCGGACGAACACCTTTGGATTGTGAGCCCACGCGACGCTTCGCATCAATCACCACCAAAGTGGAAATGCCTGTCACGTCATCGGTCTGCTTGGCAACAGTGAGGCCTTCCTGAACGTTTTCAAACTTAACGCGCCCCTGGAATTCGGTCAAAATTGGGCGTGCTGTTGCATCCCATTCGGCCAGGATTACGCCCGCTTTGACGACCTTGCCATCCTCAACGAGCAGTTTCGCGCCATACGGCACTTTGTGACGCTCACGCTCACGGCTACCGTCAGAAATGACGACTTCTGCTGAACGAGCGATGACAATTTTGTCGCCACCGGCGTTTTTCACATAGCGCATTGCGCCAGCAAAGTTCGCGGTACCGGCTGACTTCGTTTCCACAGTGCTCGCCGCAGCGGTACGCGACGCCGCGCCACCGATGTGGAACGTACGCATGGTCAGCTGTGTACCCGGCTCGCCGATGGATTGCGCAGCAATAACGCCTACGGCTTCACCCGCACTAACCAATTGACCACGTCCAAGATCGCGACCGTAGCACTTGGCACACAAACCGTGACGCGTGGAGCAGGTCAGTGGCGAACGCGTCTTCACTTCGTCGATGCCAAGGCTTTCGATCAAGTCCACTTCATCTTCAGTAAGCGTGAAGTTTGATTCGACAACGACTTTGCCAGTTTCGGGATGCATAACATCGCCGATCGTGGTGCGACCGAGGATTCGGTCGCGCAACGATTCGATCACTTCGCCACCGGAAACAACGGCCTTCATGACCATGCCTTCGGTCGTTCCACAATCGTGCTCGGTGACCACGAGATCCTGCGTGACGTCGACCAGACGACGCGTGAGGTAGCCCGAGTTCGCCGTCTTCAACGCCGTATCCGCCAAGCCCTTACGAGCACCGTGGGTCGAGATGAAGTACTGAAGAACGTTCAAGCCTTCACGGAAGTTTGCGGTGATCGGCGTTTCGATAATGGAGCCGTCCGGCTTCGCCATCAAACCACGCATACCAGCGAGCTGACGAATCTGCGCCGCAGAGCCGCGCGCGCCGGAGTCTGCCATCATGTAAATGGAATTGAACGAGTCCTGACGAACCTGCTTGCCGTCACGGTCGGTGACCATTTCGGAACCCAGGCGCGTCATCATGGCGCGAGCGATGTCGTCACCAGCAGCGCCCCAGATGTCCACCACTTTGTTGTAGCGTTCGCCAGAGGTCACGAGGCCAGAAGCGTACTGCTGCTGGATCTCTTTGACTTGAGCTTCTGCGTTAACAATGATGCCCTGCTTCTCTGGTGGAATGAGCATATCGTCTGCCGCAAATGAGAAACCTGCGCGCGTTGCCAGACGGAAACCCGCCTGCATCAATTTGTCAGCGAACACAACAGTGGCGCGAAGGCCACAGCGACGGAAGCTGGCGTTGATGAGCTTGGAGATTTCCTTCTTCTTCAGCGGCTTGTTGATGACCGAGAACGGCAAGCCTTCTGGCAAGATGTCGGAGAGCAGTGCGCGACCGACGGTCGTGTCTTCACGTTTAATCTGGTCGATTTTTTCGCCATTTGGCCCGAAGGTCACCTGACGAATGCGCACCATCACTTTGGCGTGCAACTCGACCATGCGCGTTTCGTAAGCACGTGACACTTCGAGCACGTCGGCGAACATCATGCCTTCGCCGCGAGCGTTGATCTTTTCGCGAGTCGCGTAGTACAGACCCAGTACGATGTCTTGCGACGGCACGATACAAGGGTCGCCGTTTGAAGGCAGCAATACGTTGTTCGATGCCAACATCAAGGTGCGCGCTTCGGCCTGAGCTTCCAGTGATAACGGAACGTGAACGGCCATCTGGTCGCCGTCGAAGTCGGCGTTGAACGCCGTACAGACGAGCGGATGCAACTGAATCGCCTTGCCTTCAATCAGCACCGGTTCGAAAGCCTGAATGCCAAGACGATGTAAGGTCGGTGCACGGTTCAGCAATACCGGATGCTCGCGAATGACTTCTTCGAGCAAATCCCAAACCAGCGGATCTTCACTCTCAACGCGGCGCTTGGCCTCTTTGATTGTTTTCGCTTCGCCCATTTGTTCGAGGCGATTGAAGATGAATGGCTTGAACAGTTCAAGCGCCATTTTCTTCGGCAGACCGCACTGATGCAGTTTGAGTTGCGGCCCCACCACGATCACGGAACGACCGGAGTAGTCGACGCGCTTGCCGAGCAAGTTCTGGCGGAAACGACCCGACTTACCCTTGATCATGTCAGCGAGCGATTTGAGCGGACGCTTGTTCGCACCGGTCATCGCTTTGCCTCGACGACCGTTGTCGAGCAATGAGTCAACCGACTCTTGCAGCATGCGCTTTTCGTTGCGCACGATGATGTCCGGTGCTTTCAGTTCGAGCAAGCGCTTGAGGCGATTGTTACGGTTGATCACGCGGCGATAGAGATCGTTCAAATCGGAGGTCGCGAAACGGCCACCGTCCAACGGGACGAGCGGACGTAACTCCGGCGGCAACACCGGCAGCACTTCGAGCACCATCCAGTCAGGCTTGATGCCTGACTTCTGGAACGCTTCGAGCACTTTCAGACGCTTCGAGATTTTCTTGATCTTGGCTTCGGACGACGTAGCGCCCAGCTCAGCGCGCAGGCGCTCGCAGTCTTCAACGACATGGATCGAACCCAACAGTTCGCGAACCGCCTCCGCACCCATTAGCGCACGGAAGTCATCACCGAACTCTTCAGTTTTAGCGATGTAATCATCTTCCGTCAGGAGCTGACCACGCTGAAGCGGTGTCAAGCCTGGATCAACGACCACGAATGCCTCGAAATACAGGACGCGTTCGATATCGCGCAGCGTCATGTCGAGCACCATGCCCAAGCGCGATGGCAGTGATTTCAGGAACCAGATGTGCGCGACTGGTGAAGCCAGTTCGATGTGGCCCATGCGCTCACGGCGAACTTTGGTCAGAGTGACTTCAACGCCACATTTTTCGCAGATCACGCCGCGATGTTTGAGGCGCTTGTACTTGCCACACAAGCATTCGTAATCTTTGATTGGTCCGAAAATCTTGGCGCAGAACAAACCATCGCGCTCAGGCTTGAACGTACGGTAGTTAATGGTCTCGGGCTTTTTGACCTCGCCAAACGACCACGAGCGAATACGCTCGGGCGAGGCAAGGCCGATTTTGATGGCATCGAACTCTTCGTTCGGGGTCGTCTGTTTGAACAGGTCTAACAAGGCGTTCATAAATATCCCTTTAACTTAGAGCCGAAATTACTTGCGAACCAGGTCGATATCGATACCGAGCGACCTAATTTCCTTGACCAACACGTTGAACGATTCCGGCATTCCGGCTTCGATCTTGTGCTCGCCCTTCACGATGTTTTCGTACACCTTGGTACGACCGTTGACGTCATCGGACTTGACGGTCAGCATCTCTTGCAGCGTATAGGCCGCGCCGTATGCCTCAAGTGCCCAAACTTCCATCTCACCGAAACGCTGGCCACCGAACTGCGCTTTACCGCCGAGTGGTTGCTGCGTCACTAAACTGTAAGGGCCGGTAGAACGGGCGTGCATCTTGTCATCGACCAAGTGGTGCAGTTTCAACACATGCATGTAGCCGACCGTGACCGGGCGATCAAACGCCTCGCCCGTACGTCCGTCGTACAACGTGATCTGGCCTGAGAGTGGCAGATCAGCGAGCTTCAACATGTCTTTGATTTCGCCTTCGTTCGCGCCGTCGAAAACCGGCGTGGCGAAGGGGAGACCATGACGCAAGTTCGTCGCCAACTCGGTCACTTCACCGTCGGTGAACTCCGTGATGTCCTGCTTGGCACCGACGTTGTGATAAATGTTTTCCACGAAGCCGCGAATTTCTTTCACATTCGCTTGCTGTTTGAGCATGGCGTCAATCTTGTTGCCGATACCCTTTGCTGCCCAACCGAGGTGAACCTCAAGAATCTGACCCACGTTCATCCGTGATGGCACGCCGAGCGGATTCAGAACAACGTCAACCGTCGTGCCATCTGCCATGTGTGGCATGTCTTCTACCGGTACGATCTTCGAGACCACGCCCTTGTTACCGTGGCGACCAGCCATCTTGTCGCCCGGCTGTAGACGACGCTTAACTGCGACGTACACCTTGACCATCTTGAGCACGCCTGCGGGCAGCTCATCGCCTTGCGTCAGCTTGCGCTTTTTTTGTTCAAACGCCGTGTCGAAATTGACGCGAGTCGCAGTCAGACTGTCCTTGACGCCTTCGAGTTGACGTGCAACATCGTCATCCGCCAGACGCAGATCGAACCAATCGTAACGACCGACCGAAGTCAGATACTCTTTATCGAGCTTGGTGCCCTTGGCCAGTTTCTTCGGTCCACCGCTGGCAACCTTACCGGTCAGCAGACGCTCAAGGCGTTCAAACGCGTCGTTCTCCACAATGCGCAATTGATCCGCGAGATCTTTCTTGAAACCACGCAAATCTTCATCGATGATGAGCTGAGCGCGTTTGTCGCGCTCGATACCCTCACGCGTGAAGACTTTGACGTCAATCACGGTTCCAGCAATGCCAGATTGAACCCGCAGTGACGTGTCTTTAACGTCGCTGGCCTTCTCACCGAAGATCGCCCGCAACAGCTTCTCTTCTGGAGTAAGCGTGGTTTCACCTTTTGGTGTGACCT
Organism: Burkholderiales bacterium; assembly: GCA_025354165.1. Taxonomy (GTDB): domain Bacteria; phylum Pseudomonadota; class Gammaproteobacteria; order Burkholderiales; family Casimicrobiaceae; genus Casimicrobium. The sequence continues at coordinate 6,666 of JANXNI010000021.1, read as the reverse complement.
TGCCAACGAGCACGTCGCCCGCTTCGACTTCGGCACCGATGTAAACGATGCCCGACTCATCGAGGCGCGTCAGTTGCGTTTCACCAAGACTCGAAATATCACGCGTGATTTCTTCGGAACCGAGCTTGGTGTCGCGTGCGACAACGGTCAACTCTTCGATGTGGATCGAGGTGTAGCGGTCTTGTGCCACAACGCGCTCGGAGATCAGGATCGAGTCTTCGTAGTTGTAACCGTTCCACGGCATGAACGCGACAAACATGTTCTGACCGAGAGCGAGTTCGCCTTTGTCAGTCGATGCGCCGTCGGCGATCACGTCACCCTTGACGATGTTGTCGCCAACCCTAACCAGTGGACGCTGGTTGATGTTGGTGTTTTGATTGGAACGCGTGTACTTGACCAAGTTGTAAATGTCTACGCCCGCATCGCTGGATGCGGCTTCGGAATCGTTGACACGAATCACCACACGAGACGCATCCACGTAGTCCACCTTGCCACCGCGCTTGGCGGTAACCACGGTGCCCGAGTCAATCGCCGCAGTACGTTCGACGCCAGTGCCCACGAATGGCTTTTCAGGACGCAAGCAGGGTACCGCTTGACGTTGCATGTTCGAGCCCATCAATGCGCGGTTCGCGTCGTCGTGCTCAAGGAACGGAATCAACGAAGCCGCGACCGAGACGATTTGCGAAGGCGCAACGTCCATGTACGTCACTTCTGACGGTGCCATGAGCGTTGAGTCCCCTTTGATACGGCAGGACACAAATTCGCCAGTGAGACGGCCTTTGTCATCAAGCGCGGAGTTCGCCTGAGCGATCACGTAGTTGCTCTCTTCGATCGCGGAGAGGTAGGTAATTTCGCTGGTAACCGAGCTGTCCACTACCTTGCGATAGGGCGTTTCGATGAAACCGTAATCATTCACACGAGCAAACAGCGCGAGCGAGTTGATCAAGCCGATGTTCGGCCCCTCCGGGGTTTCGATCGGGCAAACGCGACCGTAGTGCGTCGGATGTACGTCACGAACTTCGAAGCCAGCGCGCTCACGCGTCAAACCGCCTGGTCCGAGCGCTGACACGCGGCGCTTGTGCGTAATCTCTGACAATGGATTGGTTTGGTCCATGAATTGCGACAGCTGGCTGGAACCGAAGAATTCCTTGATCGCAGCCGAAATCGGCTTCGCATTGATCAAATCATGCGGCATCAGGTTTTCGCTCTCGGCTTGCCCAAGACGCTCTTTCACTGCACGCTCAACACGCGCCAGCCCGCTGCGGAACTGGTTCTCAGCCAATTCGCCGACGCTACGCACACGACGATTACCCAAGTGGTCGATGTCGTCGACCTGACCGCGACCGTTGCGCAAATCGAGAATGATTCGGACGGTGTCGAAGATGTCCTCGTGCGTCAACACCATCGGGCCTTCAATCTCCTCGCGACCCACGCGACGATTGAATTTCATACGACCGACGCGCGACAAATCGTACGTGTCCGGATTGAAGAACAAACGCGTGAACAACGCTTCGACCGCTTCGGCTGTAGGTGGCTCGCCTGGACGCATCATGCGATAGATAGCAACGCGGGCCGTCGTGCGATCTGGCACGTCGTCGGTACGCAGCGTCATAGAAATCCATGGGCCTTCGTCCAGCTCATTGATGTAGAGCGTGCGGATGTGGCTAATACCGGCTTCGACCAATTTCTTGAGCGACTCTTCAGTCAACTCTTCGTTGGCCTTGAGAACAACTTCACCCGTTTCTTTGTCGATGACGTTCGTCGCAACGACGCGACCATAAACCTCTTCGGTCGGCAACGGCAGACGCTCGACCTTGGCGTTCTGCAGGTCGCGAATGTGCTTCGCCGTAACGCGTTTGTCTTTGGCGATGACCACTGTGCCATCAGGCGTGGTGATGTCAAAACGAGCGATTTCGCCCTTGACGCGCTCGGGCACGAACGCGAGTTCGTTGCCCTTCGGCGTAAAGTAAAGATCGTCAAACTTGAAGTAGCGCGCGAGGATTTCTTCTTCCGTCAAGCCAAGAGCTTTCAACAGAATCGTCACCGGCATCTTGCGACGGCGGTCAATACGGAAATACAGGAAGTCCTTCGGGTCGAATTCGAAATCCAGCCATGAGCCGCGATACGGAATCACGCGCGCCGAGAACAGCAGTTTGCCGGAGCTATGCGTCTTGCCTTTATCGTGTTCGAAGAACACGCCAGGCGAACGGTGCAGCTGAGACACGATGACGCGCTCGGTGCCGTTGATCACGAACGAACCGTTCTCGGTCATGAGCGGCATTTCGCCCATGTAAACCTCGGACTCTTTGATCTCTTTAACCGTATCTTTAGCCGCTTCGCGATCATAAATAATCAAGCGAACTTTGGCGCGCACGGGCGAGGCAAAGGTCAGACCACGCTGTTGGCATTCGACAACGTCAAACGGAGGCGTAGCGAGCGTGTAGTGCACGTATTCCAGCTTGGCGAAGCCATTGTGGCTGGAGATCGGGAAAATCGACGTGAACGCAGATTCGAGGCCAATATTTTTCCGGTTCGGCTGGCTAACCCCTTCTTGCAGATACTCGTTGTAGGAAGCGAGTTGGGTGTGCAGAAGATAAGGCACCGGCAGTACATCGGTGCGTGATCCAAAGCTTTTGCGGATTCGTTTTTTTTCGGCGAAGGCGTACGTCATATGTTCCTCAACTGTGGAAGCGAGAGGCGCGACCGAGGCGAAGCCAAGACAATGGATTCGCGCGGTTGCGGGAGCTGGAGAAGGCTCTCGTTTGACTGCTTATGCGGTGGCGTAAATTCAATCAAACGGGAACTGTCTCTGCAAGGTTCAACGACGGCTACAAACGGCTAGGGGCCGACGAGGTTTTGCAACCTCTCCGGCCCCTTGCGCCGAACCGAAATTACTTGATTTCGGCCTTGGCACCTGCGTCTTCGATCTTCTTCTTGGCGGCTTCAGCGTCAGCTTTAGGCATCGCTTCTTTAACCGTCTTCGGTGCGCCGTCCACCAGATCTTTGGCTTCTTTGAGGCCCAGACCGGTGATTTCGCGAATCGCTTTAATCACGCTTACTTTGTTCGCGCCGATTTCAGTAAGCACGAGGTCAAACTCAAGCTTCTCTTCAACCACAGCAGCAGCAGCGCCACCGCCAGCAGCCGGTGCTGACATTGCAGCAGCCGATACGCCGAATTTCTCTTCGATCGCTTTAACCAGTTCGTTCAGATCCATCACCGACATCGTGTCGAGTGCGGCGAGGAAGTCATCTTTATTGAATGCCATGATTGGCTCCTAAGTCTTTAGTTAATTTGTAATGGGTTCAGGCAGCGGCTGGTTCAGCAGCAACTGCTTCAGCGGCAGGGGCGGCAGCTTCCGCTGGGCCTGCACGCTTCTCGGATACGGCGGCCAACACGCGCGCAAAACGCGATACCGGCGACATCAACAGACCAGCAATTTGCGCCAGCAATACTTCCTTGCTCGGGATCGAGGCGAGCGATGCAACGCCCGCTTGATCAAGCAATTTGCCATCAAACGCGCCCGCTTTGACAACGAGCTTGTCGTTGGTTTTAGCGAAGTCGCTGATGACTTTGGCGGCGGCTACGGCATCGGTGGAAAAACCGTAAATCAGCGGGCCAGACATGTGTCCGGCAACCACTTCAAACGGCGTCCCGACCACGGCGCGACGTGCAAGCGAGTTTTTCAACACATGCAGGTAAACGCCCTGCGCACGAGCAGACGCGCGCAGTTTGGTCATATCCTTAACCGTCGTGCCGCGATATTCGGCCACTACGAGGGTCTGAGCTTCAATCACTTGGGCTCTGACTTCGTCGATGACCGCGGCTTTTTCAGTGCGATTTAGACTCAAGTTAATCTCCTATCAACCCCAACACAACCGATTTGGCTGTGGCGGGAGGGTTTCAGCGACCTTGCCGCATCCAATCCCTGCGCAGTACCTGTTTTGACACTACACACAAATTTTTCTACAGCGGGATCACCATCTGCGTTGGCCGTGTTCACCGTGAAGTGAACGCCCGATTAAGCGCCCCGAAAATCGGGGCTCGCCAACGGTCTTGGATGGTCCAGCAAACTCTCGAAAGAATGTGCTGGCCCACCAATCTTTTTCAGCAGCGCCTATTGCGCTGCCTGTGCCGCACCAAAAGCACCGGTATCCACGCGGACACCGGAACCCATCGTGCTGGACACGCTAATTTTTCGCAAATACACGCCTTTGGACGAAGCAGGCTTTGCCTTCTGCAGCGCCTCAACGAGCGCGCGCAAGTTGATCTCAAGCGCGGCCAATTCAAACGACGCACGACCCAACGTTGCGTGCACGATACCGGCCTTGTCGGTGCGGTACTGCACCTGACCGGCTTTGGCGTTCTTGACTGCCGTGGCGACGTCCGCACTCACGGTGCCGACTTTCGGGTTTGGCATCAAACCGCGTGGGCCCAACACTTGTCCGAGCGTACCGACCACGCGCATAGCGTCAGGCGATGCGATAACAACGTCGAATTCCATGAAGCCGCCTTTAACGCGCTCCGCGAGGTCTTCGAAACCGACCACGTCTGCACCGGCAGCTTTGGCTTCTTCGGCCTTGGCACCTTGTGCGAACACAGCAACGCGAACGGTCTTGCCCGTGCCGGAAGGCATCACGACCGAGCCACGAACGGTTTGATCAGATTTCTTGGCATCAATGCCCAGATTGATCGCGACGTCAATCGACTCGTTGAATTTGGCAGTGGCCGTGGTTTTGGCGAGGGTCAGCGCGTCAACAACAGGGTAGAACTTGTTGCGATCAACTTTGCCTTCGAGCGCCTTGGCGCGTTTCGTCATTTTGGCCATGATTACTTCACTCCTTCCACGGTGATTCCCATCGAACGGGCGCTGCCTGCGATGGTGCGCACAGCGGCGTCCATGTCGCCGGCCGTCAGGTTCGGCATCTTGATTTTCGCAATAGCCTCAGCCTGAGCACGAGTCAGTGAGCCGACCTTCGTGGTGTGCGGCGTAGGTGAGCCTTTGGTGACTTTCGATTCTTTCTTGATCAGGTAGGTCGCCGGTGGCGTACCCATCACGAACGTGAAGCTCTTGTCAGCGAATGCGGTGATAGTCACCGGAATTGGCATTCCGGGCTCCATCCCCTGAGTCTGCGCGTTAAACGCTTTGCAGAATTCCATGATGTTGAGACCACGCTGGCCGAGGGCCGGGCCGATTGGAGGCGACGGATTCGCCTTTCCTGCAGGGACTTGCAGCTTGATAAAGCCGACTATTTTCTTTGCCATGATGGCTCCTGGTTTTGGGTGCAAACGAGCGCCGGTTGGTTACGACGCTCTCCCCGTTAAAAAGTAGCCGCTGACTCACGCCAGCAACTACAACTTATGCTTTTTCTACTTGACCGAATTCAAGCTCGACCGGCGTTGCGCGACCAAAAATCATGACCGACACATGCAGTTTCGATTTCTCGTAATTCACGTCCTCAACATTGCCCATGAAGTCAGCAAACGGACCGTCCTTGACGCGCACCGCTTCGCCCACTTCGAACAGCACCTTGTGCTTGGGCTTTTCGCCACCGGTCTGCACCTGATTGATGATGGTGTCGACTTCTTTCTGCGAAATCGGCGCTGGGCGCGTCGCCGTACCGCCGATGAATCCGGTGACTTTTGGCGTGCTTTTCACCAGATGCCACGACTCATCGGTCATTTCCATCTCAACCAGCACGTAGCCGGGGAAAAACTTGCGCTCCGACATCGATTTTTGGCCATTTTTGATTTCGACCACTTCTTCGACCGGAACCATGACCTGACCGAACTGCGACGAAAACTCGGAGCGCGCGATACGCTCGACGAGAGCGCGTTGCACCGTTTTCTCAAAGCCAGAAAACGCGTGCACGACGTACCAGCGCTTCGGCTTAGCGACTACTTCAGCTACGGGTGCTTCGCTGTCCGTGAGTTGCGTGATGTCCATGGTGTCCTTTGAGTGAAACGACGTGTATTGCGTATCGGAAACGTTTAATTGCGTGACGTCAGCCACGCAATGAAGGCCCCGATGGCCGTGTCGACCCCGAACAGGAAGATGGCCATGATGACGGCGAACGCAAACACGATCATCGTCATCTGAATGGTCTCTTTGCGAGTCGGCCAGGCAACCTTTTTGCCTTCATCAATCGACTCGCGTGCAAACTGCACAAACTCTTTGCCTGGTACTGAGGCATAAGCCACGCCAGCACCAGCAACCAGACCCGCAATCACCATCAGCATGCGTAGCGCCATGGCCGATTCAGCGAATCGGTAGAAACCGTACACGCCTGCGGCCACACACACGCCCGCAGCGAGGAAGATGGCCCAGTTCTTTGTCGTATCGTTCATGCTTGATCGCTTTATTTCCAACTGCGCTTGCAACTAATTGCGTAGTTGACTTTCGGGGACGACACCACTATTTGCAAATCAAAAGTGGCAGGGGCGGAGGGAATCGAACCCCCATCGACGGTTTTGGAAACCGTAGCTTTACCACTAAGCTACGCCCCTAAAAATTTGACGCGGACGCTTTAGGCTGCCCGCATCGTGGTGATTACTTCAGGATTTTCGAGACGACACCAGCACCGACGGTACGACCGCCTTCACGAATCGCGAAGCGCAGCTTCTCTTCCATCGCAACAGGTGCGATGAGAGTTACCGTCATCTTCACG
>JANXNI010000009.1 GCA_025354165.1 Burkholderiales bacterium | reverse complement strand
GCCGATCACGGTGCCGACGACGGCGTTGGCGGGCACGTTTGGAGTGAATCCGGACGCAGAAGGCGACGCTGGCCCGCGTTGAGCGGCAGCAGCTGGGGTGGTCACCTGTTCAGCCTGTGTTGCCGCCGCTTTGCCTTTTCGGTGGGTGCTGGCTTTCGGTTTTGAAAATTTTTCTGGCGCGGGAGCGTTGGCCGTCGGCGCGGACGACGCAACTTTTGGCGATTTCGCTGCCGTTGGCGCGTGTTTACTCGCGGACGCTTTGGCGGCGGGACGGCTCACCGTTTTCGGTGGTTTAGCCGCGACGACGTCACTTGTTTTTGCGCTTATTGCCGCCGTAGCGGCTGGCGGGCGCACCGCCTTTCGTGCCGCAGCTTTGGCAACGACCCGTTCTGCGGGTTTAGGTGCAGCAGCCCGGGGCGTTGCCGCAGAAGGGCGTCGAGCCTTTGCGGATGCGGGTTTAGAGGAGGTGGCGGCCAATTTTTGGTTGGTCTTGGCGACCGGAACGGCTGCGGTTTTTGCAGACTTTTTTGTAGTCAATCTATAATCTCGGATAACTTGAAATGCCCGGGTGGCGGAATTGGTAGACGCACTAGTTTCAGGTACTAGCGAGTAACATCGTGGGGGTTCGAGTCCCTTCCCGGGCACCAAATGCGCGAAGCGCATTTGGAATAAAAAGCCAGTCAAGGTGGTCTGCGTACCCCAACCCCAGCACTTCGCTAGGGTTATTTCAGAACTGGACTGTACCCGAAAAGCCGACGCGAGTCGGCTTTTTGTTTTTTACAGTCATGATCGCGAAAGTTCTGTGCGTCAAATTTGACCAGAACGGATGGTTGAACTAAATTTTTTCGTGCATTTACAGGTCGTTGTACGCAAGGCGCACCACCTCGGCCCCATGCAACCGCTCCAGCCGCCGCACGATGAAATGGCCACGCGCCATGTCCTGAAAATGATCGATAAACAGCGTGTTGATCACCGCACCGCCGATAGCTCCGACGATGGGTACCGCCTGCGCGGCGGCTTTTTCAGACACCACGATTGAAAATCGCGATGCGACGACGGTGATCAGACGAACAATCGCCGGTGCGCCGTGCTGCGTGACTCCCTGCGAGGCGAAATGAGCCGCGGCTTCGGACACCGCCTTCGCCATCGCCGTGCGCGCCGCGAAGTAGCCGATTTCGGTGCCGTCGTCATCCTTTGACGATCCACCCAACGCCAGCACTTGTACGCATTCAAGCTGGGCGTCAGCGAGTTTCAAGTCTTCGCCTTCGCTGCGCGCGATGTCGGCAATGGAGCGCAACATAATCGTCGTCGATACCGGCAACTCAACCGAGAGCGCCGCGAGCCCCAGCGCGCCGCCTGCTGCACCTGACGCCCCGGCGGCGAGCTTGTGCCACCAGTTCGATGGCGTGCCGGCCTTGGCCTCGCCTTTACCTTTATCCAGCGTCCACAAAGCAACCTTCAGCGCCGTCTCGATCGCCTTTCGTGTGGCATCGTTGACGACGGTGTTCCATTGCTTCGGCAGCAGGGCGAAACCCTTCTCAATGGGTGTGCCGACAAAGCTGGAGATTTTTGCTGCGAGGCCGGGATTTTCCAGCAACAGCTTCGCGGCGCGCAGCTCGTCTATTTCGATGTCGGTCATTGCGGGAAGCGATTTTTTTTGTGTCACTGCGGTGCTGCCTTCGGATGTTTTCATTGCGAGGCGAAGCATCCCACAGTTTTGAGACTTGGCCGTAATTGAGCGTCCGGCTGCACATCGCAAAATCGCTCGGCCGACAAGTCTTTCACCAACAGCTTTTCCGGATTTCCCATATTTGCATTGGGCTAAAGCGTTAAAACGCCTTAAGTCGATTTCTGAAAAATAACGAAACCAGCCCCAATGAAATAAGGGCGGACGCAGAAAGCTGTTGATCTCATGAGCGTCAAGCGCTTTGCTCCAGACGCGTGCCAACGTAAGCTTCGGTCCGGTACGGAAACGCCGACCCGGGGATTGACTACGGCGCGAAGTTCGTCCCGCAATTATTGTTCAGGAACGGCTGAATCTGCGCCCAGGTGGCGCGAATCGGACTGCCGCCAATCGCGCCCGCGGTCACCGCTGTGCCCGTCAGTCCGAGCATGGCGCGCACAACCATCAAACCGTCGGTTAACGCGTCGAACGTGCCATTGCCATCCACGTCCAGATCGCAGGGCGGACGGCTGGTGAGTTGATTGAATGTGCTCACGGCCCCCTGGATTGACGTCTGTCCGATGGGGTTGCCGACGGTGGGTGCCTGAAGGCCCAAATTCGTATTCAGCACCTGATAGTAAAACGTTCGTCCGCCTCCGCTGATAGGCACGCTGGGCAGATTGCCGAAGGACGTCGAAAAACTGGCTCCGGAAAAGTTGATCGCCACGGACGAATTACTGGTGGAAAGCAACCCGGAGAGCGCGCCGACAGGTAGCGCGCCGCCGACGCCAGGCGGTGTCGAATTCACATTGACAGTGAGCTGCAGGCCGGTCACGTTCACGTTGGCACCGGTTCCCGTGACTACGAGGTTGCCAAGATTTACGAGGCTTGGCGTGATCACGCCCGAGCCGGAGCCCGAGTTGTAAGTCATGGTCAATCCACCAATCGTGACCGACGTCGAAGTGTTCTGTACGCAGCCTGCAACGCCGTTGCAGCTGAGCGTAGAGCCTGTCGTGTTGTAGTTGATCGTCGCAGCGGAGTTGGTCATCCAATAGGACGCAGCACCGTACCCGGTCGCCGACGCAGTGACAGAGTAAGGTCCACCGGCAGTTCCGTTCGCAGTGAATGGCGCGGATGCCACGCCCGACCCGTTGGTATTGACCACAATGAGCGTCGTACCGTCACTGAATACCCCGGAAGCCCCCGAGGCTGGGGACGTAAACGTGACTGGTACGCCGGGCACCGGATTGCTCGCTGAATCCTTCACGGTGAGGCTCAGCGCCGTCGTGAATGCGCTATTCACAAAGGTCGTCTGCGGCGTGGTGCCCGCATTGGCACTGACCGACGCGAGGTTCGACGGCAAGCCGGCGATCACGGCCCCCTGGATCGACGTTTGGCCGATTGGATTGCCGACCGTGGGAGCTTCCAGTCCAAGGCCGGTATTCAGCACCTGGTAAGTAAATGTTCCACCGGCACCCGTGATGATGACACCGGGAAGCGTTCCAAACGTTGTCGTTGTACTGCTGCTGGTGGAAAACGTAATACGGCCACCCGAGTTGTTGGTGCTGACGCTGCCTGAAAATCCGCTGACCGGCAGCGCACCGCCCGCGCCGGGTGGTGTGGAGTTCACGTTGATGGTGAGTTGCAGCCCGGTCAGGTTGGCACTGGTACTGGTGCCCGTGGTGACCAGGTTGCCGAGATTAATGATGCTTGGCGTGACCACGTTCGAGCCGGATCCAGAGTTGTAAGTAAGCGTCAGGCCGTTGAGCGTGACCGAAGTTGAGGTGTTCTGCACGCAGCCCGCGATGCCATTGCAACTTAGCGTAGAGCCGGTTGTGTTGTAGCTAACCGTTACGGCGGACGCACCGGTCGCCAAAAGACCAGCAACAGTGGCAACAACAAATAGTGATCGCATCGACACCTCTAAAACGTTTAGTTATACGGCTCGTAGTCATACGCATACGAGTTGCAGGCGCGTTGACTTCGCGCTGCGTGCGCGCCATCGTCATGTGCTCAGCCAGCGAGAACAGGCTTGTTGACTATAGACGAAATAGCGGTGACGGATGTGACATGCCTGAGTCCATTGGAGCGCTGAAAGCAGGTTGCGCGACGTTCAACAGCGAAGATTTGCAGGATGGTGGCAGTGCATTGAAATTTTGACCGTTATCGATCCGTTTCGAGAGTAGCCTAGCTCCTGTGTTGTAAATAATTTTGACAAATAGTCAAAATTACTCTAGCATTTGAATTGGGTGAGCGATTCGCTCACGCGTTCTTTAACTATTCGATCTCCGCTGTAGACGGTATGGCTTGCTTGTACGTCAGCGAAAGCTGACGCTGGGTGGCCGCATCCAGCTCTTTTGTCGGCCGAAGCTGCATGGAAACGTGGAGCGACGACGTGACGCAGCACCGACCAATTCAGTACGTGGCAGTAGGACGGCCTGATTGGAGTGTTTGGATAGGAATGGCTGTGGGCCTTGTGACATCAATGACTCCTTATCGGCCTCGCTTCTACGGCCTGGGCGCTTTGTCCGGTATGGAGATATTTTTATGAATAGTGTTAAAGAACTTGTCCGCGAACTGGAAGCAGTTCTGGGCAAACATAGCAGTCAACTTGATGTCAGCGTTCACGCTGAGTTTCAGGAGAGGATCGATGTGCTCAAGAGGCAGGTCGATCAAGCAGGCGCTCAGGATTATGAGCGTATTGGCGTGATGGCGTTAAGCGTCCTCGCGTCGCTGCTTGAGGTAGTCACGAACGTGATGAATCTTCTCAAATGAAATTGAGCGTGGGCACAAGGCCCACAATTTTTGTTTTTAATTTATGAATATTGGAAACGCACTTAAGCTCTGTAGAAACACGAAGATGCTCTCCTTGGCTGAAGTAGCTGAGCGAGCTGGTTTCTCGATTTCTTATGTGTCGCTCATAGAGAGTGGAAAGCGCGATCCATCGGTCAAGGTGGTTGAGGCGCTGGCCCGCGCCATGAAAATTCCAACTCCGATAGTTATGTTTCTCGCAGCTGAGGCGGATGAAATTAACGGCTTGGATCGACGCGAAGTGGAAAGGCTTTCAACCTTAGCGCTCGGCGTTCTTCGAGCATCGCCTGCATGACGGAAGCAGCCAAATATCCGCATCGACAGATTTTTTCGCTCGACTCGTTGGCCGCAGCGCTGCGAGTTGACCGCTCGGTTTTGATGAAACTGGTGGAAGACGCAAATCAGCTCTATCGAGAAGGAAAGCCGCAACCGAAAGCGGACGGCAGTTTTCGCCGAGTTTTCGACACGAATTTCCCTTTAAAACCAGTCCTTCAAAGTATCAACACTACTTTTTTGAAGCGTGTGGAGTATCCAACATATCTACACGGATCGCTACCGGGCAGAGACTACAAAACAAATGCTGACTTGCATGCGGGAAGTCGTGTTGCCATAAGCTTGGACGTCAAATCGTTTTTTCCTTCGACAAGTGCTGCTGTAGTGTCTTCAATTTGGCGTCGATTCTTTGGCTTTAGCGATGAGGTTGCAGCGCTGCTCACGAGTATTACTTGTCGAGATGGAGCGCTTGAACAAGGCGCGCCAACGAGCAGCTACTTGGCTAATCTTGCGTTTTGGGACAAGGAGCCTGCTTTAGTGAAAAAGCTACGAGAGGACGGGTTTACGTACTCTCGATATGTTGATGACATCACTATTTCGTCTAACGAAGAGGTTTGCGACACACAGCTGACGTGGGCGATAGGTCAAGTAATTGGCATGCTTGCATCATGTGGTTATCAATCAAGACGCAGCAAACAAAAGATAGTTCGATCTAAAGCCCCGATAGTGTTGATGGGATTGGTGGCGAACGCGCGAAAAGCTACGTTGCCCAAATCTGAGCGACGTGAAATTTGCGCTGCGACGCATCGCGCGACGCTCGCCATTGCCGCGGGAACACCGCCAGAAAATCTGCGTAGTACGCTTGGTCGCGTCTACAAATTACGGCGCTTTCATCCCACAGAAGCAAATCACCTACTAGCTCAACTGGTGTAGTCGATCTACAGAATCGTGAGAGAGCTTTTTCGCGCGGGCAATTGAGCACGTGCTGCCGTCAAGCTGACTCAAGTTTCACACGCACCCGCTGCCCCAAGCGCCGTTGTGATATTCACTAATGAATCCAGCGAGAAACGCGAAATTCGACCGTGCATCAGTTCACTGATACGGTGCTTTGCTACACCGCAGTTGCTAGCGGCTTCAGCCTGTGTCCAGCCTCTTGCTTCGATCAGCTCGGAGCGCACGCGCAGGTTCTCGGCCTCATCCGGCGTATCTGCAACAGCGTCCCAAACGCTATCGAAACTCTCTACGCTCAGCTGATTCATGATTTTCTTCAGATTGCACGACTAACAATTTTCGCCCATTCAAGCCGCAAGACGAGCTACTCCGCCGTCATCTTCGCATCTCGAGCAATCTTCCCAAGCCGCTCAAATTCGCTCTTCGCGAGCGCATCCAGCTCCGGTGCGGACGAGCTTTTCGGCGTGAATCCAGCCCGTAGCAATTTCTCTTTCACCTCCGACAATGCGAGCGCCTCGACGAAGGCCTGATTGAGTTTTTGCGTGATGGCGGGCGGTGTGCCTGCGGGGGCGAAGACGCCGAACCACGGTTCGACTGCGTAGCCTTTGAGGCCTGCTTCGGCGATTGTGGGCACGTCGGGCAGCGAGGGCGAGCGGGTGCTGCCCGCTACGGCCAACGCGCGCAGTTTGCCGGACTGAATGTGCGGTAATGAGGCGGGCAGGTTGTCGAACATGACTTTGATGTGGCCACCAAGCAGGTCGTTGATCGCGGGCGGGCTGCCTTTGTAGGCGACGTGCGTCATGTCGGTTTGCGTGAGCTGTGCGAAAAGCACGCCGGAGAGGTGCATGGACGTTCCCGCGCCAGCCGTCGCGTAAGTAACACCGGGACTTTTCTTGGCATAGGCCACGAGTTCTGCAACCGATTTGACTGGCGTTTCGGTGGCCACTTCGAGCACGATGGTGGAGTAGCCGAGCAGGCTGATACCCGCAAAATCCTTGCGCGGATCGAACGACATGGTTTTGTAGACATGCGGATTCAGCGCGTTAGTAGAAATCGCACCGAAGCCAATCGTATAGCCGTCGGGCGCAGCCTTGGCCACGGCGTCCATTCCGACGTTCCCGCCAGCACCGCCGCGGTTTTCAACGATCACCGGCTGACCGAATTTTTCCGCGACTTTTGCACCCACGGTGCGGGCGACGAGATCCGTCGTGCCGCCTGCGACGTAGGGGACGATGAAGTGAATGGGTTTGTTGGGGAAAGCGGCGGGTTGCGCGGCGAGCGGCATCGTCGTTGCCGCGAAGCACACGGCAGCGACCGCGAAATTGTGGCGCCTGCCGCGAGCAGAAATCATTAGAAGCATTGTCAGATCGCCAATCGAGCTAAAGACGAGCAGTTTAATCAATGCCGCAAACGCTTGAATTGCGACAATGGTCACGCACTAAAAGTCTCGACAGGCTCGCCAGAACCCGACACGCATCGCCGACGGGCTCTACAGTCTGTGATGCTGGTATCAGTCGCGCAGATCCCGCGACTAACTTGCGTTTCGCCTAGCGATGCCCGTGATGCCCGCCGCCGTTATAACCGCCGCGATAACCACCGCGGTAGCCACCAAAAAAGCCGAGCGAAATCGATGGCCCCCAGCCGCCGTAATACGGTGACCCGTAATAGCCAACATATCCGGGATAAGCGTCGTAGTAAACGTAGCTTGGGTACGGAACCGGAGCGACCGTGTTCTGCACCATCATGACAGCGTTTGAATCGGCGTACAGCGCAGGCTCTCCAGCGGCTGTCGCTGAGGTTTGTGGCGGCGCAAGAGCAGCCGGGTTACGGGCCACCGGATCAACCGAAACCCGCAATTGCAGCGTGGGGCCGGGATCTTGCGGCAGTTGTACGGTGTATTGCTTGCCCGCGTACTCATAGACGACTTTGTAGCCGACCACGCGGCTTTCATAGATCGTCTGCGTGCTGCACTGCGGCGGCGCTCCGGTAGTCGTGGTCGCGCACGCTTGTCGCGGCACGCCAACTTGCTGTGTCACAGGCATGCTGGAAAGGACGCGGGCGGACTCCTGCGCAGACGCCGTGGCTGCGGCGCCGCACGCAGTTCCGGCGGCGAGGAGAATGAAGGCAATTGACGCGATTTTCATTTGTAACTCCAATGTTTTGCGCTACTTCCGAAGCTTACGCTCATTCGACGTCATTTAGGCCAATTGGTTCAGGCGTCCGGCGACTGCGTCACAGCTGCCAGTGTCCATGAGGAGGCGCGCCGACGCTCCGCATCAAGCGCATATTTGGCCGCGGCTGGCGAGCATGAATCCACTACTTCCCGCCCTCGGACGCTGGCGAACCTGACATCTCGCGCATTTGTCTGACAATGTCATCTTCGGATTTTGCGGGTTCGCTGGACGCTACGGTCTTCGGTGCGTCAAGCAGATGTACGATCGGCGGCAACGCGAAGACGCAAACCGTCACTGCCAGCTGAACGTAGATGAACGGCAGCAGCGACTTGACGATGGCTGAAGTCGTGGCCCTGCCCAACCCACCGCGAGACCTAACCATCAAGACGGCGTAACCCATCGGTGGAATTAGAAAACTCGTTTGCAGTACGAGCAGGAGCAAAACAGCCGCCTGCTGCGCGTCACCAAGCTTCGCAATCAGCGCCGGCGCAACAATCGGGATCACCACAAAGATCATCTCGAATGCGTCAAGCACCCAGGCGCACAGCGCAACAAAAAGCAGCACGCACAGCGCGGTGAGCTGCGGCGAAAATGGGGAGTTCAGAACAAGCTCTGAAAGCCATCGGTCGGTGCCAAATGCGCGAAACACGAGACTAAACGTCGTTGCGCCGACAAGTAATGCAAACAAAGCGCCGCTCAGCGTCAGGGTGTCGTGCAATACCTCGCGCCACGCCAGCGACGACAGCGAACGGCTTACCACCGTAGTCAGCATCAGCAAGCATCCACCCGTTGCGGCCGCTTCGACCGCGAACAACTTGCCGGTAAAAACGCCTGCCAGCAGAAGCACGATGACGGCAATCGCTGTGAATGCGATCGTCATTTGTGATCCAGTGACTCTGTCCTCGCCCGTGCCATCCTGCTCAGCGCTGTGCGGGTTGATGTGTATGGGTTCTGTGAATCGTCCTTGCCGCCACGCTATGATCAGCCAGAGCACGAGTGCCGCGACAGCAGGCAGCAGCGCCGCGTTAAACACATCCTGCGTAGCAATGATTCGCGCCGTGCCCAGCGAAAATCCCGGTAAATTGCTGGCTTCGAGATGAGCGCGAAGCATCGCGTCGCCCAGCAAAATCAATACGAGCGACGGCGGTACGACAACGCCAATGGTGGCCGCAGCACTCACCAGCGCAATGGCGCGATCGGGAGCGAGACGGCGCAGCCGATGCGCGACCAAACGCGAGAGCAGAGAGGCGCTGGAACCGACTGAGCCGCTCATTGGCGCGATCAGCGAGCCGATCGTAAGCGTTGCTACCGCTGCCACTGAACCGGGTGCACCAAAGGGCCGAAAAATTTTTACCAGTGTTGAAAAAATAGAATCCGCTACGGTGATTCGTTGCAGCAAGACACCGATGAATACATACAGCGGCAGGGCCTGCAACAAATCGCTTTCCAGCAGACCCACGATGCGCGGCGAAAGTGCCGAGAGCACATTGAAGTCGACCGCACCGGACAGCAAGCCGACAATCGCAAACGCAGATGAAGTCCCCAGCAATAGCGCCCATACCGGCAGGCCCGTCGTGGTGACGAGCGCGCCTAAAACAAGCAGCATCCAGAGACCGGCTGTGGTCATCGGGCAGTCATGGTTTTCGTGCAGCTGAAAATGCGCAATAGCCCAGCGCAAGCAGTGCCATCAACCATCCCGCAAGTTTGACAACAAAATACCCGGGGTTGCCGGTTTCCGAGAATCGCTCCAGATGCACTACGGATTCCCAAACTTGCGGACTCGAGGTCCAGAGGATAAGCAAGGCCCACGGAGCGATGCAAACAAGCAGCACATAGCGCTGCCATTTCGGCGTGCTACCGCTCGATGAGGCAAGCTGATGGCCCGCTGCCAGGTGTGCATTCGCGTGAGACGCCGCAGTGATGGCAACGGCAACGTACAGCGCGAATAGCACCTGTGCTGCGTCATTGGTCTGTCGCGAGTAAGCCTGTACGATCTCTCGCAGAGGCCATTGTGCAAAAAGCAGAACGGCCAGCGGCACGACGAGCATAGCGACCCAGGCAACGGCAGTTTTCAGTGTGATCTCCGGTAACCGCATTGAGTCGGCGTGAGTCGTTTCTCGACCGAAGCATAATGGTTACTCACCTCGTCATGCTCACACCCAGTGTGAGGTGCTTGGTTCCGGCGCGTGCGTTCCTGCGGCAATTCCGCTATTTCACTGCGACTGACCGACAGCCTCAACAACGGGATCGGTCGATCCGACATTGGAAATCAAGGGCTGGACGACTAACGGTGGGGTCATAGCGGCAAGCTTGGCGGGTGCAATGCGCGGGCTCAAGTCGGTGAGCGTCATCAAAATGTCGGCATACCAGGCACAGTTAAGTCCGAGCGCTTCGTCGAGCTTCAAGTCGCGCGTGCCAACGTCCAGCCGCGCGGAATGCACACCCAACAATTTCCATGGCAACGCGGCGACGCCGTCAATTGGATTTGCGTCACGCATCACCACCGGTGCGCCGCTGGTCCCCCGGTGAGTTCGGGCGTCGGTGAGAAAGTAACCCTGTCCCTGAAAACGCAAGCCAAACGACGAAGCAATCACCGCATGGCGGGCGACTGGCATGTGATGCAAAGTGTCATGGAAGCCGAGTGGAAAACCGATCACAAGTAAGGACGCGCCAATTTCAACGGCGTCATTTGCACCGAGAAGGTGATCCGGAGTGAACGCACGAAAAACTGCCGTGGGCGGCAGCGCAGCTCGCTCGATTTCGATGACGGCAACATCAATCTCGCCGGAGGCATCCTGCCCCTGACGCCAGAGGCTCTTGCCCTCACGGTACAGGGGCATCGAGAAGCCGATGGACCGCGCCATGTTGTCCGGGTCAATGTGCATTTCGATTTCAATGCGATCCGGGAAATGTTTGCTCGGTTCGTCAATCATGACGTGGCGACTGGTCACCAAAAACAAACGATCATCACGCTGGAAGAAAAACCCACTGGCGTTGGTGAGCGACTTTTGTAGATCAAACGTGCCGACGCGTGCGGTGGCGAGGAGGACGGTATCAATCATCGTTGAAATTCATCTTGTGCGTACCGGGTTTTTGAAAATACAAAATGCGAATCGTACGAGACGCGGAGCTGAGGAGGCCACCGATACTCATTCGATACGCATTTTGCGCTAACCACGCTTCGCAACAACCAGAATTGTCGCGAAGCGCTGAACCGTTAGTGGTTACTGGCGTGGTTCGCCATTCATGTTCACCGCGATGGTGCGGCCCGGCGGCGAGCTCATCTGAACGCTATGTTCAACACCGCGATAGTTGTAGGTTACGTCCCAATAGGCCGGGGCTGTGCTGGCTGTGGTTTCGCAGCGACGCAGATTGCGGTCATACGTTGACCCGTTGCCCTGATTGTTACCAATCGCGGCACCGGCAATAGCGCCGCCCGCCGTCGCGATATCACGACCGCGTCCACCGCCAACCTGATGTCCGAGCACGCCGCCGAGAATGCCGCCGATGATGGCACCGCCGATGTTTGCGTCGCTATTGACCTGTTGACGCTCGACCCAGCAGCGTTGTTCCGGTGGGCCAACAACCGCATGAACGGAGGTCACGACGGCTTCCGTGATGCGCTCATTCGGCCGACGACGGTACTCGTAGGTTGGCGCTGCTAATGGCTCGGGGGCTTCGTTTGCGTAATTGCCGCGGGTGTTGACCGGGCGCACTGACGAGATTCGATTACTCATACCCAAACCGCCCAGCGAGTCGTAGCTACCTTTGCGCAACACGACGCAGCGGCCACCGAAGTTGGCATCGTCGCAGACTTCCCAGCGTCCGTTGGTCACGACTACGGACGACGCTAGGTCGTTAAATCCAACGCGTTGAAAATTATTGACTTGTTTGCCAGCCGTAAAGGCGCGTCCACGGAACCCTTCGCCTTCATAAAACGTAATCTGAGCCGCCGCTTGAGTGGCAAGAATCAAGGCAGTTGCGCCAAGGGCTGTTTTAAGCTTCCAGTTCATGATATTTCCCGTCTAGATTGGTTACTGACTCAAAGTGAGTCGAGGGAGCGGCAAGCCGCTAGTGCCGTTTGATGGCGCATGCAACAGACCACTCTAATGCGGAAAATTGCACAAACCACCGATGGCAGAACGTTAACAAACGCAAGGGCTGCCGTATGTGGTGATTCTGGCTGAATCACTGTAAGCCGTCGCCTACACCCGCACCTGCATGCGGTTGGTCAGGCGAGCAACCGGCCGATGCTGGAACCGTGGCGCTGTTAAAACGCTTTGTAGGGCGGGGTCATCCCGAACCCGATGGCGCACGTGGAGGTGATCGTAGTGCACACTTGAGCGTATTGGCGCGACAGGCGCTTATCCAATCGGGTTTGAGCACGCAAGAATGAGTGACACATTAGTTGACACCCCAACCGTCGTTGCGACGCCGAAAAGCCTGTGGCGATGGATCCCGACGCTGTATTTCGGTCAGGGCATTCCGTACGTCGCGGTGATGACGCTGTCGGTGATCCTGTACAAGAACATGGGCGTGTCGAACACGGACATTGCGCTCTACACAAGTTGGCTGTATCTGCCGTTCGTGATCAAGCCGTTGTGGTCGCCCTTTGTCGATATGTTCCGCACCAAGCGCTGGTGGATCGTGTGGCTGGAACTGTTGATTGGCGCGGCGTTCGCGCTGGTGGCGTTGACCATTCCGGGTGATAACTTCTTTCGCATTACGCTCGCGATTTTCTGGTTGCTCGCGTTTAGTGCGGCGACGCATGACATCGCGTCTGACGGCTTCTACATGCTGGGTTTGCGGCAGCACGAGCAGGCGGCGTATGTTGGTATTCGCAGCACTTTTTTCCGGCTGTCGATGATCACGGGGCAGGGTGGCCTCGTTTATCTCGCTGGAAAGCTCACTACCATCAGCGGTAATGTGACGATGGCCTGGTCTATCGTTTTTTATTTACTGGGCGCGATGTTCGTGTCGCTGTTCGCTTATCACAACGTGATGTTGCCGCGTCCGGCAAACGATGTCGCAAAGATTGACGACGGTCAGATCGGCAAGACATTCGTTGCCATCTTTGCCAAATTTCTCAAGAAAAAAGAGATCGTCACAGTGCTTGCGTTTCTGATGCTTTATCGATTCGCCGAGGCGCAACTGGTCAAGATTGCGCCGGTATTTCTGCTCGACAAAATGGACAAGGGTGGACTGGGTTTGTCCACCGAAAACGTCGGCTTGCTGTACGGAACGATTGGCGTCGCCGCGCTGACGGTGGGCGGGCTGCTGAGCGCGTACCTTATTTCGCGCCACGGCATGAAGCGATGGTTGTGGATCATGGCGCTCGCAATCAATGTGCCGAACGGTGTCTATGTGTATCTTGCAATGGTGCAACCCACCGATATTTACCTGATCGGAACGCTCGTGGCCATCGAGCAATTCGGCTATGGATTTGGCTTCACCGCGTACGTGCTGTTCATGATCATGACAGCAACCGGCGAGCACCAAACCGCGCACTACGCGATCTGCACCGGTTTCATGGCGCTGGGCATGATGCTGCCCGGTATGGCGAGCGGCTGGCTGCAATCAGAGTTGGGCTATGCCAACTTCTTTATCTGGGTTTGTGTGGCGACGGTCCCGAGTTTTCTGGTGACGGCGCTGATCAAGGTTGACCCAGTGTTTGGAACGAAGCGCGAGTAGTGGAATTCTTCGTCGTGACGGCGTAGCCGTGCGGGAGATAATGATGGGTAATTGCTTGACCTTCCGACGTTCTGAAACTCTTTCCTACGTAAATCATGACCTACGCCATTCCTCCCGCTCCCGTTACGTCGCTCCCAATTACCGGCTCTGACCAACGATTTCCGGTGCGCCGCGTTTATTGCGTTGGGCGCAACTATGTGGAGCACGCCAAAGAGATGGGTTTCACTGGGCGTGAAGCACCATTCTTTTTTCTTAAGCCCGCCGACGCAGTGGTTGCTTGCGCCAGGGGCGCGAGCGTAGACATTGCATACCCGAGCCTCACCAAAGATTTTCATCACGAAGTAGAACTGGTCGTTGCCATCGGTACGGGTGGAACAAACATCGCGGCTGCCGACGCAGCGAAGCATATTTTTGGCTACGCCGTGGGCCTCGACATGACACGTCGCGACTTGCAGGGCGAATCGAAAAAAACCGGGCGTCCGTGGGAAATTGGCAAGGCGGTGGATCAGTCCGCACCGGTCGGGCCGATCACGCCGATTGCACAAACCGGCGAGATCAAGAGCGGCACCATTAACCTGACGGTGAATGGAAAAACGACGCAATCCAGCGATATGGACAAGCTGATCTGGAGCGTCAACGAGATCATCGAGCACCTGTCGGACGCATGGGAATTGCAGCCGGGCGACTTGATCATGACCGGTACACCCGAGGGCGTGGCGGCGGTCGTCAAGGGCGACGTGATGGTGGCTTCGTGTGCCGGCGTAGAGGCGATCACCGTCAAGGTGGTGTAGCCGATCCGCACCGCGAAGCCGGTAGCCAGCAGCTCTTTGGCAAACTCCATATTTTGTTTGGGCTCCAGGCTTAAAACGCTTAAAGTCGACTTTTGACGAATTCAGACGGTAGCACCGGAGTAGTAGTCATTTTTACTAAAAGCTGATAACCGGATTGGAACGATCCGCGCGCGCCGCCTGCCGAAAATCCGTAATGAGCCGTTTTCCGCACAAAAACGAATGTTTCTCCCGGCATGCCTGATAATCTCTTAGGATTGCTCTGGCCCGCTGGCAGTCTGCAACCTCAAACTTCGGCGTTGCCGACGCACTTACCTGGCGTCGCGCGACGATCCGATCGGAACATTCCAAATTTTTCCTTCTTCTCGAAGCAGTACGGAGCACAGATGAAATCCAGCAAACAGTATCGCATTCAATGCGCAGCGCGGTCGATTCCGTCGTTGACCGGCGTGGCAATCGCAGCATCACTCTTGTCGATGGCCAGCGTGAGCGCTCATCCCAATCACGGTGCCGAAACTCAGGTGGCTGCCGCTGAGCAAAACGGGGCACCCGCATCGGGGCAGAAATCCAGACCTTACGTCACCTCCGACGCGCAGGGCATGATGGTGGCGGTGGATCGCGACACTGGCAAGATTCGCGCATTGACCTCGGACGAGGCGCTGCGCCTCGCCGACGGCATCAAGGCGCTGGTCAATCAGTCCACCGACGGGCTGGTGCAGGTGCAGCATGCTGACGGAAGCGTCTCCATTGACTTGCAGGGCCGATTCCAGAATGCGATGCTGGCCAGAAAAGAAGATGACGGAAGCATTTCACAGGCCTGCGTGGACAACCCTGAGCTCGCAGCCGTGTTTTTCGATATTGATCCGAAACTGGTGGGTGTATTGAGAGCCGTCTCCGTACGCCGAGCCCCCATTCAGCTCGAAACCCAATAGGCGTCGCAACGGAATATTTCTCTCATGCCTAATTCAACGTACAAAAACAAATCATCCGCCCTGCGTTGCGTCGCAGCGCTTTCAGCAACTCTGGCAATCGGTGTTTCGACGTCAACGTTTGCCGCAGCCACCATCGTCATTCTTAACAACGACGTGGCCGGCGTCGGTTTTAAGGACGCTACCGTGGTTGCGCCCGTTGGCGGCAATACCGGTACCACGCTTGGGCAGCAACGATTGATTGCGTTTCAGGCGGCTGCCAACAAATGGGGAGCCACACTCACCAGCGTGGCCACTATCACCGTAGGGGCGCACTGGACTGCGCTGCCTTGCACCGCCACCACCGCTGTGCTCGGCTCCGCGGGAACGACGGCCGTATACAGTGACTTTCCCGGCGCGCCATTTGCTAGTACCTGGTACGGCGCTGCGCTCACAAACAAACTTTATGGCGGCGACGCTGATCCGGCTACCGCAGAGATCAACGCTAATTTCAACGTGAATCTCGGACAATCCGGCTGTCTAACGGGAACATTTTTTTATCTTGGGCTGGATAGCAATCATGGCTCCAATATCGACCTGGTGACCGTGCTCACACATGAATTCGCTCACGGCCTGGGTTTCCAGACGGTTACAAACGGCAGTACGGGCGTGCGGATCAACGGCTTGCCAAGCGTATACGATCGCTTCCTGATCGACGGCAGCACTGGCAAGAGCTGGTTGCAAATGACCGACGCTGAGCGCGCGGCCTCAGGCATCAACCCGGGCAAGCTGGCGTGGGACGGTCCGCAGGTTTTGGCTAATGCGCCCAGCGTGCTCGGGGGCACGCCTCGCCTGACGATCACCGCACCATCCGGTCTCGCCGGTAATTACGAGGTGGGATTGGCCTCTTTTGGAGCGGCGCTGACGAATGCTGGTGTTGCGGCCAATGTGGTGTTCGCGGCGCCGCTGGATGGCTGCGCGGCGTTGACTAACGCGGCGGCCATCGCCGGAAAAATTGCGCTGATCGATCGCGGTACCTGCGGGTTCACGTTCAAAGTAAAATTTGCGCAGGATGCTGGCGCCATTGCGGTACTGATTGGTGACAATGTAGCGGGCGACCCGTCCCCAGGCTTGGGTGGCACCGATGCGACCATTACCATTCCGGCTGTGAGGATTACGCAGTCGGTTCGCAATGCAATCAAAACGCAACTCGACGCCAGTGTCGTGGTCAATGCCAAGTTGGCGCTTGACGCAACCGCTCTGGCTGGTGCCGATCCATTTGGCAAGCCGCTGGCGTATACCCCCAATCCGTACCAGAGCGGATCGTCAGTGTCACACTGGGACACTAGCGCGTTTCCCAATCAGCTGATGGAACCCGCTATCAACGGTGACTTGACGCACGAAGTCACACCGCCTCAAGATCTGACGTACTCGCTGATGCGTGATATTGGCTGGGAGCCTTCAACTCTCCCGAGCGCAATCGTCAAGACTCTGGGTGATAACCAGAGTGCCCCGATTAATTCGGCGTTCGCGTCGAACGTAACGGTGACGACCACTCCGCCCGTTTCCGGGCTGTCGGTGACGTGGACCGCGATACCTGACATCGCAGGGGCGGGCGGTGCTACGTTTGCAGGCACCGGCACTAGCTCGGCTGTCACTGTAACCAATGCGGCGGGCGTCGCGACGTCGCCGGTATTCACGGCCAATAACAAGCCTGGCGTATATCCGCTGAACGCAACCGTTGCCGGTGCCGGCACGACCAGCTTTACTTTACGCAACACGCTTACCAAAGGCCTCGATATCGACGGTAACAACGCCTACGACGCCGCAACGGACGGCGTGCTGGTGGTTCGTTATCTGTTGGGCATGACGGGGGCGACACTCAGTACCGGCGCGCTTGGCGCGGGCTTCAATCCTTCGCGTACGGCTGACCCGGCACTTGCCAACTACATCGCAAGCGTTTTGCCTTACCTCGACGTGGATGGCAACGGCAAGGTCGATGCATTGACAGACGGTCTGATGATTCTGCGGACCTTGCTGGGTTTGAGCGGAACCGCAGTCACACAAAGCGCGCTCGGCACCGGCGCCAAGCGCACAGCTCCGGCGGACATCACAGCCTACATTCAGTCGATCAAACCGTAACTGTCAGAATCAGCTGATACGTTAGTAGCTATTTACTCTCAGCCCCATTCAATGGGGGCTAGAGGCGAGAAATGGCGAATATCGACCTACTGCGAAATCGGCGGTAGCCCCCACTGAGTGGGGCTTTGGCCGAGAAGCTAATACCATACAAAAAAGAAATTTCGCGATCAACAGATCGCGAAAGGTCGCTGAAAACACTAAGCCAACGATGCTTGCGGCGCCTCAGGCTCTGCGCGAATCACACAGTTACGACCACTCTGTTTCGCGATGTATAGCGCGCGATCCGCCCGGTTGAGCAGCGCGCGTCCGTCTTCATTCTGATTCCACTCGGCAACGCCGAAACTGGCGCTGACTGTACCAACCAGATCAAACGGGACGTTGGCGATTTTGCCGCGTACCGCCTCGGCAATCGCCATCGCCGCGTCGATACGCGTTTCGCGCAGCATCAACACAAACTCTTCGCCGCCGAAGCGCGCAGCACAGTCTGAGCTGCGTAAAAGTTCGCGCACCCGTAGTGCCGTATTTTTCAGCACCACATCACCACTGTCGTGGCCGAACGTGTCGTTGATTCGTTTGAAGAAATCGATGTCGAGCATCACCACCGACAGGCCGATTTTTTTCACGCGCGCCTCGGCCATCGCGGATTCAAGCTGCTCAAAAAAACGGCGGCGATTGACCAGATCGGTGAGGAAGTCTTTAGTCGCCAGCTCTTCGAGTTTCTTGTTCATCCGCGCCATCGGCTCGATCACGAGTCCCGACAACACCACGTTCAAGGCAACGAACATCAATGCAAACGTCACCAGCAACGACACCAGAAAATTGTTGAATGTCTCGCGTGCTTTCTCGAGCGGATAAAGCATCGGCAGCTTGACAATCTGCATGCCCAGGGGCTCGTTCATTTTCCAGTCAAAGCCGTTCTTGTCGCCATACACGCTGACCATCGTGGCAGGGGCTGCAGCGGGGGTGCTGTGACAGACGAGGCATTGCGCCTGTTTGACGACGATCGGCCGTGCCACGTACATAGCGCGCTGAACGCCTTCGCCATGAATGCCGGTCAGCTCGGCCTGGGTCGGATCTGCGCGAAATTTTTCAATCAACACTTTTTCCCAATCGGTCGCGCGATCACGCGGATTGGTCGGGTTGAGCATCGCTTCTTTGTATTCGTAGGCCGGAAATTTGTCGCGCAGGCGGCGCAGGGTTTCGGTCGCAGCGAATGCGGGCACCGTTTGTGGATAAAACCGCTTTTCGTTCATCGGACTCAGGTACGGCTGAATCTCGTCGGTAGTGTAGCTACGAATCGCGAGCGCCGTTTCCATCAGCACGGTTGAGTTGTTACGCACATCGGTCATGGCGTTTTTCTCAAGATAGCCGTTGTAATAAAACGCCGCGCCAGCCAGGCTGATCAGAAAAATCACGATCAGGACGAGATTGAATTTCAGTCGTAATGACATAGTGTGGCTAAGCTCCAGCGCGCTGGATCAGCACCTTTCCATGAGTGAAATTACAGTCGGCCGATGATAGCTGGAAAACCCTAGAAAACTGCCGGATGGTTCATGAATTGGAGTGCGCTGTCAGCGCACTCATTCACATCGTGGATTGCTACATCACTCGACCAAACCACGCGAGCGATAACCCCCCCGAAAACATCGCGAACACTGCCGCGATCAGAGCGAAAATGCCAGAGATTTCGGTTTCCTTTTTCTCAAGCGCGAGGCGCGTGCTGAGCGTGTTGTAAACCTTCTTGAGGTCAGCCGCTGTCCCCGCATAAAAATATTCGGCAGCGGTGCGATTGGCGATCTGTTTCAGCGTGTCTTCATCGAGCCGAACGCGCATGGACCAGCCTTCGAAACCAATGGTCTCGCCCGACGTCGTGCCCACGCCGACCGTGTACACGCGCACGCCGCGATCTGCCGCCATCTTCGCGGCTTCCATCGGGTCAACACCCGTAGTGCGTTGCCCGTCGGTGAGCATGATGATGGCAGCGGACGTGTACGAGCCTGGCGCGACCGGAGCTACGTCCTTTTTCTCTTTTGCTGCGTCGTCCAGTGACTTTGCTTTTGTTTGTGGTTTGCCCCAGGTCATCTGACCGATGTCGATGCCGTCATCGGGGAATAGGGTGGCTAATGCGAGCACGATGCCGTTGCCCGTCGCCGTCCCGCGTTGCAGTTGAAAGCGATCAATCGCGGTGACCAGATCCTCGCGGCTCAGCGTCGGCAATTGCGCGACTTGAGCGGTGCCTGCGAAGGCGACGATACCGACCCGAACATGACGCGGCAAATCTTTCAGAAACGCTTTCGCGGCGTTTTGTGCCGCAACGATCCGAGTGGGCTCAACGTCGGTCGCACGCATGCTGCCGGACACATCCATCGCGAGCATGATCACCTGCTTGTTTGAGGGCAATTGCACGATGGCAACCGGACGCGCCGAGGCGAACAACATGAGCGCAAGCGCTACCAGCATCAGCGCAGGCGGAACATGGCGTCGCCAACTGGGGCCTTTCTTCATCGCCTGTTTGACCAAAGCCAGATTGGCGTAACTCACCGCCATTTTTTTACGACGGCGCAGCAGCCAGAGGTACGCACCGAGCAGCAGAGGAACCAGTATCAGGGTCAACAAAAGCATCGGCCAGATGAACGTCATGCTTTGCTCCTACGCGGCCTTGAACGCGGGTTGATGGACGCTCGATTGCCCGTATTTTCGCTTGCGTCGTTGCGCAAACGCAACGACGCTATCGAGCAATGATCGGTCGGTTCGAAGTGTCAACGCATCAACACCGAGGCGCGTAAACGTGGTTTGCAGCGCACGCTCGTTTTCAATCGCCAGCGCTTCGAATCGTTGCCGAAAACCTTTGTCCGATGTGTCCACAAATAGCTGCTCACCCGTCTCCGGGTCTTCCATCGTGATGAGACCGAGATCGGGCAAGGTTTGCTCCAGTGGATCGGTCACATGAACGGCCACCACGTCATGACGTTGCGCCAACTGCGCGAGCGGTTTTTCCCATCCCGGCTCACTGATGAAATCCGACACCAGAAACACCGCGCTACGACGCTTCAGCGTTTCTGCTGCGCGACGCAGCAACACGTCCAGCCGAGTAGGCCCGATGGCACCGAGAACGGGACGATGCCGCATGCGATGAAGCAAGTGCAACACATGACGACGATCACAACGCGGCGGAATCACGGTGTCGACCGTCGAGCCGTAAAGCATCGCGCCCGTACGGTTGCCATGCTGCGACAAAAGCCGCGCCAGCATGGCGACAAACTGACTTGAAATATCGCGCTTGTTGTGCCGTAACGAACCAAAGTCGGATGAAGGACTCAAGTCAACGAGAAACCATGCATTCATGTCGCGATCTTCGCTGAATTGCCGCACGTAAGGCGTGTTCATGCGAGCGGTGACATTCCAGTCGATGTAGCGGACATCGTCTTCATGCTGATACTCACGCAAGCCCGCAAAGTCCAACCCAAAGCCGCGCAGCAGCGTGCGATAGTCGCCCTGAAGCAAACCATCGAGCCGCTTGAGCACGGTCCATTCGAGACGTCGGAGGATGGTCTCGGCGGTCTCGTTTTCGGCTGTGTCGTTTACACCGCTATTCATGTTTCGAGCTAACCCTTTTCGCTCTGCGCGGTGTGAGCGGCTCTACCGCGAGTGTTGCCTGTGGGAGTCATCGCGGTAGAACCGCTCCCACAGAAAAAATTGTCGCTGAACCCAGGAAATTGCATGGCGAACTACGCAGCTCTCTGCTCTTCGTTAGCCGATTGCAACGGCCTCAGCGGCGCGGCAACCTTCCCAATAATCTTGCTGAGAATCGCGTCGGCCGTCACGCCGTCCGCGAGCGCCTCATACGTCAGAGACAAGCGATGCCGCAGCACGTCATGAATCAGGTCGGTTATATCCTCGGTCAAAACATAGCGGCGCCCCCGCATCAGCGCCAACGCGCGCGCGCCTTCGACCATGTTGATGGTGCCGCGTGGGCTCGCGCCGTAGGTGATGAATTTCTTGATATCAGACAGCCCGGCTTTGCCCGGATCGCGCGTTGCCGAAACGACTTTGACGGCGTACTGAATCAGCGCTGGATCAACATAAACATCGCGGCAAGCACGCTGCAACACCTGCAACTGCTCGATGGTCGCCACCGGCATCAAATCAAGCCGCTCACCGGTCACGCGCTGCACGATGACAAACTCTTCTTCATCAGACGGATAGTCCACCAGCACCTTCATCATGAAGCGATCCACCTGCGCTTCAGGCAGCGGATAAGTGCCCTCA
Organism: Burkholderiales bacterium; assembly: GCA_025354165.1. Lineage (GTDB taxonomy): Bacteria > Pseudomonadota > Gammaproteobacteria > Burkholderiales > Casimicrobiaceae > Casimicrobium. The sequence goes on along the minus strand of JANXNI010000009.1, from coordinate 18,338 downwards.
GTTTCAATTGGATTTTGCGTTGCCATCACGACAAAAGGGTTCGGCACTTTGTGGGTTTCACCGGCGATAGTGACCTGGCGCTCCTGCATAACTTCAAGCAGCGCGCTTTGCACTTTGGCCGGCGCGCGATTGATCTCGTCGGCCAGCAACAGGTTGGCAAACACCGGCCCCATGACCGTGCTGAACTCGCCTGATTTCTGGTTGTAAATGCGCGTGCCGATCAGGTCGGCCGGAACCAGATCAGGCGTGAACTGAATGCGCTTGAAACTGCCTTGAACGGCGTTCGCTAGCGTCTTAACCGTGAGCGTTTTAGCGAGCCCCGGCACGCCCTCGACGAGCAGATGTCCCTGTGCCAACAGCGCCACCATCACGCGTTCGAGAAAGCGATCCTGCCCCACGACGACTCGCTTCACCTCGTAGAGGATGCGCTCCATGAGAGCCGCGCTCTCCGCGTGCGACGATTGAATATCTACGGTACTCATAGGACTCCTAAAACGGTGGCATACCAACGGCGGACGCGGCATTCTCAATCGGCACCGCGAAACCAATCCCGATAAACGTGCGCTGCTCATTCGGATTCAAAATAGCAGTGACGATACCCACCACCTCGCCCTCTGCGGTTACCAGCGGTCCACCAGAGTTTCCGGGATTCGCAGCGGCATCAAACTGAATCAGATTGGTCAGCAGTCGCTTGCCTTGCGGCGACATGAAATCGCGCTTCAGACCGGACACGACACCCGCCGAAATCGACGGGCCGATACCAAACGGAAATCCCACTGCGAACACATGATCGCCCGGCGCAAGTCGCTCCGTGCTGGCCATCGTCGCGGCCATCATGTCATCGGGAATGACGTGTGCACGAATCACCGCGAGATCATGCTCGGGCCGCATGCCCTCAACGTGCGCGACGCTCTCCGAGCCATCCATGAACGTGACCTTGATTATTTCCGCGCCAGAGACTACGTGCAGATTGGTCAGGATGGTGCCGTTGTCAACGATGACGACGCCAGTGCCCACGCCGTAGGGCGTTTCCTCTTTCGTTTTGGGATCGATGGCATAGCCGTTCACGCGCACGACCGACGGCAGAATCGTTTCGTACGCCTTGGCGGCGGGCGAGGGCAGTACGACTTCCTGCAGGCTGTGCTCGACGGCGGCATTAATGTTTTCCTGAGTCAGTTTGAGCGGCTTCGGCCCGAGCCACACGTACAGGCCCGCAGCGATGGTCAGCATCACCAGTGCGCCCAGCGCTCCGGCCGTTGCCGCTTTGACGCTCGCGCTGTCGGGGCGTTGAAAAAGCAACCCGAGCGGCTTCATCAACCGATCACGAATACCTGCAAAAAACGCGCGCAGTTTCATGGAAATTCACCGTGTTGTGAGATTGCCGACGGCAAAGACTCGCTGCCATAGTAAACGTTGTGCGTAACGAGTCAAGACGTGGTTTCGTGAACGACAAATGCGACTGCGCGTGCACCGATTTCGTTCTATCGGCAGCGGTGGGTTGCCGTCTTTGGTCGTCCGTTAAGGTCAGGCGCTGGTCGCGATGAGAAACCCGAAAGTAGTTCACGCGAATAACTAAATCGTCGTACACTTCGGCAAATTGATAAGGAGGAACTCATCATGCCAACACTGACTTCGCTTGCCACTCGCCTGACTGCACTCGCGCTTACATTGGGCCTCAGTGCCGCCGCGTTCGCGCAGGCATACCCAAACAAACCCATTCGCCTGATCGTCGGTTTTCCCGCTGGCACTGCGCCCGATCTTGTCGCCCGAGTGCTTGGCCAAAAGCTTCAGGAAACCGCACAGTTCAACGTCGTTGTCGACAACAAGCCGGGCGCTGGCGGATTGATCGCCGCGCAAGAGGCTGCGCGCGCTGCACCAGACGGCTACACGCTGATGCTGGGCGAAGTCGGCCAACTCGCTATTGCGACCAGCAGTTACAGCAAGCTGCCGTACGACGTGCAGCGCGATTTTCTGCCGATCAGTCTGGTCGTGACGGCGGACTTTGTATTGCTGACCAATCCCGAGAAAAACCCGAGCAAGACCGCGCGTGAATTTGCCACTTGGGCCAAAGCGCAGCCCAAATTTTTCATGGCGACCTTTGGTGCGGGAACGCCGGGGCATTTTGGCGCGTACATGTTTGGCGATGCAGCGGGCGTGGTCGCCGAGCCTGTTCACTACAAAAGCACAGGCGATGCCGTCGGAGCACTGCTGAGCGGTGATGTACCTGCGGTGTTTGCGTCCGTTGCGCTCGCGCTGCCAAATGTGAAGGCGGGCAAGATGCGCGCGCTCGCGGTGAGCAGCGGTTCGCGGTCGCCGTCGTTCCCCGATGTGCCAACGCTCAAGGAAGCCGGATTTGGCAATCTTGAGTTTTCGTCTTGGTTCGGCGTGGTTGCGCCCGCGAAAACCCCCGCTGACATTCTCGACAAACTGAACGCCGCCGTGCTCAAAGTCGTCGGCAATCCCGAGACACGCGTCAAGCTTCAGGACATGGGCTTCAAAGTGACCGGATCATCGCGTGATGAGTTCGCCAAAGTGATCAAGGACGATACCGCGCGCTGGGGTAAAGCCGTTGCTGCGACTGGCTTCAAGGCGGACTAAGCGTGGCGCTACTGACTGTGCCAACGCTTGAGTTGGTCGCGGAATTATCGGTGTCCGTCGCGGCGCCGATTGAGGCGGGCGAAGTCATCGGCGTCGGCACCTCCGGTCGTCGCCGCATTATCGCGATCACGGGCGGCACTGTGCGCGGAAAGCTGAATGGTCGCGTGTTGCCCGGTGGGGCAGACTTTCAATTGATCGTTTCCGCAACCACCGCAGTTCTCGACGCGCGATACATGCTCGAACTCGACAACGGCGCAAAAGTGTTCGTGCAAAACCACGCACTTCGACGCGGCTCCGCCGAAGCGATTGCAAAGTTGGTAAAGGGCGAGCCCGTCGATCCCGCGGAGATTTATTTCCGCTGCGTACCGACATTCGAAGTGTCCGATCCAGCGCTAGCTTGGCTGACTGAGAGCGTGTTCATCGGCACCGGCGCACGCTTCCCGGAGCGCGTCGAAATCGCGTTTTATCAAGTGGGTTGAATCGCTTCAAGGCGCTTTTCAAGGGGCTCCGCAAGCCAGACCTCCATCACGGATTGCTTTGTCACGCCCAGCTTGCTCGCCTCACTATCGAGCGAAGCAATTGCAACTACTTCCGCCCGCGACTGTCGCCACACACGACGAGGCGCTTTCAATGATCGAGCAGCACGCGCTCATGGCGCGCGGCGTTGGTTTTGTAGACGTTGATCTGCTGGCGTCGGCACGACTATCGAGCGCGTCACTGTAGGCTCGAGACGTACGACTAGCCGCGATAGCCACCGAATTCGGGATCAGCGCGGCAGCAGACCGGCTGAATTGGCGGTTGAGAAGTTTCAATCAGCTTTGTGCTGAAACGACCATTTAATATGGGATAAACGGCTATTTGTTCAATAGTCAATAAACGAATAAACTGGCCTGTATCCCGCGTGCAGGCGTAATTGCGTTTCTAAGCTGTTAGTGATTCGGTCGTGAAGTTTGCGAATTTGCGGATTCGTACATGTACGCGTTCACATAAGACGCCGCGCAGCCGCATTCAGCAGCGCCGGCGAATACAACCTGTGAAAACCGAACGGCACCTTGAAAAAAGCTGGCACCATGATTTGCCGCCGCTGATCAATCTTAATTTTCTCGGTTTCACACTGCCGATACAACCAAAGTGAGTCGCTGCACCCGACTAGCGCCATCAATCCATCAAATAGCGAGTAACAGTGACATTCGGCGACGTCGCGACCGGCGCTACGAAATTTGACTTCGACGTATCAACTGACTGCTCATCGCCTCCAATCACGGTGAGAAATTGGCAGTAATTGAATGTTTTGTGTCGCTTGTGCCATAGAACGGGCTTCGATAATTTATTTATCTGAACTTACCCGCGGAACGGCTCATCGCAATGCACAAGAAAATATTTCCCGAACCTGTCGCGATACGCATTTGTTGCGATGAGATTTCGCAAGCACGCGTAGCTTTGGCGGACGGCGACTACGACGTTTGCTTTGCCCATCTCGAACGAGCGCACATCGTGTCGCAACGGATGACTGGAAGACATCTCCATACGCATTGGTTAATGCTCGTTGCTGCTTTGCGCCGCGCCGATTGCCGCGAAGTTCTGGGGCAAATTCCGCGAATGCTGGCGTCGCTCTTGTTCTCGAAACTTTGGGTGCCCAGCGGCAACAGCGGGCGGGCTCGTATGAGCGCGTTTCAGGAGATGCCGATACCTGAGGACTTACGCCATTTACTTTCGGCGGGCGAGCGATGAGAAGTCAGTCGCCGCCCAAGAATCCATCCCATCGCCCCATCTACCCATCCGGAGCTTCACAATGATCCGCGCTATCGCATACAGCCTCGTACTCTTTTTAGCCGCCTCTCTGTCGGCATGTTCGACTGTGCCACCCGCACTCGACCTTTCGCTCACACAATCATCCGTGGACAAAAAATTTGTCGTTGAATTGCAGCCCCCAGCAACGACACCCGCGATCAACCAGATGCACTCATGGCGCGTCAGATTAGCGTCACCAAACGGTCAGCCCATCACCCACGCGCACATCGAAGTGGATGGCGGTATGCCTCAGCACGGCCACGGCTTACCTACACATCCGCAGGTGACACGAGAGGTGGCGGAGGGTGTCTACCTGCTCGAAGGCATGAAATTCAGCATGACGGGTTGGTGGGAAATTCGACTGACTATCCAGACCCCGGAAGGCATCGACAAGGTGACGTTCAATACCGTCGTCAATAACACGGTCGCCGTTAGATAAGTCGGCAGCCATGAAAATCAACCTTGAGACGCTTGTGTACACGGCCGGCGTTGTCTGCCTGCTCGCGGTTTGTGCAGCTTCCTCCGAAAGCGCCGTCGCTGCCGATAGATCAGTGGGGGTAACACCCGTGAATGATCGTTGGGCCAATGATGAGCGCGCTACGATTGCTTCGATGCGGTTAAGCCAGCTACCACCGCTGCCAAAGGAAGTTTCCAATGCGGTTGATGGTTCACCTGCTGCACGAGATTTAGGCAAGCGACTCTTCAATGACGAGCGATTCAGCCGTAACGGCAAGGTTTCATGTGCAAGTTGCCATGATCCGTTGAAGTCATTCCAGGATGGACGGCCCGTTGGTATCGGCGTGGGCGTGGGCTCGCGTCGATCCATGCCAGTCGTCGCCGCCGGATACGGCCCGTGGCTTTTCTGGGATGGACGCAAAGATAGCGTATGGGCGCAAGCACTGGGTCCTCTTGAGGACGCTGTTGAGCATGGCGGAAATCGTTCTAACTATGCGCATTTAATCGAGGCACATTACCGGGCAGAGTATGAAGCGATTTTCCAACCGATGCCAGATCTCACCGGCGTGCCGCCCGATGCGGGGCCGCAGGGTTTGCCTGCCGAGAAAACGGCATGGGATGGCCTCGCCAAAACCATTCAGAACGACGTCAGCCGCATCTTTGCCAACATCGGCAAGTTGATAGCCGCTTACGAGCGCACGCTTAGTTACGGTCAATCGCGCTTTGATCGCTACGCCGAGGCTGTTGTTAAAGGCGTTCCAGCGGGGAGTTCTGCGCTTACATCAACCGAAATTGACGGACTGCGAATTTTCATCGGCAAAGGGCAATGCGCGACATGCCACAACGGCCCGCTCTTTACAGACCAGCATTTTCACAATACGGGTGTGCCGCAACGAGATGCGGCGAGTCCCGACCGTGGTCGAGCCGTTGCTCTCGCGAAGGTAGTGCATGATGAATTCAACTGCCTTGGCCCGTTTAGCGACGCGAACGCGAACCAATGTGATGAACTTCGTTTCATTGCCAGCGGAGGCGCGGAACTAGAAGGAGCCTTTAAAACACCAGGTTTGCGCAATGTGACGTCCCGAGCGCCTTACATGCATGCGGGACAGTTTGCGTCCCTTGAACAGGTTGTCGGGCATTACGTGAAAGCACCAGCGGCTTCCGTCGGACACACCGAACTTGCCCACGGTGCCGCCGGACACACCGAGCGAAAGCCCATCGCGCTGTCGTCGCCGGAAGTTGAGGCGTTGATCGCGTTCCTCGGGACGCTCTCCAGCCCAATCATCGAAGGCTCGAAGAAGTAGTCATTTTCTTGGGTTCCTCCGCAGTTCGGCGCGAATCTGACAGCATACATAACGAACAACATCACGAATGGTTGTTTTTACTCGCCGTAAAGCATTGGTTTACGGGTGGCGTCAGGCGTCGACGACATCGTCCCGGCATTTACAGCAGATGCCTACTCGCGCACGGGTCGTAGTCATGCCTATTCGCTGTCCGCGTCGAGCGATCCGATACATACGCGGCACGGCCTAACGCTGATACCGGACCGTGTGGTTGGCGGAAACAACGCATTGGATGTGATCTTGCCGAAACTCGAAGATATGCCGTCAATGCGTGTGCCCGACAATGTGCTCGCGGCCATCGTCAAGCGCTACGGCAGATCGACTGCGTATGGGGTCGCGCTTGACTTCGAGTACCCAGGATTCCTGAAATGATGAGACGAGACGCTCGATGCGGTAGATTGCGCGAAGCCTCATTCGGCGGAACCCAAGTGATGATTCCCAAAAAAACGTGCCGCGTCGTGTTGCTTGCCTATGACGAAATGAATCTGCTGGACTTGAGCGGGCCGCTACAGGCGCTGGTCACCGCTAACAGAAGTTTTTCTGGTACCGGCCCAGCTCTGTATGAAACCGTCGTCGCGTCGATTGATGGCGGCCTCGTCACCACCGGGTCGGGTCTCGCGATCATGACAGTACCTTTGTCAGCACTGGATGCGAAGAAGATCGACACCCTCATTGCTCCGGGAGGGTCCAAAGGCCCCGCGTTCTACGCGCCTCCAAAACTTGTCGCCTGGATTGCAAAGCGGGCATCTAAAGTGCGTCGGCTGTGTTCAGTCTGTACGGGGGCCTTCTTGCTCGCTGCTGCTGGTCAACTAGACGGTCGGCGCGTTGCGACCCATTGGGATTGGGTAACCCGACTTAAAGAACGCCATCCCGAGACAAAGATTGATTCGGACAAGATTTTCATTCAGGATGGATCGACCTGGACTTCTGCCGGAGTGACTGCGGGTATCGACCTCACGCTGGCGTTGATCGAAGAAGATTTCGGTCATCAAGTCGCAATCGAAACTGCGCGCCAGCTGGTGATGTTCATCAAGCGCTCTGGTGGACAATCGCAATTCAGCGTACCTCTTGCAGCGCAATTGCATGACAGCGGTCGGTTTGCCGACTTGCATGTGTGGATCGCTGCGCACTTAAGCGACGACCTTTCCGTCGAACGGCTGGCTGAGCAGGCTGGCATGGCACCGCGTACCTTTGCACGCACCTATACCGGTAATCTCGGTCGCACCCCAGCGAAGACGGTCGAAGCGATGAGGCTCGAAACTGCGTGTCGCGCGCTAGAGGAGACGGCACTGCCGCTCAAGAGCATCGCAGCATCAGTCGGATACGGCGAAGAGCAAAACTTGCGGCGCGTTTTTCAGCGCCAGTTTGGGATCAGCCCGGTGGCGTATCGCAATCGATTCTCTGCGCACACGAACGTTGCGACGGCAGAACATGGGTGATTCGAAGGCGTCGGATCTAAGGCTGCAGATTGTCGCATTGGACCCCAGCCGCACTGCTGAACTAATGTCAATCGTTCGCAGGTGGCCACCGCGCCTTGATCCACACACGCACGGCTGGATGACCGAAAAGGTCTTTGCCGAGCAGAGATAGCCTCTGCCACCCGGGCGCTGCGCCTGCGCCATTCACGGCGTGTTGCCTGATTCCACAAGGCCAGGCACGGTCGTATCAATGTTGCCGAAGCAGGGCAAACCATCGACTCCATTCGCTGCCTTCGTGTCTGGCGCTATGGTCGTCGGCACATTCGTGCAACCAGAAATAGCCAGAGCGGGAACGATGGTACAGGTTCGGAATTTGCGCATGAGCCCCGCCCTTTTTACTGCCTTCGATGCGCCGGAAAACACGAACCGATCAGGTTTTGGGGGGAGTTTGATGACAGTGGATTGCGTAAGCGCTTACGTAAACGCGTATCGCGTCGCTAGCGCATCAACTGATGCGGTCGCGTGCTGTCGTAGTTCTCGAACGGCTGGTGAATCCACGGGCTGTTGGGCAGAAATTCAACGAAGAAATCCGGGTTGAACATCGACACGCCTTTCTTCCAGATGACCGCAGTTTTTACTTCGGTGAGATGCGGATAGCGCGCTGGCAGTTCTTGCTTGATGACGTTCAATGTGTGCCCGGAATCGGCGAGATCATCGACCACAAGCACGCGCGGGCCGAGGGTGGCGCTGGTCATGGTGAGGTGCTCGGAGACGAGGAGCTTGCCGCGCACGGTGCCGCCTTCTTCGACGTAGCTCGACGTGCTCATGATCGCGAGCGGCTTGTCAAAAATACGCGAGAGCTGATCGCCAACACGCAGGCCGCCACGGGCGATGCAGATGATGCTGTCGAACTCCCACTTTGAATCGTGAACCTGCAATGCGAGCAGGTCGATCAGACGGTGGTAGCGTTCCCAGGTTACGTACAAATGACCCGTATCTGTCATGAATGAATTCCCCTGTGCCGTCATTCCCGCGACGGCGGGAATCCAGACCGGCTTATCAATGTTGACGAAGTGATTTAGTTTGACGCTTCGCGTGGCCTACGAACTGGATCCCCGCTTGCGCGAGGATGACGGCATAGTGTGCGTGCCGTCAGATAATCAATTCAGTGGATGCTGCATCAGAATCGTATCATCGCGCTCGAAGCCGGTTGAGACAAGCGCGATAGGCACGCCGGTCAGCGCTTCGACGCGCTTCAAATAACTCTGCGCACTCATCGGCAATTGTTCGAATTTACGAACACCGAAGGTGGTTTCTTTCCAGCCTGGCATCGTTTCGTAAATCGGCTTGCAATCGGCCACGGCAGTTGCGCCATACGGCAGACGATCAATTACTTCGCCACGGAAATTGTAGGCGGTGCAAATCTTGATTTCGTCCATGCCATCGAGCACATCGAGCTTCATGATGGCCATGCCGTCAACGCCGTTAATTTCGAAACTGCGTTTGAGCGCGGGCACGTCGAGATAACCGCAGCGACGCGGGCGACCGGTAACGGAGCCAAATTCGTTGCCGCGTTTGGCGAGGCCTGCGCCGACGTCGTCGAACAATTCGGTCGGGAAGGGGCCAGCACCGACGCGCGTGGTGTACGCCTTGGTGATGCCGAGCACGTAGTCGATCATCTTGGCACCGACGCCAGCGCCGGGGCCCGCTGCGCCGGATACACAATTGCTGGAGGTGACGAACGGATAGGTGCCGTTGTCGACGTCGAGCAGCGTGCCTTGTGCGCCCTCAAACAACAACGGTTTGCCGTGACGACGCGCTTCAACCAAAGCATGCGACACGTCGGCCAGCATCGGCTCCATGTCTTTGCCCGCCTTAAGCAGCATGTCGAAGGTTTGCTGAAAATCGACCTCGGGCGCGTGGAGATAGTTCTTCAAAATGAAGTTGTGATAGTCGAGCAAATCGCGCAACTTGGCTTCGAGCGTGGGCTCCAAGAGGTCATGCAATCGGATGGCGCGACGCGCGACTTTGTCTTCGTAAGTCGGACCAATGCCGCGACCTGTGGTGCCAATTTTGTCTTCACCGCGTTTGGCTTCACGAGCTTGATCGATGGCGACGTGATACGGCGCAACGACGGGGCAGGCGTGGGCGATTTTGAGGCGTGAACGAACTTCAACACCCGCCGCTTCTAGCTCGCCAATTTCCTTGAGCAAATCGTTCGGCGACACGACGACGCCGTTGCCGAGATAGCAGGTCGTGTGCGGGTGCAGGATACCCGAAGGAATCAGGCGCAGCACCGTCTTTTTGCCGTTGATGACGAGCGTGTGGCCAGCATTGTGACCGCCCTGAAAGCGCACGACGCCGTGCACCTGCTCGGCGAGCCAGTCAACAATTTTTCCCTTACCTTCGTCACCCCATTGGGTGCCGATGACGACGACGTTACGTGGCATGTTCAGGTTCCAGTATTCAAAAGACGAAAGTGTTTGTAGGAGCGGTTTGCCGCGACCGGACCGTGTCTGGCACGGGGTCGCGACAAGTCGCTCCTCCAGGTCAGGTAGTTTGCGTTACTTCAGTCAGCGCACGCAGATCAACAAACGAAAATCCCGTCGCGGGCCTCGCTCGCGCGTTGCCTTGCGTGAACGCTTCGCCGACGCCGTCGTACCGTCCGCCGCGGGCGACGATATGCGTGGTGCCTTGCAGGTACGCCACGAAAACGAGCCCGGTGTGATAGTCGAGGCCGGGCAGATCAGCCAGGTCCAACGAGCACTGCGCACCCGCTTCGTTGATCGCCACCGCGACCGCTTCAAGTTGATCCAGCGCCGCCGTAATCGTTGCGTTGCGTGGCAGCGCGGCGCGGGCGCGTTGCAGCACCATTTTGGCGGGGCCAAACAGCGTGGTGAGGGCTTCCAAGGAGCTGCGTGCTTCTATCGGCAGCGATTTGATTTCAGCCAGCGCGCTGGTGCTTTTGGCGGCGAGCGCGGCGTCCGCTTCCTGCGTGGCTTTCGGCGACAGCTCAAAGTGCTGCGCCAGCGCCTTGAATACCGCGACATGTCCGCAATCGAGCAGCAACGGCGCGGCACCGGCTGCGCGTGCAGACGAAATCATGAGATTGACGATTTCCACGTCTCCAGCAACGGTTGCCGAACCGAAAAGCTCCGCACCGACCTGCGTCAGCGCGCGGCTGCTGCCAATACTAGCGTGGGTGCGCAGCACTTCACCGGCGTAGCAATAGCGACGTTCAAAATCACCTTCGGACGCAGCGTGATATGTCGCGTCAATGCGTGCCACCTGCGGCGTGATGTCCGGGCGCACGCCGAGCAACATGCCTGACAGCGGATCAATCAGCTTGAAGGTGTTGTGCTCCAAGTCTTGCCCGGTGCCGGTCAGCAGCGCTTCGAGATGCTCGATCAGCGGCGGATTGACCAGCGCATAACCCGCAGCGGCGAACGCGTCGAGAAGCGCGCGGCGCGTTTGCTCCATACGGGCAGCCTCGGGCGGCAACACATCTTCAACGTAATCGGGGAGAACCCATTTGCGCATGGCGCGGGGGAGGCGCTGTTTTGGCGGGAGCCGAACAAACGCGGTAGTTATTGACAACGAATTCTACTTAAGCGATTGCATCGAACCGGTGGTTGAACCAGCGAACGAACTGTGAACTGGGTACAGCTTTTTCGTGAAATCGTTTAGGAATATGGCATAGCGGCAGGAAATAGATAAACCCGACTAAATGCATGATTGGTGTCTAAGCCCATATTAAATGGGAATTTAACCGAAAAGCTGTATCGATATTTTGAGTGCCGAATGCGTTTTTGTGGGAGCGGCCTTGGCCGCGATTCGCCAATCGCGACCAACGCCGCTCCCCCATTTTGATCGCTTGCTCCGTAGTTTCGCAACGAATGTCTGGTTTCAACGATGGCCTACGTTCTTGCCAGTAACCCCAGCATCGCAACACAAAATCGCAAGGACTTTCATCATGTCTATGACCGGCACGCCTCCGATTGCCGTCACCGAATTCGATGCCTTGATGCCACACAACAGAGCGCCGATTTCGCAGCAGACCAACATCGCGTTTTTTCCGGCTCACGTAACCCGCTTGTTCGTCGCATCAGCGCGACCTTGTGCGCCGTCGCGCCCGCAACAGCAGCGGCCATTGCGCAAAAACTGATCGCTACGCCACCGCGACACGAGCCGCGATCATGGGAGCAAGCGTTGTTGCAAACGGCAGATCGCTTCGATGTGATCGTCGGCAAGCGACGCATTCCTGTCGCCACATGGGGGCAGGAGGCGCCGACCGTGCTGCTCGTGCATTCTTGGGGCGGTCGCGGCACGCAGATGGGGCGGTTGACCGCCGCGTTGGTCGCTGCTGGCTATCGCGCGGTGAGTTTCGATTTGCCCGCGCACGGCGAGGCGGGTCAAGGGCAAACCGACATAGTCGAGTGTGCGGCGGCGATTGCTGCCGTGGCAGGAAAGGTGGGCCCAACGCATGGCGTCCTTGCTTACTCATTTGGTGTGATGGCAACGCTCCTCGCCGCCCGCGATCACGGGATGGCTATCCCGCGATTAGTCAGTATCGGCGCGTTCGAACACTGCCGCTGGTTCATGGATGCGGCACGCGAGCACTTGAATTTGAGCGAGGACGTGGCGCAACGAATTTGTGATCGATTCGAGGCACGCCACGGTTATCGCGCGACGTGGAATCAACTCTCGGTGGTGGAGTTGTTGCGCGCCGCACGATGCTCAACACTGGTCATCCACGATCGCTTCGATCGCGAAGTGCCGTACTCGCATTCGCACGCCCTGTGCACCGTGGGCCGACACATCGAAGCGTCCCCCACGGTTGGCCTCGGTCACCGTCGCACGCTGAGCGACGCGGGTGTGATCGCCGCGAGTGTGGCGTATTTCAAGCGTGCATGATCCTGTGACGGAGGTAGGGCGGGCACTCCGTGCCCACCGAGTGTCGGCACATGCACTCACCTCCAGTTGCACGCCGTGATGGTGAGCACAGGCTGACCACCCTACAAACTAACCGCACCGCTCGCTAGGAACATTCCTTGTTGACGAGACCGTTCATGTCAATGCACACTTCACTCAGCCCGCAGGTCGCATTGCGGTTCGACCCGAGCCAGCATAGGCAATGCATGACCCCAATCACCAGCGTCACCGAACTCATCAAAGCGGCTGATAACAACGTGCCACGTGCCGTCAACAAGCTGTTCGACGTGCTGTACAAAGACCTGCGTCGTGTCGCAAACGCGCGGCTACATGCCAATGGTCGCGCGGCCGATATGTCGCCCACCGTGTTGGTGCATGAGACGTACGAGCGGCTGGTGCAACTGCAAGAGTTGCGCGTCTCGGATCGCAAACAATTTTTTACTTATGCATCAACCGTGATGCGCTCGGTGATCGTCGACATGGCGCGCGCACGGCTCGCGGATAGACGCGGCGGTGGCGTGGCTGACATCCCCATCAATACGGTGTTGGAAGCGAGCCTCGCCAGCCCGCTCGATGACAGCGTGGTGCAAATCAACGACGCGCTAGAACAGCTCGCCGCCGTTGAACCGCGCCTCGCGCAGGTGGTTGAGATGCGCTATTTCGGTGGCCTCAGCATGCAAGAAATTGCCGAAGCGATGGACGTCACCGAGCGCACCGTCGCGCGCGACTGGACGAAAGCGCGCTCGCTGTTGGCTGCGATGCTTTCGGCGTGATCCTTGTGGGAGCGGTTCCACCGCGATTGTCGACATCCGCGCTACCCACCTTTGCTCATCGCGGGAGAACCGCTCCCACAAAACCGACAAGGCTAATGTGGCACTAACCACCGACCAACTGCGCAACCTCTCGCGCCTGTACGATCGCTGGCAAAGCGGCGATGCGTCCGCGCGCGATGCCGTGCAGCGCGAGGTTTACGCCGCGGGCGCGGACGTCGCGCGTGGCTTCGCGCAGATGTTCGCGCATGCGCATACTGAGTCTGCCGCGCCCCTGCTGCCGCCCATTTCGCAGGCGATGCGCGAAGCCGCTGTGCTGGCTGCGGGGAAATCGAACGCGGGCAACGGAGGCGGTGCCATCAATGCGAATTCAACGCGCTTCGGCACCACGCTGTCTGATGAAGTACCGAGCCGCGAACCCGGTCAACGTATCGGCCCGTATCGGCTGATCAAAGAGCTCGGTCGTGGTGGCATGGGTGTAGTGTGGCTCGCCGAGCGTGCCGACGGTCAACACTCGCGGCAAGTCGCACTCAAAATGCCGCTTGTTGAAAACCTCAACTGGCTGCTCGCCGCCCGCTTCGCGCGAGAGCGCAACATTCTCGCAAGCTTGGAGCATCCGAGCATCGCGCGGCTCTACGACGCGGGCGTTGATGAGAAGACTCAACCCTACATCGCCATCGAATACGTGCAGGGTCAACCAATCACGGAATTCGTCAAAGCAAAGCGGCTTAAGCCCGAAGCCACCGCGCAGCTCTTCATCCGCGTGATTGAGGCTGTCGCCCATGCGCACACGCAGCTCGTCATCCATCGCGATATCAAGCCATCAAACATTTTGGTGGATGCCAAAGGCGAGCCGCATTTGCTCGATTTCGGCATTGCCAAATTGCTCGATGACGAGGAATCGCAAAGTGCTGATGCCACGCAACTAACGCGACTTTCAGGCCGTGCTCTCACGCTCGATTACGCCTCGCCCGAGCAAGTCAACAACGCAAGCCTCGGAACCGCCAGTGACGTGTATTCGCTCGGCATCGTGCTCTACGAATTGCTCACCGGTCGCAGGCCCTACAACCCAAAAGGCTCAACCCGGCGCGATCTGGAACAAGCCATCCTCGACCAAGACCCAAGCAAGCCGAGCGATCAACTGCTCATGGCGAACACGGGCGACAGCGAATCAGGAAAAAGCGCTCGCCGAATGCGTGGTGACTTGGACACCGTTGTGCTCAAAGCATTACGCAAAGACCCGAAGCAGCGCTACGCCACAGCGCAAGCATTTGCCGATGATTTGAAGCGGTATCTGGCGTACGAACCGATTGCTGCAAAGCCGGATGCGGGGTGGTACCGGGTGGGGCGGTTTGTGCGGAGGAATCGGTGGGCGGTGTCGACAGGTGCGGCTATTTTTTTGTTGCTCGCGGTCGGTGTGGTCGTGGTCTCGTTGCAGGCCGTCCGGATCGAGCAACGACGCATTGAGGCTGAGCTTGCCAAGGTGCAGGCGCTTGAGGCGCTTACAGACTCCGAGGCATCGGCGTATTTGCTGCGCTCAGTCTTGACCAACTCGTCTGGTGCGACTACGTCGGCGGAGCTATTGGCTGCGGCGCAAGCGCTCATTGAGCAGTTGTATGCGTCGCATCCGGTCACGCGCGCACGGCTACAGCTTGACGTTGCTGACATGCTGATTTCGCGCAGTGAATTCCAATCAGCGTCGGTTGTTTTAGAACAAGCGGAGCAGTCGGCCCGCCAAGCCACGAGTGCAGATTTAATAGCGAAGGCGCGCTGCACCATCGCTGAAAACAACGGTCGGCGCGGCCAGTTGACTGAAGCGGGTGCAGAGCTAAATCGCATCATTTCGCAGTATGAGGAAACAATCGGCGCGCAGGCCGAAGGGCTCACCAGTTGCCTAATCAGTCGCGCCATTTTCCATTCGGAGCGCGGCTCAGCTTCGGCTGCGGTACTGGCCGATGCGTCGCTCGCGCTGAGCCGCATAAAGCCTCGGCCTGGAACGCTCAGCACGCGCACCTACCTGATGTCGTTGCTGGCTGAAACCCACATTCAATCGGGTAACTTTGGTGACGGTATTCTGCAATTCCGGCAAGCGCTGGCACTGCTGGACGCTTCAGGTCAGGGCGAGGTCAACTTAGCCAGTACCGTTCGCGGCGGGCTGTCAATGGCGCTCTCGGAAGCGGGTCAAACGCAGGAAGCGTTAAGCATCGCACTGCGCAGTTTTGAGGTCGCTGCCCGAGACGGGCGATCCTACAGTCGGCCTGCGGTCGTCAACTATGCGAGCCTATTGCGTGATGTTGGTCGGTTTGACGAGTCGGAGTCGCTCTTGGCGCGAGCGTTGTTCGACGCAAA
Source organism: Burkholderiales bacterium (assembly GCA_025354165.1). Classification (GTDB taxonomy): domain Bacteria; phylum Pseudomonadota; class Gammaproteobacteria; order Burkholderiales; family Casimicrobiaceae; genus Casimicrobium. The sequence goes on along the minus strand of JANXNI010000009.1, from coordinate 2,681 downwards.
ACGAGCGGCCGAACCGCAGGCCATTGCCTTCGCAACAGTACACGCTGGAAGAACAGCCTGCGCAAAAAAAATACGCGCAATCTGCACGGCTCTGTCCACCGAAGCTTTGGCGCTCCTGCAGCGACAGGTCGGGCCGCGGCATCCTGTGATCGCCACCGCGATGACCGCCCGTGGCATCGCGCACCTACTCGACGGCGAATTGGTGCAGGCAGTGGCCATGCTGGAAGATGCGAAGGGCCGCTACGCATCGGCCAGTGGTGCGAGGATACGGGGCGTGCTGGCGATGTCCGCATTGGCTGAGACCCACGCAAGCGCGGGTAATATGGCGGCGGCGCGAGAAAACGCGCTTCAGGCAGTTGCACTTGCCGGACAGTCGATGCATGGCTTTACGCACAGCGAATGGATGGGACGAGCGCTGCTTGCGCTGGCAAGGGTCGAGCTCGCGGCTCAGCGCGGCGACGTCGCTCGGGGCGCAGCTGCATCGAGCGTTGCCCACTTGCATGCGTCGCTCGGGGAAAACGCCCCCGAGTCTGTCGACGCCCTGCGACTTTCAGCATCGCCCTCGCGTCAATAGTGATTGGGGTGTCGTGTATCCCGCTATGTGTCGGCGGGGGTATTCCGTCGCTCCACGAGCAGCACAAAGACTTTCCAACTAGTGCAAGAGTGGGCTCTGCGCTACTGATGCTGGGCCAGGTGCAGGTGGCGCTGGGCAACAAGGTTGATGCACGCGCTGCCTTCAAAGAGGCGCTAACCCAGTTGGAATCTGCAGTAGGGGCAGACACGCCCCAAGCGCAGCAAGCTCGGCGATTTTTGACGGAAATTTGAAGTGTGGTAACGCCTAGCCGTAGGCTGGGTTGAAACCCCAGCGACCCGCCCAGCCGGCGCTCGGTGCTGGGTGTCGACCCCGACTGCGCCGTGATCACCCAAAAAATTTCCTCCGCAATGTCCGTTTTGGCTTTGGGATCGCGTTCTTCAGTGCAGTCGTCACTACGCAAGGAGCACGCAGGTGTCACGTTATCTCTCATTTCTAGCCGCGAGCGTCGCCAGCCTGTCTTTGCTATTCGCCCCCGCCGCGCAAGGCGAAACCTACACGCAGGTAGCGAGTTCGTTCAACCACTCCTGCGCGATTTATGGCAGTGGTGGTTTGCATTGTTGGGGGCTCAACGCGTCGGGGCAGTTGGGCGATGGCACGACTACCAATTCGGCGATTCCGGTGGTGGTGCCGGGGTTAACCGGCGTGACCTCCGTCTCGGCGGGGCGTGTTCATACCTGCGCGCTGGCGCAGGGCGTGGTGAAGTGCTGGGGTGAAGGCATCGAAGGTCAGCTTGGTAACGGTACGACCAATTCAAGCCCGACGCCGGTGCCGGTGGTTGGTCTGTCCATCATCGGCCGTGAGGTGGTAGCAGTCGCGGTGGGGGCGGACTTTAGCTGTGCGCAAATGCGAAATCTCTCCTCTGGTGACGGCTCCGTGCGCTGCTGGGGGGGCAATTCGGCAGGGCAGGTCGGCAGTGGTTCGGCCAGCGCGCAAGTATTGACGCCTGCGACCGTGTCGGGCTTGACCGGCGTGACGCATCTCACCGCTGGGTCGTACTTCGCCTGCGCGGTGACGGGCGGCACGGTGCGCTGCTGGGGCAGCGGAGTCAACGGTCAGTTTGGCAACGGTGGCTCGGTTAGTAGCAGCGTGCCAGTAGCGGCGGCGACCGGCGTCACCACGGCCACGTTGGTCACCGCTGGGGGCGCGCATGTGTGCGCGGCCAATGGCAGCACGGGCGACGCGTGGTGCTGGGGTGACCGCACGTTCGGGCAGGTGGGTGATGGCGTCGTGGCGAGCGGTAGCCCCAGAACGTCGCCTTATTACTTCGGTGCGTCGTTTCGGCCGACCAAGATTTTTGCGGCCAATGCGGGCAACTGTGCGGTGGTGAGCGGTCAGGCGTTTTGCTGGGGGCTCAACAATCAAGGGCAGTTGGGAAACGTGGGACAACCCACCGGCAACAGCGCTCTACCGCTGCCAGTAACGGGCCAGAGTAGCGGCGTGGCGACGATGGCGGCCGGTCTCAACCACGCGTGCACGATCAGCACAGCGGGGGCCATGAACTGCTGGGGCGACAACACGCTCGGCCAGCGCGGCAGCGCGCCGTTCGGTACGGGAACGCCGGTGTACAGCCCCATCGGCGTCGTCAAATGCAGCCTTGATCTCGACGGTGACGGGCAAGTGCTGGCCACGACTGATGCGGTGCTGATGGCCCGTGCAGCGCTGGGCTACAGCGGCGCAGCGCTGACGGCTAACGCATTGAGCGCCGCGGCGCCGCGACGGACTTCAACCGATTTGCTAAGTTATTTGTCGGCGAGTTGTGGGGTTGCACCTTAGGTGTTGATCGGTGACATTCTGCGCAAACGGCGCGTAGGCGCATTTATCGCCGCGATGGATGGCTGGCGCATCGCGGGATCAAAGCGCCTACGGGCATCATCGCTCCGCTGAAAAGCATTGATTTTTTTGTAGCAGCTTTCATGCGAGAACGCCGTTCCATATGGGCATAGGCGCAGTTTTACATAAATACCGGGTTTATGCATAAATCGATGCTAAGCCCAAGTTGAGTGGTCGTTTCAGAAAAAAGCTATTAACAAAATCCGCGAGCCAAAACCTGTAGGCGCGGCTCTGCCGCGACCCGCGTCCGCTTCGG
>JANXNI010000096.1 GCA_025354165.1 Burkholderiales bacterium | reverse complement strand
CTCGACTTAAGTCGAGCCGCTGTGCCAGCTCGCTTTGCGTCAGCTTCGGCGTACCATCGTCAAACGCGCAGATCACGTCCAGCCCTTTGCGCAGCCCATCGATCATGTCGGCTTTTTGCATTTCGGGGGCGATGAGACTTCCCGATAGCGTCGGGAGCGAACCCGGAAAAGCCAGATTAAGCAGGGACCGTGGAGCCACTTTTTTAGAGCCTTTGCTTGACTTGTGATTCAAGTTATGTTCTATTATCGCACATATGTGCGTTAATCGCACAAAGTTTTTTTGTTTAACCCGGTTTTGATACGGTAGCGTGGCGAGAGTAGATACGGTTTCAGACAGGTATATTGAATCTAGTAGAAGGAATGCGCGCGATGAACCCAATCGGTGTTGACGGTATTGAATACGTGGAATACGTCACGTTGGAGCCGCAGTCATTTGGCGCTGCGCTTGAGCGACTGGGTTTTGCGGCTGTGGCGCGCCATCGTTCGCGCGAAATCGTGCTCTACCGCGCGGGAGGCATGAATGTGATTGTCAACGCTGACCCATCGGTGGCTGGCAGTAGCGCTGAAGACTCCCAGGCACCGCGTCTCAAAGCTTTTGCGCTGCGCGTGCGGGACGCCGCCGCCGCGTACTCGCACTGCATCGAGAAAGGCGCATGGCCAATTTCAGATAACCACGCCGGAAATGCCGCCCCGCGCGCGGGAGCGATGGAACTGAACATTCCCGGCATCATGGGGGTGGGCGACAGCGTGATCTATTTTGTAGACCGCTATGAAGAGTTCTCGATTTACGACGTGGACTTCAAGAAGCTGCCAGCAGTCGCCGAAGCACCGCATGCCATCGCGGGTATGCATTTCTTCGGCATCGTGCAAGCCATTGAAGAAGCGCGTACGAAAGAATGGGTCGATTTCTACAAAGAATTGTTTGGTTTCACGGTGTTGCCACAAGGGCAATATTTCGGCGTTTTGCCGAAAGGTACGCTGCTGGAAAGTCCCTGCCGCAAGTTCTACCTCCAATTGGTCGAGCCACCGGAACAAGCCGCTGTGTTGGCGTGGCAGGAGAAATTAACGCGTGTTGGATTCGGCGCGCCTGATATTACGGCGCTGGTCGCACAGTTGTCCGCGCGCGGTGTGAACTTCATCGAAAGTGACAGCGTTCACACCAGCGACAAAGGCGCGGTGACTTATCTGGGCGGTACGTCCTTTGAATTTGTAAAAAGCAATCTGGGAGCGGGCAAGTGATTCCAATTTCGGGCACCACGCGCGTGTTTCCGGTTATCGGGTGGCCCGTTGAACAGGTCAAGGCCCCGGCGATTTACAACGCGTATTTCGCCAAGCATGGCATTGATGCGGTCTGCGTGCCTATGCGCGTTGCGCCTGAACATTACGCGAGCTTTGTGAAAAGTATGATGAGCGCGCCGAACGTTGGCGGCATTTGTGTGTCGATTCCGCATAAAGCCGCGTCGATTCGGGTTGGCGATGTCGCGACAGATGCGGCTCTCGCGGCGGGTGCCGCCAATGCCATCTTCCGCGACAAGGACGGACGAATCGTTGCTGACCTGATCGACGGTGAGGGCTTTGTGCGCGCGCTGGACATGACTGCCGCGCCGGACGGATTTGACTACCCGAACAATTCGGCGCTCATCGTCGGGTGTGGCGGTGTGGGCAGTGCGATTGCTGCGTCACTCGCAGATCGCGGTATTGCGCATCTGGGACTGGTCGATATCGATTCGGCGGTGTTGAGTGGTCTCGCCAGCCGTCTGCGCAAGCACTATCCCGAGACGGTGGTGACTGTGGCGACGGCTGGCCACGCCGACGAAATGGGTTACGACCTGTTAGTCAATGGCACGCCACTCGGCATGAATCCCGGCGACTCGATGCCCTTTTCACTGGACAACGCGAAACCCTCGGCAATCATTGCTGATTGCGGCATGAAGACTGAAAACACCGAGCTTTTGCGTGTTGCCGCATTTCGTGGGCATCGTGTGCAGAAGGGTAAAGAAATGCTCTTTGAACAAGCGCCTTTGTACATGGAGCGCTTCGGCTGGCCTGGTGTGACCGCTGACGAATTTCGCGCGCTGGGGGTGCTGTGAATCTCGCCAATTTTTCGATGGATACGATTACGCTTGCCGGTTCACTGGAGAGCAAGCTGGACGCGAACGTCGCGGCAGGATTCACGCAGATTACGCTTTGGGCTAAAGATATGGTCGGCCATCCTGACGGATATGAAGCAGCATTAAACGAAGTGCGTCTGTCGGGCCTGCGCGTGAATGCCGTTCAGGTGATGCGCGACTATGAGGGCCTGTCGGGCCCGTTGCATCGCTACAAAATTGAGACCGTGAAAACCATGCTCAGGCTGTGTGAAGCGGTCGGGGCAGAGCGTTTGCTGATTTGCTCGTCCACGTCGGCGCATGCTTCTGGTGACATTGATCACATTGCTGCTGATTTGCGCAAAGTGGCGATGCTCGCGACGCCGCTGGGCATTCGCGTCGGCTTCGAAGCGTTGTCTTGGGGACGACATGTGAGTGATTTTGAGCTGTCGTGGGAGATCGTCCAGCGCGCGGATCGCGACAATCTGGGCGTATGCATTGACTCGTTTCACGTGCTCGCCAATTGCAGTTTGAACAGTACCGATTTCGATGCACTGGCGACTATTCCCGGCGAGCGCATCGCTTTTGTGCAGCTCTCGGACTTCTTGTGGAGCGCGGTTCGCACGCCAGAAGAGCGGATCGAAACCGCGCGCCACTTACGCGTTTTTCCGGGGGAGGGCGTGCATAGCGCTGAACTCTCACGGATGATCCGCATGATTGATCGCTCGGGCTATCGCGGTGACTGGAGCTTTGAAGTATTCAACGACGATTACGTGCAAATGCCTTGTGAGGCTGTGGCCTTGCGCGCGCGCGATGCGGCGATGTGGGTCGCAGCACAAAGTGAGCGGCGAAGCCTGCCGCGTACGATTTCACGAAGTACCCATCACTGAGGTAAGTGGTTCAGTCGTAGGGCACGCACTCTGCGCCTTCCAATCCCCGCGAAGTGCCATTTGATGGCGGCTACCCCGAAGGATTGACGAGGCGGGCACGCGTTCACGTAAGCACGCGCCCTACGAATAAAACCAGCGATAAAAATAGGAGTAGATCTTATGACCGATTTCATGCAGCTTTTGCTGAGCGGCGTCGCCATGGGGGCCATCTATGCGATGGCTGCTCTTGGTTTCACACTGTTGTGGCAAGCGGCGGGCACCATCAACTTTGCGCAGGGCGAGTTCGTCATGCTGCCGGCTTTTGCCATGCTGATCGGCATGTCGATGGGCTTGCCGTTATGGGCCTCATTCATCGTGGCGGTGGCGCTCTCGATTCTGGTGCTGGGTGCCGCATTCAAGAAATGGATCGTAGATCCAATGCGCGGCAGCGGCGTTGTTTCGGTCGTCGTCGCAACGCTTGGACTGTCGATTGGACTTAAGTCTTTCGTTAAGGCAGGGTACAGTGCCGAGCCACATCCGTTTCCGAGCATTTTCGGCGATGAAGTGTTCAAGCTGGCAGGTGTCACGATCTCCTACAGTGACGTCGGAGCGCTGGTTTTTGCCGGCCTGATGGTGGTGGGTTTACAAATGTTTTTGAACAAGACAATCACGGGTCGTGCAATGCAGGCGGTGGCGCAAAACACGTTCTCGGCGGAAGCGCTAGGCATCAACGTCAAGCGCATGATCTTCTACACGTTTGCGATCAATGCCATTCTTGTGTCAGTGACTGCGCTACTGATTACACCCACGTATCTCGCCAAATTCGATATGGGTGACAACATCGGCCTCAAGGCATTTTTCGCCGCGATCATCGGAGGATTTAACAATTCGCGCGGCGCATTGCTCGGTGGAATTTTGGTCGGTGTTCTGGAAAACCTTGCGGGTGCGTACCTGACGCCAGCGTACAAAGATGGAGTGGCATTGGTGCTGTTTTTAGCGGTGATTCTGGTCAAACCAGATGGGCTTCTGGGTACGCCGCAGGAGAGGAAAGTATGAAGAAGACCACACTACTTTCCACGCAACACTTGGCACTTTTGACGCTTGCTCTGTTGGCGATGTGTTTTGCGCCAGCGCTCTTAAAGACTTATGGCCTCTACCTGCTGACGCTGTGGCTGGTGTACGTCATCGCGGCGATGGGCCTGAATCTCACGGTCGGTTACGCAGGCCTGAAATCGCTGTGCCATGCGGGCTTTATGGGCGTCGGTGCCTACACCGTTGCGATCATGATGAAGGCCGGAATTTCGTTCTGGATTGCCTCGCCGATGGCTATTGTGATTTGCTTCGCACTGGGTCTCGTGATCGGTTTTCCGGCGCTGCGGGTTCAGTTGCATTACCTTGGTTTTGCCACGCTTGGATTCAATCTGCTGTTAGTGTTGTTCTTCCGAAATGAAGAGTGGCTGACCGGCGGCACGTTCGGAATTCAGAACATCAAGCGGCCCGATTTTTTCGGCGTCTCGCTTGAAAGTAATACGAGTTTTTACTTCCTCGTGCTTGCGATAACCGTCATCTTCGGTGTGCTCCTCGCGCTTCTGTTGCGCTCACCGTGGGGGCGCGCGTTTGCGGCGTTGCGCGACAACCCGATTCGCGCGGAAAGTACGGGCGTGAACATCACGGCCTACACATTGATGTCGTTTGCGATTGGTGCAGCGTATGCAGGCATCGCTGGAGCTTTGTTCGCACCGCTCGTCAACTTCATCGAACCTGCGCCATTCGGTATTTCCAATTCGCTGCTGTTTTTGATGATGGTGGTGATCGGTGGTTCGGGGCGTTTTTATGGCCCGGTGCTCGGTGCGGCGATAGCGCTGTTGTTGCCTGAATATTTGCGCTTCCTCAAAGACTGGTATCTCGCGGTGTTCGGCTTCACTGCCGTTGCCATGATGATCTGGCTACCGGGCGGATTGCTTTCGATGAAGGAAGCCTGGCAACTCTCGCAGGCGAAGCGTGCGGCCGGGCAGAAGCAGATTGCCGAAGTCGCTGCCGCGGCAACGGCTAAAGGTGCAACGGCATGAGTATCCTTTCAGTTCGCGACATCAAGAAAATTTACGGCGCGATTCAGGCGGTAGGCGGCGTCAGCTTTGACGTTGAACCCGGTGAAATTCTTGGCGTCATCGGTCCGAATGGCAGCGGCAAGACCACGCTGTTTAACTCGATCCTTGGCCAGATCAAACCGGACGCCGGCAAGGTCGAATTTGAAGGCAAGGACATCTCGGGCGGATCACCGCTTGAGCTTTCGCGTCTGGGCGTTGGTCGTACATTTCAGAATTTGCAGGTGTTCGGCAAGCTCTCGTTGCGCGACAACCTGATTCTTGCGGCGCAGGAGCACACCGGCACCTTTTGGGGGCGAATGTTTGCATCGCCTGACAACGGTTTCGCGGATCGCGCGCAGGAAATGCTCGATCTGTTCCGCTTGAACCACGTGGCCGATTTACCTGCGGGTTCACTCTCGTACGGTCAACAAAAACTGGTCGATATTGCGATGGCGTTCATGCCAAAGCCGCGACTTGTTTTACTGGATGAGCCCTGCGCTGGAGTAAACCCGTCGCTCGTGGACGGGCTTCGCGAATTATTGGTTGAATTGAACAAAAAGCAGGGTGGCAGTTTCATCGTGATCGAACACAACATGGACTTCATCATGAAGCTCTGCCATCGCGTGGTGTGCATGGTGGAAGGCAAAGTGCTTGCTGTTGGTAAACCCGAAGAAATTCAGGGTAATCGCGCTGTGCTGGAGGCGTATCTTGGAAACTAGTGTTGAAGCCATGCCGAAGAAATCTTCCGGTGCGTTGATCGAATTCGACAAGGTGGTCGCTGGTTACACGCACTTGACCGTACTCAACGAGATGACGCTCGACGCCAGAAAAGGCGAGATCACGCTGTTGATCGGCCCCAATGGCGCGGGCAAATCAACGGTGCTCAAGACCTTGTTCGGCATGCTGACGCCGCGCTCTGGTGAAGTTCGCTTTAACGGTGAGGTGATCAATGGCCGCACACCGCGTCAGTTGCTGGCAGAGGGTATGGCCTTCGTGCCGCAGGGGCGGAATCTGTTCGGTTCTTTGAGCGTTTTGCACAACCTCGAGCTTGGCGGTTTGCACCTGCCAAAAGCGCTGCTGCGAGAGCGTATTGCCGAGGTGATGGAACTGTTTCCACGCCTCAAGCAGCGCACAGACTCGCGAGCAGCGTCCCTATCGGGTGGCGAACAAAAGCAACTGGAAGTGGGACGCGCACTGCTCGTGAAACCAGAAGTGATTCTGATCGATGAGCCGTCAATTGGCCTCGCGCCGATCATCGTGCAAGACGTCATGAAACTGCTTCGCAAGCTTGCAGATTCGGGCAAGAGCGTATTGATGGTCGAACAAAACGTCCGCACGGCCCTGAAATATTCAGACCGTGCGCTGGCGCTCGAAATGGGGCGTCTGGCGGTGGACAAACCTGCGGCAGAATTACTAGATGATCCGAATTTGAATCGCCTGTTTCTCGGCGGTCACGCTAACAAATAGTCATCGCGAACCCAGTATTTTTCGTTACTCATTACCGTTTTCAATAGGAGGAAAAACCATGAAAACCAAAATCGGCCGAACCCTTGGCCAACTCACAGTAGTCGCTGCGGCGCTTGTCGCCGTTTCTGTATCGGCACAAATCAAGATCGCTCAGGTCGTTGAGCTTTCCGGCGGTGGCACAGCGGCGGGCAGTCAATACCGCAACGGTGCCAAACTCGCCATCAACGAGATCAACGCAGCTGGCGGCATCATGGGCAAGAAGATTGAGTCCATAGAAATGGATACGCAGTCACAGCCTGCCATTGCTAAGGCGATGACGGTCAAAGCCATTGACGAAAAAGTCACGGCTATCTTCGGGCCTGTTTTCTCGGGTTCAATTCTTGTCAGCCAGACCGAAAGCCAGAAGGCGAACATCCCCAATTTCACGGGCGGTGAAGCATCGAACGTGACCGCTCAGGGCAATCCGTACATCTTCCGTTCATCGTTCAACCAGTCGATGGGTATGCCGAAAGTGGCGAACTACATGGCCACGGACCTCAAGGCCAAGTCAGTCGTCGTTGCTTACGTCAACAACGACTTCGGCAAAGGTGGTCGCGACGCTATTGTTAAAGAGCTGGGTGCCCGCAACATTAAAGTGGCCGGTGATATCTCAACCGATCCGGGTCAGGTCGATATGTCGTCCGCAGTGCTGCGCATCAAGCAGGCCAATGCTGACGCGCTTTTTGCGTACCTCAATGAGGAAGAGTCTGCTCGTCTGCTCAAAGAGCTGCGCAAACAGGGTTATGACAAACCGATGGTGGGTGAAACTACGCTCATGGGTGCCAAGGTGATTGAACTTGCGGGAACTGCCGCCAATGGCGTGCGCGGACACGTTGGCCTCACCGCCGACGCGCCAGCTTTCAAGGACTTCAGTGCGAAGTACGAGAAAGAATTCAAAGCCAAGCCTGATCACAACGGCATCAAGGGCTATTTCTCAGCCTACATGCTGAAAGCGGCGATTGAAAAGGCGAAGAGCACCGACGGCAAAGCCATCGCGGCTGCTATGAAAAACTCCTGCTTCAAAGTCAAAGACAATCCAGGCATTCTGCTGGACGTGTGCTTTGACGACAAAGGCGATATCGATCGCGAAAGCTTCCTCGTTGAAGTAAAAAACGGCAAGCAGGAAGTCACTGCAATGTTGCCGATGATTAACAAGCACTAGTCGCCGATCAGCGTCGTCTCATCGCGACGTTGTGTCAAGAAGGCTCGCTTCGGTGGGCCTTTTTTTGTCTGGTCGTCGCCTCGCAGGATCGGGTGAATTTACCGCTCCACACCCCAGCGGGTGGCGCGCACGGCCACCACCATGGCCAATCCGTAGGCAGCCATGCCGAGCGCAACGAGCGCGAAGATGGTCCATGGCGGTGCCTTTGCTGCGGCGAGCATCCAGCCGCCAATCGCCACGACGGCGAGACGCAGCGTACCCGCCAGAACCGGGCCGCCGACCTTGCCCGCGCCGAGCGAGGAGAAGTAAAGACACAGACCCAAACCAAATAGTCCGTACGCCGGACCGGCCCAGCGAAAGTACACCGCTGCCGAGCTGACGACGCGTGCGTCCACGGTGAAGAGCGTCGTCCAGAGGTCAGGTGCGATCGCAAGCAACAAACCCAGCAGGCCAAGTATCACCGTAGTCATTGCGGCGGCGATCCATGCGACACGGCGCGCCCGAGCGATTTTCCCGGCACCGATCGCCATACCCACAAGAGGTACTGAGGCAACGCCGACCGCAAACGCGATAGGCACCAGCAGAAATTCCAGCCGCGTGCCAATGCCGTAACCGGCCAGCGCGTCAGTACCGAACTGCGCTACCAGCCGCGTCAAAATCAAAATGGTCAGAACCGTTTGCAGTGGTGAAATGCAGGCGAGCGCCCCTACTTTCAGAATATCGCGCAGCAGTTCTTTTTTGACCGGCGTAGTCGATGTGGCGAGCTTGATCCGCGAACGGCTTGAGGTCAGATAGAAATACAAAAACACAGCGCCCGCGCCATACGCGATCACCTGACCCGCTGCTACCCCCGGCATGCCCCAGCGCGGGAACGATCCCCACCCGAGTCCGAGTGCGCCGCCAATGAGTACCTGCGCCACCGAAATAGCGAGAAAGGTTACCGAGGGGACTTTCATGTTGCCGGAGCCGCGAACAACGGATGCAAACGTATTGGTCAGCCAGACACCGAGGGATCCAACGAAAGCAACGTTGGAATAAGCGACGGCTTGGGTCAGTGCCTCACCACTGCCCCCAAGCATCGCGTAGATCGTCGGGCCGAAGGCGAGCATCAACACCATGTACGCGGCACCTGCGCTCAGGCCTATCCACATGGCGTGAACGGCCAGCGCGCTGGCGCGCTCGGTGTCGCCACCGCCAAGCGCACGGCTCACCGCCGACGACACGCCACCGCCCATCGCACCGGCAGACATCATCTGCTGCAACATGATCATGGGAAACACCAGCGCCATCGCGGCCAGCGAAGACACGCCGAAGCTGCCCACGTAGGTCGTCTCGGCAATCGCGGCCAGCGCGGTTGACAGCATGGCGGCCATGTTGGGAAGCGCAAAGCGCAACAACGTTGGCAATATTGGCGCAGTCAGCAGAGGATCCGCTTTATGTGCGGGCGCGGCATCTGGCGCTACGGTTGAATTGGTTGAAGTAGGCGCTGCGCTTGTGCTGACAGCGGTCATTGCGGCAGTGGTCACGACGGACGCTCTCGAATCTGATTTGAATGTAGCTGCAATTATTGCATATGCAAGTATCGTGGAGCAGCGTTGTCTATCTGCGCATTGAAAGGCGGTTTTGCGTGCCGACGGGCGACGGCTAACGTCAAACGCGGTAGTGGCCGGCGCGCGGCCTCAGTTCGGCTTGCGGAAATCGCTTTCGATCCACGCCGACGCACTCGCCACATTCAGCCGAAAGTCCGGCCGCACGCGGATCTTCGCGATTTCTTCGCCGAGGTGGTCGGTGGCGGAGAGCAGCGCATGTGCGTCATCGTCATCGGGCACGATTTGTAGCGCCACTTTCCATCGTGTGTCGCCTACGTCCACGCTAACGGACTTGTTTAGTCTCGCAAATTGCGACTGTTCGTGACGCGTGATGACCTCGGATGCTGTTTTGATCAGCGTGTGGAATGCCGATACGTCGAGCGGCTTAGGGTCTTTTTTGTTGCGCCCCATCGTCCATGGGCCGACCAGCGCGGGTTCGCGTTCGCCGTCCTTATACATTTCTACGGCCCAGCCGTCGTCGTCTTCGTTCTTGACGACGCGTGCAGTCCAGCCGTCGTCTTGCCAAAGTCTGGGTTCTTTAACCGTGACGGTCGCGTCGCCGTCATCAATGTCAATCGGGTCAGTGTCGGAGGAAGGAGCGTTCATTATCATCGGCTAATGTTACGTCGCGCTGGCCGATGGGCAGATTCGCTTTTCAATGCTTACAGGTCAATAGCTTTTTCGTGTAACCTCTATTGCATATGGGATAGACGCTAAAAATATGAATTATCGACTTTATGTATTTTACGAACTTAGCCTCGGTTAAAACGCCATTGCAACGAAAAGCTGATGCTCTTTGGACAGGATCGACAAAGCGCAATCGAGGCGTTTGCGCTCATATGCTTTCATTCCCGATTCGCCGTCTAAAGTTCGTGTGACGTCCATCTGATAAACGGACTCGTGACCGCGCCGCACCATGAATATCCCTCGTCCTTCGTCTCCTCCAGCGCGCCTGGCCCTCGGTGCCGTGCTGCTCGCAGCCGGCGCGGGCAGTCGGCTCGGGCATAAGCCGAAATCACTGCTTGAGCTCGACGGAGTGGCGCTCATCCATCGGCAACTGAAGGCGCTGTCGGATGCGGGCGTTGACGAGATCGTGGTGGTGCTCGGGCATTACTCGGCGATGATCGAGGCGGCGGTACGCGCCGGTCCCGTGGTCTCCAACGTTGAAACCGTCACCAATCGGAGCCCAGACGATGGCCAGCCCTCGTCGGTGCGTATCGGTTTGCACAGGCTGACCCAAAAAGCTGACGCTGTGATCATCGCTCTGGCCGATCAGCCTCTGCTCAACGCTGACGACGTGGCGGCGCTGATTGACACGTTCAAAAATCGCAGCGATGTGGCATCCATGGTGGTGCCACGAGTGTCGGGATTGCCGGGAAATCCGGTGATATTTGACGCGAGTTTGTGCGCAGAATGGTTGCAGGGCGACACCCACTTGATGGGCCGTCGCTGGCGTGAAGCGAACCCGCAGCGCGTGCACTGGTTTGACACCGACAACACGCACTATCGCGTCGACATCGACACGCCCGAGGACCTCATCGAGTTCACCCGGCGCACGGGCCATACGTTGCGTTGGCCCGGCGACCGAGTCAACTAAACCTGTGGCTGGTAGCTAGTGACCGCCGCTGACCTTTGTGTCAGTGATCGCACCGTAAATGATGTTGCGCAGAACCGAGCGCGACGGCACGCGCTGTTTCGGGCTTTGCATCATGAAAACGACGAAAAGATCATTCGCCGGGTCGACCCACATGTAGGTGCCGCCCGCGCCACCCCAGTAATACTCGCCGAGGGCTGCGGGATACGCGGCTTCGCCAGCGCTGGTGCGCACAGCAAAACCAAGACCGAAGCCATAGCCGGGACCGGGAAGATAGAGCGGCGTGCGCGTCACGGTCGCGTTTAGCTGATCGGATGTCATGAATGCGAGCGTTGCCGGGCTAATGTAGCGACGGCCCTCAAGCTGACCACCGTTGCGCAACATCATCAAAAAGCGTGCGTAGTCCATCGCAGTGCTCATGAGCCCGCCGCCACCAGACTCCATCGCCAGCACCTTGCGCGGGTCGAATACGGGCGCGTTGACACCAATTGATCGGTCATCATTAAACGGTTCAGCGATGCGCGCCTGGCGAGCAGCGTCTGGCACGTAAAACGACGTGTCTTTCATACCAAGCGGCACCAGCAGGCGCTCTTTCAGATGCGTGAACAATGTCTGGCCCGACGCCACTTCGATCACGCGGCCAAGAACGTCGGTTGAGTTACTGTAATCCCACGTACTGCCCGGTTGAAAAGCCAGCGGCATCTTCGCGATGCGCTCGGCAAATTCGGCGTTTGTGATGTCGCCGCCAGTGCCGACGTCCGCGTCCTGATAAGCCTTTTTGACCATGCCTTCGCCGAAAAACCCGTAAGTCAGGCCTGACGTATGGCGCAGCAAATCCTGTACGGTCATCGGGCGGCGCGGTGCCACCAGATCGAGCGACTTAACGCCTTGGGCATCCGTTTTTTCGACACCTACTTTCACGTTCGCGAACGACGGAATGTAGCGCGCGACCGGCGCTTCGAGCAGCAGTTTTCCTTCTTCAACCAGCATCATCGCTGCGACGCTGACGATGGGCTTGGACATTGAATAAATGCGGAAGATATCGTCCGATTTCATGGGCGCAGCACTGTCCGGCCCGCGTTGACCCACGGTGTCCACGTATACCACTTTACCGCCGCGCACCACCATAACCGTCGCGCCGGGAATACGCTTCTGCGCGACCTCGGTACGCATCCAGCTGCCGACGCGATTCAAGCGCTCGGTGGACATGCCAACGGCCTCGGGTTTTGCGGTCGGCAGGGTTTGCGCCTGTAACGTCGAAACATTGGCGAGCAGACCCAGGCCAAGCGCGCCGAACAGCGCAAATTTTCGTCGCAATGCACCAGACGCAACGAATGCCACCGACGTGGTGGACGATAAATTTTGATTCACGTAAGCCTCCTAAATGTGACGCTGCCATTGGCAACCAATTGCCAATGAATCGCCAGCGCTAACATTCGTTAACGTTACGCTAAATCGCGATAAACGCGCAGACAAAATTTTGAATGTTGAGATGAATCCGCGTGATTGACAAAATCTTTTCTTCCGTTGCGGCAGCGCTGGCAGATGTCCATGATGGCGCGACGATTATGGTCGGGGGATTCGGAGGCGCCGGCATGCCTGTGGCGCTCGTCGACGGGCTCATCGCGCAAGGTGCGCGCCATCTGACGATCATCGCAAACAACGCTGGCAATGGCGAAACAGGAATCGCGGCGCTGCTCAAAGCGGGGCGTGTGAAGAAAGTGATTTGCTCGTTTCCGCGTCAGACTGATTCGCAGGTGTTTGACGCGCTCTATCGCGCGGGAAGGGTGGAGCTTGAACTCGTGCCGCAAGGCAATCTGGCGGAGCGCATTCGTGCAGCAGGCTCTGGCATCGGAGGATTTTTCACGCGGGTTGGCTTCGGCACGAGGCTGGCCGATGGAAAAGAAGTGCGCAAGATTGATGGCGAAATGTATGTTTATGAAACACCAATTCACGCAGATTTTGCCCTGGTGAAAGCAGAACGAGGTGATCGCTGGGGCAATCTCACCTACAGCAAATCTGCGCGCAACTTCGGACCCGTGATGGCCATGGCGGCGAAGGTGGCCGTTGCCTCGGTGCATGAGGTTGTGACGCTCGGCGTGCTCGATCCTGAAAGCGTCATCACGCCGGGGATTTTTGTGCAGCGTGTGGTGCGAGTCGAGCGCGATGGAGCTGCGACGTGAATTACAAAAAACTTACGCGAGATCAACTCGCCGCACGCATCGCGCAGGACATTCCCGATGGTGCTTACGTCAATCTCGGTATCGGCATGCCGACGCTCGTGGCGAATCATTTGCGCGCCGATCGGGAGGTGATTTTGCAAAGTGAAAATGGCCTCCTTGGCATGGGCTCCGCACCGTCCGCGGGTGAGGAAGATTTCGACCTCATCAATGCGGGCAAGCAGCCGGTGACTCTGCTGCCCGGTGGCTCATATTTTAATAGCGCAGATTCATTTGCGATGATGCGCGCCGGACACCTCGACATCGCCGTGCTCGGCGCGTTTCAGGTTGCCGCTAACGGCGATCTCGCCAACTGGCACACGGGCGGCAACGACGATATTCCTGCCGTGGGTGGGGCGATGGATTTGGCTGTCGGCGCACGGCAAACATGGGTGATGATGGAGCTGCTGACGAAAGCGGGCGAGAGCAAGCTCGTCGAGCGGTGCACGTATCCATTGACCGGCGTGCGCTGCGTCAGTCGTATCTACACCGACCTTGCCGTGATCAATGTCACGCCGCAAGGTTTTAGACTTGCCGAGGCGGTCGCCGGACTGTCACTCGCCGAGTTGAATTCGCTTTCCAAACTTTCGATTGCTCCTTAAAGATAGAAATATGAACGCATACATCGTTGACGCCCTCCGTACTCCCATTGGCCGTTACGGCGGTTCGCTCTCCTCCGTTCGCACGGACGATCTGGGCGCAGTTCCGATAGCGGCGTTGATCGCGCGCTACCCAAATCTCGACTGGGCGGCGATTGACGACGTGATTTACGGCTGCGCCAATCAGGCGGGTGAGGACAATCGCAACGTGGCGCATATGTCCGCGCTGCTCGCCGGATTGCCGTCTTCGGTTCCCGGCGCGACCATCAATCGCCTCTGCGGGTCTGGCCTCGATGCACTGGGCACGGCAGCACGCGCGATCAAGTCAGGCGAAGCGCAGCTAATGATCGCTGGGGGCGTAGAGAGCATGAGTCGCGCCCCGTTCGTGATGCCCAAAGCTGACAGCGCTTTTGCTCGCAACAACGCGGTGTACGACACCACCATAGGCTGGCGCTTCATCAACAAATTGATGAAAGAAAAATACGGCGTCGACTCGATGCCCGAGACCGCAGAAAACGTCGCGACTGAATTCAAGATCGAGCGCGAAGCGCAGGACAAGATGGCGCTCGCATCGCAACTAAAAGCCGTGGCCGCGCAGAAGCATGGATTCTTCGACACCGAGATCGCAGCGGTAACGATCGCGCAGAAAAAAGGCGACCCGATAGTCGTCAGCAAAGATGAGCATCCGCGTGACACTTCGCTCGAAGTGCTTGCGAAATTGAAAGGCATAGTGCGACCTGATGGCACGGTGACTGCGGGCAACGCCAGTGGCGTTAACGATGGCTCGTGCGCGATTCTGTTGGCTTCCGAAGCTGCCCTCAAAACTCACAACTTGACGCCCCGCGCCCGCATCGTTGGGATGGCGACAGCGGGCGTGCCGCCACGCATCATGGGCATCGGCCCCGCGCCAGCGACTAAAAAGGTGTTGGCATTCACCGGGCTGACCATCAGTCAGATGGACGTGATCGAACTAAACGAAGCGTTTGCGGCGCAAGGCCTGGCGGTATTGCGCGAACTCGGTGTTGATGATGCCGACCCGCGCGTCAATCCGAATGGCGGCGCGATTGCGCTGGGGCATCCGCTGGGGGCGTCAGGCGCGCGTCTCGCGACGACTGCCGTGAATCAATTGCACCAAACGGGCGGTCGTTATGCTCTGTGCACCATGTGCATCGGTGTTGGGCAGGGAATCGCGGTTGTACTGGAGCGCGTCTGAGCGACGGCTGTTAACGCTATGTGGGAGCGGTTTTAGCGCGACTCGTTGTGTACGAACTATCGCGGTAAAGCCGCTCTAACAATTAATCCAGCGTTGCGGAGGTGGTGACCGCACGCGCGGCGCTTTACAACTGACCGCGAGTCATTTAGCATTCGGCGTCTTAATGACTCACGGTCAGTTCGTGTTGGCTTTGACCAACTTCTGCCATGCCACCGATCAAAAAAATCATACTCGATGCCATTGAAGCGCATCACGCACGCCACGCCACAGAGGGGCCGCAGCGTGCTGGAAGAGCCGTAAAAAACTCGCTTAAATCGATGATCAAGAGCGCGCACGAGCTACATCATGCACAGCGCTCGCCAGACGCCAGCAAGCGCGTTCGGGCGCTCGATGGCGACGACAAGGAGGCGCGTCGGCAAACCATTCTCGACGCAGCTGAGCGGCTCTTTGCCGAGCACCATGAACTTGCCAATGTCGCCGACGTAGCGACGTCCGCAGGTCTTGCCAAGGGCACGGTTTATCTCTATTTCCAGACCAAAGAAGAGATCTATCTGGCGCTTCACATGCGCCATGTCGAACACTTTTTCACGACCCTGATTGCTCGCATGAACAGCGGGCAGCCGTTTCTGTTTCCGGAAATGATTGCGCTCGCCGGCGAGCACTTGTTAAACGCGCCAACCTACATGCCACTCGGAGCCGTCTGCATGGGCTTCGGTGGCGACGCTGTCCCGCTTGAAGCGGCGAAGAATTTCCAGATGAACATGACCACCTGGTTGCTCACTGCGGGCGAAGGGCTGGAGCGGCATTTCACCAAACTCGCGCCTGGCGAAGGCGTGCGCCTTCTCAAACACAGCTACGCGATGATGATCGGTCTCTACGGCCTGATGCGCGGCGAGCTGAGCAAAGATCCCAAGTGCCCGATCCTTCCTGGCATGGGCACCTATCAGGAAGAGGCTTCGCTCGCACTCACGCGCTACTGGGCGCATGTAGCGGGTATTGCTGATACGACAGACACCACACAGATACGTCACGCTATGGATTCGAAGGATTCAAAATGATGAACAAGAAGGCAACTCTCCTCCTCGCAGCATTGCTCGCTATGGGCACGCTCTCGGTCGCAGGTTGCGGCAAAAAAGACGAAGCGAAAACGGAAGCGGCGGCGACTAAAGCAGAGCCCCCGCGCCCTGTGCGCTTCATGCAAGTGGGCTTGAGCGCGATTGGCGACATCTCGTACTTGCCGGGGGAAGTACGGCCCCGTTACGAGCAGCGCTACGGTTTCCGTGTTCCCGGAAAAATTGCGCGTCGTGCCGTGGATGTGGGTCAGGAAGTCAAGGCGGGGCAAGTATTAGCCGTGCTTGATTCGCAGGACGTGTTGCCCGCTATCAACGCGCAGTCAGCACAAGTTGAAGTAGCGCGAACGGATTTCGTGTTGCAGCAAAGCGAGTTGAAGCGCCAGCAGGAATTGCGCGACAAGGGATTTGTCTCAGGTGCGGCGCTGGAGCGTCAGGCCGCGACCACCGCAGCAGCCGACGCGCGCGTGAAAGCCGCTCAATCGCAATTGGCGAATGCCCAAAACGGACTTAACTTCCAGACGTTGCGTGCTGACAAGGCAGGCGTCGTGATTGCCATCGACGCCGAAGCCGGTAGTGTCGTTTCTGCTGGTCAGAGCGTCGTGCGGGTCGCTCAACTGGGCGAGAAAGAAATCATCGTGAACGTGCCCGAACGTGAAGTGGGTTTGATGAAACAGGCGAAGGGTTTCGCTGCTCATTTCGACGCCATTCCGGGTAAGCTCTACGCCGCCAATCTGCGCGAATTGTCTCCGGCTGCCGATGCGGCCAGTCGCACTTACATGGCGAAACTCTCCATCGCCAATGCGGACGACGCGTTAAAGCTTGGCATGAGCGCCACTGTACGTCTTGATCTGGGTGAGGCTCAGGTGATTGTTGTTCCCAACACCGCGCTCTATACCCGTGACAATACGACACGGGTCTGGCTTGTAGATCGTGCCAGCGAAACGGTGAAACCGGTTGAGGTGAAACTCGGCACGAGCACCAATGAAGGCGTCGCGGTCATCTCGGGATTGAAGGCGGGCGATCTCGTAGTGACCGCAGGTGCCAATTTGTTGCTTGCAGGGCAGAAGGTGCGCTTGATTGACGCGGCAACGACATCGGCCGCGGCCGTTAATCCCGCGACCACTGCGGTACCTGCGGCCAGTGCTGTTCCGGTCGTTGCCAGGGAAGGCAACAAGCCATGATGGGTCTTGGCGAAAAAGACTCGGACAGCAGCAAGCGAAACATCTCGGCCGCTGCGATCAAGCATCAGCAACTAACGCTATTCTTTATTCTTGCGATTGCAATTGCGGGTTTCGCCGCGTACTTCAAACTGGGTCAACGTGAAGACCCGGACTTCACCTTCCGCGCCATTACGATTCGTACGTTGTGGCCCGGTGCAACGACCTCTCAAGTTGACGCCCAAATTACCGATCGCCTGGAGAAAAAGCTTCAGGAGATGCCTTACTTCAAGCGCACGCAAAGCTACTCCAAGCCCGGCGAATCGCTGATCATTCTTGAGCTGATCGACACCGCACCACGCAAGGAGATACAAGCGCTGTGGTATCAAGTGCGCAAGAAAGTCGGCGACATCCGATTTACTTTGCCCGCAGAGGCGCAAGGCCCGTTTTTCAACGATGAATTTGGTGACGTATTTGGTTCCATTTACGCGTTTACGGGCGATGGTTTCTCGCTCTCCGAATTGCGCGACAAAGTCGAAGACGTGCGGCAGGAGCTACTTCGGATTCCCGATGTTTCAAAGATCGAACTGGTCGGCATTGTTGATGACAAGATTTACATCGAAATCAGCAACGCGAAAATTGGCGCACTTGGCATCGATGCCAATTCAATCGCCACACAGTTGCAGGCACAAAACGCCGTCTCGCCCGCTGGTGTCATTCAGACCAAAGACAACGCCATTGCACTGCGTGTCACCGGTAACTTCGAATCGGTGAAATCGGTTCGTGAGCTTCAGCTCGCGGTTAACGGTCGCACCATTCGGCTCGGCGATATTGCAAATGTGTATCGC
Source organism: Burkholderiales bacterium (assembly GCA_025354165.1). Taxonomy (GTDB): domain Bacteria; phylum Pseudomonadota; class Gammaproteobacteria; order Burkholderiales; family Casimicrobiaceae; genus Casimicrobium. The sequence goes on along the minus strand of JANXNI010000096.1, from coordinate 77,525 downwards.
GGCTACGCTGATCCGCCAGTGCAAACGATTCGTTTCGGCGGCAAGCCCGGTATCGCGCTTTCAGTCTCTATGAAAAGTGACGGCGATGTGTTGCAGCTCGGTCAGCGCTTGACTGCCGAGATGGAGCGCATCAAGAACGATTTGCCTGTAGGCATCGAATTTCATCAGGTAAGCAATCAGCCAAAAGTCGTGAAAGAGGCCGTTGGAACGTTCATGCGTTCACTTCTGGAGGCGGTCGCGATTGTGCTGGCGGTGAGCTTCATCTCGCTCGGCTGGCGTGCGGGTGCGGTGGTCGCACTGACCATTCCTTTCGTGTTGCTCGCTACTTTTTTGGCGATGCAAATTTTCAAGATCGATTTGCACCGCATTTCGACCGGCGCGCTCATCATTGCGCTGGGACTGCTGGTTGACGACGCGATGATCGTTGTCGAAATGATGGTTCGAAAGCTGGAAGAAGGTTTCGACAAATTCGCCTCTGCGACCTTCGCGTATGCAAGTACCGCGTGGCCAATGCTCTCCGGTACATTGGTCACGGCCGCAGGTTTTCTGCCCATTGCAACGGCGAAATCATCGACGGGTGAATACACGTTCGATATGTTCAGCGTGACGACGATTGCGCTCGTACTGTCGTGGTTTGCTGCGATCATCGCGACACCCCTGTTCGGCTACTGGATTCTGAAGAGACCAAAAAATGCTACGGTCGAAGGCCCGGATGGTGAACTTCGGCACGAGCACTTCGACACCCCGTTCTACACGCGACTGCGCGCCACGATTGATTGGTGTATCAGCCATCGCTGGATCACCATTGCAATCACGATGGCAGGCCTCGCGCTCGGTGTGATTGGTATGGGGCTAACCGAGAAGCAATTCTTCCCAACCAGTGATCGCACTGAGGTGATGGTTGAGATGTGGCTGCCTGAAGGTTCAAGCTTTAAGGCGACCGAGGCGCAGGTCGAAAAGCTTGAAGCAATTCTCAAGGCCGACAAGGATGTGCAGACATTTGTCACGAGCGTTGGCATGTCGCTGCCACGCTATTTCCTGTCACTAAATCAGGAATTGTTCCGCCCAAATTTTTCACATACTTTGATTCTGACCGACAGCGTCGAAGCCCGAAATCGCGTCAGTACCAAGCTGCAGGCAGCGCTTGACAGCAACTTCCCCGGCGTGCGCGGCCGTGCGTTGAAAACACCTTTGGGTCCACCGGTCGCGTATCCGATTATTTTCCGCGTGAGCGGGCCGGATATTGCGAAGCTGAAGCAGATCGGCGATGAGGTTGCAGCCGTCCTGCGCAAGAGCCCGAACACGATTGAGGTCAACACCGATTGGGGTGACCGCACGCCTGCGTTGCAGGTTGAAGTTGATCAGGATCGTGCCCGTGCTCTGGGCGTTACTTCGCTCACAGTAGCGCGTTCGTTGGGTGGCGCGGTTTCGGGGGCAACGATAGGCGCATTCCGTGAGCGTGATCGCCTGATTGATGTAGTGCTGCGCGGGCCGGCAGCGGAGCGCATCGCCGTGTCGCAGGTGGAAGACCTGCAAGTCCCGACGGCCAGCGGACGCACTGTGCCACTGTCGCAAGTGGCGAAAGTCAGTCAAGTCATGGAAGAGCCGATCATCCGTCGCTACTCGCGCGTTCCGACGCTCTCCGTTCGCTCGGACATTGTTGAAGGTGTGCAAGCGCCGGATGTATCCGCGCAGATTGACCCGCAACTGGCGGATATTCGTGCCAAATTGCCACCCGGGTATCGCATTGAGGTCGGCGGTGCGTTTGAAGAAAACGCGAAGGCGCAAAGCTCCATCGGCGCAGGTGTGCCGCTCATGATCTTCGCGTGGTTGATGCTGTTGATGTTGCAGTTACAGAGTTTTTCGCTTGCCTCTATGGTGTTGTTGACCGCGCCGTTCGGCATCGTTGGCGTCGCGCTGGGGCTGCTCGTATTCCGCATGCCATTTGGTTTCGTGGCGATGCTAGGGGTGATCGCACTGATGGGCATCATCATGCGAAACACGATCATCCTGATCGATCAGATCAAGCAGGACATGGCAACCGGCACCCACGCATGGACGGCGGCGCGCGAAGCCGCCGTGCGACGATTCCGCCCCATTGCACTGACCGCGACCGCGGCCGTTTTGGCCATGATTCCGCTGACGCGCAGTGTGCTTTGGGGCCCGATGGCCGTGGCAATCATGGCAGGGCTCGTAATTGCAACGGTGCTCACGATCCTCGCTGTCCCTGCAATTTATGCAGCGTGGTATCGGGTGAAGCGACCACTTAACGCCTGATCATCGTTGGGTGCCTCCAAAAATGAATTTTTAGAGGTGTCCCGTTGATAATTAGCGCCGACTGTTGTAGCGGGTCACGCAAATTGCAGCAAGTCGCTGTCAGTGTTCGCCTAAACTTGCGACCATGAGACACCAAGTCCTCATCGTCGAAGATGAACCTGAACTGCTGCTGAAATTTGCCACCGCCGTGCAGTCGGATCCGCTTCTGGCGCTGTCCGGTGCCGTGCCGACGGGCAAAGCCGGTATGGCATTGCTTGATGCGCTGAAGCCAGACGTATTGCTGGTTGATCTTGGGCTGCCGGACATTAGCGGCATCGAAGTGATTCGCCACTCAGCGCTGCACCATCCGAACACCGATGTCCTCGTAGTGACCATGTTTGGCGACGACCAGCATGTGCTGGCAAGCATTGAGGCAGGTGCCACGGGCTATTTGCTAAAGGACGCGTTAGCGGACCGGATATGCGTCAGCATTCACGAGTTGCGTGCCGGTGGATCGCCGATCACGCCGAGCATTGCACGCAAAGTGCTGGCGCGGTTTCGCTTGCCTGTGCCTGCGACGATTCAGGCTTCGAGCAAAAATCCTGGTGCCAAAAGCGCTGTGAGCGACGGCAGCTCCCCCGCTTCGCTGACTGAAAGAGAAGTTGACATTTTGCGCCTCGTCGCCAAAGGCTTGAGTTTTAACGAAGTCGGCGATTCGCTCGGCATTTCGCCACACACTGTTGTCGCTCACGTCAAAAAAATCTACAGAAAACTGGCGGTACATTCGCGCGGAGAGGCGGTATTTGAAGCTGGACAAATGGGCTTGCTGTGAGTGCCGGGTTTTGGCGATGAAGCGCTTTTTCGCTCGCCTTTGGTTTATCGGATGTCTTTCTTTATTGTTTCCGGCCGCGCTCGAAGCGCAGCCAACCACGTCGCCCGTCATTGTCCCCAGCAACGTAAGTATGCTGTTAATCAATCGTTCGTTTCCGCCGCCTGACGACGCCGAATGGGCGCCGGTAAGTCTCCCCGATAATTGGGCGCATCGTGGTTTTCGCCCCGAGCCGCTACCCGTCTGGTATCGACTTGAATTCGATGTACCGGCCGACTTTGAAAAGCTTGGAGCCTGGGCGCTTTATCTGCCGTACCTCTACGACGGCGGTGAATTCTTCCTGAACGGAAAATCAGTCGCGCGGATGGCTGAGAGCACCGACACCTCAACCGTGAAATGGGAGCGCCCGCATTTGCTTGCGCTGCCTTACGGCGCAATCTACGGCAATGGTCTAAACGCCGGACACAATCTAATTCATCTGCGCATGAACGCGCCGAAGCCGAACGCGTCGCTGAAAATTCCGAAGATTCGTTTGGGGCCAGCGCAGGCGTTGCAACCGATCTACGAACAGCGTTTATTTCTGATCCGCACGGTGGCACAGGTCACTAGCAGCGCCTGCTTCGCGACGGCTGCCTTTGTGCTGTTCATCTGGTGGCGTCGTCGCAGCGAAGTGTTGTACGGAATTTTCGGCTTAATGGCGCTGCTCTGGGGCGTGCGCACGCTGACGTTTGTGATCGAGCAATTGCCGACCGGGCAGTGGAATCTGTGGCGGCTTGTTTACCAGTCCGCAACCGGCGGATTTGTCGTGATGATGGCGCTATTCGCGCTGCGCACTGCGGGAGTACACCGTCCGAAGCTCGAGCGTTTTTTGATTGCCTACTCGCTTATCGGCCCGCTGGTTCTGGCCTTGGGTGGATCGGCTGCGGAGCGCTGGGTCAGCGCAGTGTGGACAGGCGGATTTTTTCTGGTTGCGGTGCTCATCATCGTGATGGTCAGTCTCGCCGCGTGGCGCAACCGCACAGGCACTGCTGTTGCGCTGATGTTCAGCGTTGGTGTCGCGGTCATAGCCGCAGGGCACGATTATTTTTTGCTGGTCAGCGCGCCGTGGCTTGCGCGAGTGGCACCGCAATGGACGGCCGATCGAATCTTCGTGCTTCAGTTCGCGGCCAACGCGGTATTACTGGTGATGGGCAGCATTTTGGCCAGTCGCTTTATCAATGCACTTCATGATCTGGAGTCGCTGAACCAGACACTGGATCGCCGCGTTGCCGAACGCGAGGCGGTGATCGAGCAGAACTATCAGCGCCTAGTCGATCTTGAGGGACAGCGTCAAGGCGCAGAAGAGCGTCAACGCATCATGCGGGACATGCATGATGGCCTCGGTGCGCAATTGTTCTCTTCGCTGTCTCGCGCTGAGCGAGCCGATATGTCACAACAGGAAATGTCGGATGCGCTGCGCGGCTGCATCGCCGAGATGCGACTGGCGATTGATTCGCTATCCACAAGCGACGACGATTTCGAGGCTACGTTCAGCGATTTCCGCTATCGCTGGGAGCCGCAGCTAAAGGCGCTGGGTATCTACTCGCGCTGGCAGGTCGACATCGCCCTGGACGTGCCGCAACTCGCGCCGCACAATAGCCTTCAGGTACTGCGCATTCTGCAGGAGGCGCTGACCAATGTGCTCAAACATTCCCGTGCCGGTCACGTTCAGGTGCGCCTGACATGGGCGGGGACACTGTTGCAGGCTGAGGTCGAAGATGATGGCGTCGGACTCACCGACGCACCCCGTGCGCATAGTCGTGGACTTCACAACATGCGCACGCGGGCAGGTCGTTTGGGTGGCAAGCTGACCCTAGCGTCCATCCCCGGTCGGACGGTGTTGACGCTGAGCGTACCGACGGTTGCCTAGCTGTCGCAGCAAACTTGGGCATGTTGAAAACGACCTCATATCTAACAGCTCCACGCTGAACGCTTTTATATAAAAGGGCTACATGCTGATTTATGCCAATTGTCGAGAATCATTAAAAATGAGCGCTAGCCCATAAAAATAGGTGATTTAGCGACAAAGCTGTATGTTGGTTCGAAGGATCGAAGCACCGCCCTCAAAGTCTAAAGAATGGGTTATCCCCTACCGCAAACGCGGTAGGTTTTTCGCCAACTTATTCGGTAATGCGGGATAGGCCAAGCGCCAATCGAGTGCTACGCTTATAACAGTGATAGGAATATTCCGAATTGCGGAAATGTTCCGAGGTAATGGCAACGAACAGCACAAAAAATAGCTGCGTTGCCGCGAGTGTTAGACCGGACATCAGTTAACAAAAAATAACCATACCGAGGGGTAGCTATGCGCCTTCCTGCGCGCAATTTACAGAGCTTGTACACCCACGATCGCGGCATTCAGCCGGGATGCGTCCCATCTTTTTCTTTCATTGTCATCGTGAATGGAGACCCACATGTTTACTCCGCTGTTTAGTCGTTCCTGGGGCTTTGCGCCCCTGCGCCGATGGTTACTGGTTCTGGCTGCTGTTGCAGTGGGTGCCTTCGCCACAACCAGCGTGTCCGCGCAGGACATCGGCAACACGTTGGCAACCAATCAGTCACTCAAAGTCAATCAAACGCTTAACTCCACCAACAAAATGTACCGCGCCTGGGTGGAGACCGATGGCAATCTCGTCGTCTATGCAATCACCACTGCACCGTGGACGCGCATTTGGGCTGCCGGGGTCAATTCACCGGGCGGCTCGTACGTGATGCAGGGCGATGGCAACCTGTGTGCACGCAGCGCCGCCGGTCAAAATGGCTGGTGCAATTACAGCAACGGCGCGGGCGGTAATTACTACCTGATCTTGCGCGACACCGGCAGTCTGGAAATTTATCGGGGCACGCCTTCCACATCGGCAGCAAGTGTGCTGGTGTGGACGACTGGACTGGATCCTGCTTACTACGGCAATAAATATGCTGACTTGAAAAACGCGTTCGGAACCGATGCCAGAAAGCTCATGGATCACTGGATCACATACGGTCGATTCGAGGGGCGTTCTCCCAAGAATGGCGTTAACGACGATGGCTTTGTGCATGCCAGAAGTGTGAACCTGGAGACCATGTTCTATGCCAATAAATACCCCGATCTGAAAAATGCATTCGCCTACGACGCGGAAAAACTGTACCAACACTGGATGAACAACGGGCGCGCTGAGGGCCGCATTCCCAACAAGGCGACCGAGGACTTCCTCGCACCCGCAGCACGCTCCGCTAATGGTCAGTCCTCGATGCGCAACAGTGATTGGTTGCATGTCAACGAGTATCTGCGTGCACCCGGCGGCGGCTACATCGCGATTTTGCAGAATGATCTCAATTTCGTGATTTACCAGACTGGGTCGCCGTCGGGAATTTCGGGCGGCAATCATCGCTGGAACTACAACAACAATCAGGGTACTGGCCAGACAGGCCCAGGTGTACTGCGCATGCAGACTGACGGCCATTTCTGCGTGTATCACGGGTCCGTGACAGCGCAAGGGCAAGGCTATAAGTGCATGCCTGCCGGTGCCGGTGGCCCGATAGGTCGCTACTTCCTGACGTTGCAAGACGACGGTAATCTAGTGATTTACAAAGGTGCGGGCCCGACTGACCAGCGCGGCTGGATCTGGGATCGCATCACTACTGCGCCTTCGAAAGGCTTCAACTTCAGCTCGCTGGTTGAGTCCGTGGCTAACGTCGTTGCTAGTAACGTCAGCAACACTGCGGTCGGTGTCGGCAATACAGTGGCCCAGGTGACGGTCTCGGCTGCCAATGACCTTGCTCGCGAAGTCACAGCCGGTGCCAATCTGGTGACCACGCAAATTGTCAACACTGCCAACAAAGTCGCTAATGACACCGTCGGCGTTGCTGTGACCGTCGGTCGCGGCGTAGAACAGGGCGGCAAAATCGTCGGCACTGAGATCGTCAAGAATGGTGAAATCGTGGGCTACGCAGTGGCGAATCTGGCGGTCGACGCATGGAATTTACTCAAGGGCAGTTGCGGCATTATTGGACGCAAAGTGTTTCCAATTGATGCTTACTTTCAAGGGGCCAAAACAATCACGAATGCGGCCACAGCCTACACTGTGATTGACAAAAATAACGCTGCTGCCGTCAAGGCCGTGACCGACGCCGCCAGCACCTGTTTTGAACAAGTGCAAGACGGTTTCTATTGCGCGTTCCCGAAAGAGATCGAAAAAATCGTCAGTCAGGCTGGAACTATCCCAGGCAACTTGCTCAATCTCGCAACGCGTGTGTTTAACGAAGCGAAGACCGAACAATGTTTGATCGCGGGCGCAGCAACGGCAACGTTTGGTGCAACAGGGCTTCAGGTGTGTGCGTTAGGCAAAGTTGTAGTGACCGATGCGCAAAAAGCGTTTTCCTGCTTCAGTGCGGCTGAAACAAAGGGCGTGATGAAAAAATTCTTCACGCCGGGTCAGTCGAGCCCGAGCTTCCCAAACAAGGCGTCGTGTGAAGGCATCGGCGAACTCGCGTTCAGCGTTGCAGAAATGATCGTGACCGAGGGCTTGAGCAAAGAAGCTGCCGCCGCGAAGAAGGCAGGCAAGAGCAACACGGTGGCTATCGTGGCGGATCAACTGCGCTCGGTCTACAAAGTAGCCGCAGCAGGCGCGCAGTACGATCAAATCGTGAACGAACTCGATACCCTGCCTGAGTGCAAATAGGTCGTGGCGAGCGATGCGTGCCAGTGCCGCCCTTTTTTGCTCGGTTAACGCACGTTTCAATCTGTAAAGCCCGCTATTTTGCCTAAGAACAAGCGATTCGCGGTCGTTCCCGGCGAGAGCGGGCGGCGGGTTTGTTCGACGTTACTTGCCAGAAGTCGTTCGAAAGAACCGTCTGTCAAGAACAGTCGTTAGCGTTGCGACCGATTCCGTCTTGCCCCTGTAAACATCATTTTTTTGCGACGATTTACTATGACCATAGCTCGAATTGAATTAGTTCTCAAAAGTGCCGGACGAAAATCAGCGCTCTCCGTCGCGGTGGCGCTTGCCGTCGCGGCGTCGGCTCTGTCCGGTTGCGCGACGGTCGGTACCACGTTGGATCGATCCTCGCCGGCAGTGGGTGCCATGCCCCACTCGTCGAACATGATTGCTGCAACTAGGTTGGCCGACACCATTGACAAGGCGAAGCTCACGACCGCAGCACGGCAAATAGCGGCGGCAGGCGTCAAAGCGCTTGACGCTAAAGATTACAAGTCTGCGAACGACCACTTCAACCTTGCGCTGAAGACCGACGTCAACAACTCCTACCTGCATTTCCTCAACGCGCTCGCGTATCACTACCGTGGGCTCGATGGAGAGAGTACGTTGTTGACGCTCGCCCAGCAGGGCTATGAAATGGCCGTGCAGTTTGATGCGAGCAACATTGTGGCGCGGCACTTTCTCGGGCTCCTGCACCTCGATCGCCGTGAATATGCTCAGGCGGAACACCAGTTGATGGAAGCCTCGCTGTATCAAAAGGACGACCCTGAGTTGCTGAATGATCTGGCGGTGGCTGCCTATTACAACAAGGACGCGACGACAGCCTACGCAGCCCTTCAAGGGCTACAGGCGCTGGGCATCAATACTCAGCAGGACTTGAAGACACTGCGTAGTCTGGCCATCTCTGCTGCTTCGCTGGGTGAGAAGGAGCGGGCAGCGGGCTTCCTTGCGGATTTGCGGAAGGCAGGGGCGCCGAAGACCGAAGCCGACTATGTCGCGAGGCGCCTGGAGAATTGGGACAGTACGCACAAGTCAGAAATGCTGCGCACGCAGTTCTCTAACCGGCCATCGAATGTGCCGCCGCCGGTGCAGCCGGGCAGTGGGTTAACCACCCCGGGCGGTTTGCCGGGTCAGTCCGGCCTACCCGGCCAATCCGGACTACCCGGCCAATCCGGACTACCAGGTCAATCGGGCGTTGGTCTGTCAGGGCAGCCACGCGTACCGGGACAAACGGGCCTTGGAGCATTTGTCGACAAGCAAATGGTGATGGTTGACGTCGTTATTGTTTCGTCTGAAGACGACAATTCGAACACGATGGGCGTCAACCTGCTGGATGGTCTGAAGGCGCAATTCGGCAGCACTGCGGGCACTCCTGGATACAGCCGTTCGACTAATCAAGTGACCGATCTCCTGACCAATGCGGTCACTACTTCGGCTCGCACCATAACGCGCTCCATTGGTCTCGCGGGCATTAACTACACGTTGAATATCGCCAACGCCAGCGAGCGTAGCGATGAGGTTTTGGCGCGCCCAACGCTAGTTGCACTTGCGGGTCAAACCTCACAATTTTTCTCGGGTGTGGACGTGATCGGCGCAGCCGTTTCGAGCGGTCAAGGCAGCTCGGTTCAAGTACAAAAAGAAGTCGGCGTACGGCTTGCCGTGACTCCGGAATTTTTACCTGATGGTTTGATCCGTCTGCAAGTCGTCGCCGAGCGTACGTTCTTGACCAATCCGAGTTCAAGCGTCGTGTTTGACTTCCGGCTAGACACAACGAAAACGATTGTTAATGCCAACGTCGCCATGCGGATTGGCGAAACACTGATTCTGAGTGGCCTCTCCGAGCGAGACAAGGGCGCGGACAACAGTGGCGTACCCGGAATTCGTGATGTCCCGATTGCGCAGTATTTTTTCTCGAAGAAAACGACGCGCGACTATCAAAAAAGCGTGCTCATCATGATGACGCCACGTTTGCCGCAATACACCTCACGTGACACGATCGGGGCCACGGCGGAAAACGCCAAGATGAGTGAATGGGATCGGGTTCAGACTGAGTTTGAAGACAAGTACAAACTCTGGTTCAAGGCCATTCCCAACACCGCATTCATCACACAAAAGTTGGATCAGAGCAGCCTGTACCGAGAATTCCGCACCGGTGATCTCGAAATGCCCTCATGGATGTCGCGCCGTACACACGAAGGCAAGCTACGCGCGGCGCTTGAATTCCTGTTTTACTGATCGCGATACCAGCGTCACTTTTTTTCATTCACCCAACTGATTTAGAGCGGCAACTGTGACCCCCTTCCTGTGCGGGCTTCGGCGTGGTGCCACACGACCCGTCCTGGCGCTGCTGGTCGCACTGGCCACGATGACAGCGGTACTTGGTGAAGCCGGTGCGCAGACGCAGACGAGCACTAACCCCTTCGTTGAAAACCCTCAATTAACCCGCGTGCGCGGAAACGCGATCGACATTGCCATTTCTGTTGACGGCTCGGTATACAGCATCGATTCCGAGGGCTCCGCTTGGGTGCAAAAGCAGACTTCGGGTGGAACATGGACGAAACTGCCAGGCGTTTTTCGAGCTGTTCGTGCGGGCTTGGATGGTTCCATTCGAGCCATCGGGATCGACGATCAACTTTATGTGCTGAATGGGTCGTGGTGGCGCAGCACTGGGGCCGTCGCAGTGCGCGATGTGGCCATCACTCCGGATGGCAATACGTATTTGCTTTCGCTTGACGGGGCGCTCGAAGCGGTTGACGCCACCGGCGAGGTGATGGGCCGCATCAGCGGCGCCGAAACGGGTGATTTCCAATACGTTGTTGTTGACGAACATGGACTGCCCTGGCTGTGGAATACGCAAGGCGGAATCAAGCGATTTGACGGTTTGAATTGGGTGTTACAGAACCGGTTTGCCTCGGTTGGAATACGCAGTTTGGCCACGGCGGTGGACGGCACGATTTTACTCATTGACGGCAATGGTGCCGCGCATCGCTGGCGCAGCGAAGGCGCCGACTGGCAAGCCGAAATCGTGACAGAGCCCATGCGCACCGTAGCTATTGGGCCGGGCGGAAAACCTTGGTATTTGTCGGAGAACGGGTCGCTTTGGGCAAGTGCTTCGTTCTCGGGCACGGCCGTTATTACAGTTACCAAAACGCCCGCTCTATTCACGCGCCTGCTAAGCTGGAAACGCGTCAACGGGCAAGCGGAGTCACTAAGCGTCGGTGCGGATGCGACCGTGATGTCGATTGACGCTACGCAGAACGCGTGGCGCTGGAAGGGCAAAGAAGGCTGGACGCCGTTGCCCGGAAAATTCAAACGCATTGCTGCCGGCAAAGCTGGAACTGCGTGGGGCGTTGATAGCGAGAATCGCGTTTTGCGTTACGCGTCGGGTCAGTGGTTTGACTCGGGCGTTCGGGCTACCGAAGTTGCGGTTGGGCCACAAGGTGATGTTTGGGTCGTTACCAGCGAAGGTGCTCTCGGCCGATATGACGCTCGCGCAAAAATTTGGAGCGACGTGGCTAGCCCTGGCCGCCGCGCACGTTTGCTCGCCGTTGGCAATACGGCTAACTCAGGAAAAGCAGAAGAGCCGTGGATCATTGATGTGGACGGCTTTGTGTCTCGCCGAATCGCTGATCGCTGGGTCACCTATCCGGGTATCCGGGCGACGAGCCTTGCGGTTGGGCCCGAAGGCACTGTATACGCCACAACAGCGGCGCTTGAGCTGTTCTGGTTTGATCTGAAAGCACGCGAATGGAAACCTGCTACGGGCACTGCGCGTAGCGTCGCGGTCGGGCCCGGTGGCACCCCGTGGATGATTGGCCAACGCAGCGAGCTCTACGTGTCGACGGCGTTTCTGGCACAGCCCGAAGTCGCGCCGCCAGGCGGTACAAAGACGCCGATGCAATCGCCGCCAGCGATCATTACGATTGCGCCGCCCGCCGCATCGATATTGCCGCAGCTCATCAAACCACTCATCTACACCATGATTCCGGGCAACTATGTTGACGTTGGCGTCGGCGCTGAGGGTAGTGTGTTTGCGGCAGGCGTGGATGGCGGCCTGTACTGCTTCGACAATACGTCGAAGCGTTTCCAGTTTGCATTAGCGGGTTCAATCAAGAAACTGGCCGTCGGCGGGAACGGTGCGCCGTGGATTGTCGATTCGCAGGGTCGCGTCGCCTTCTTTGAGAAAGATGCGTGGCGACTGGTGCTTGAGTTCAAGGCTAACGATATTGCCATCGGCCAGGATGGTAGCGCTTATGCCACTAACGCGATCAACGATCAGGTCTATCGCTTTTCCGCAGTGAGCAACACCTTTGAGCTGGTGACAACCTATGGTGTGGGCGTTCCGTTACGTGCCAAATCTATCACGTTCGTCGCCGGCCAGTTGTGGGCTGTGACGCCCGCTAAACAGCTGCTCAAGTGCGAAAAAGACAACTGCCAGCTGCAGATCGTTTCGGCTACCGACGTCTCTTCGGGGCCGGAGGGCTCGCTTTTCATTACCGATCTTGCGGGCGGCGTGCAGCGCTGGAACGCGCGCGGCGGAACCTTCATACCGGTTAAGGGCAACGGCGTTGCGCTAAGCGTTGGCCCGCAGGGGCTGCCGTGGTTGGTGAGTAGTGGTGGTCAGATATCCTCGTCAGGGTTGTTTGCCTTGGGCAACAAAGCCATCAACACGCCGCAATGCGCGCTGAAATTTCAGACCCGACAGTTGCCTGTGACCATCGCGGTTACGCCGCCACCGGTTTCGGTTATCCTCGGAACGCTTGACACCTTCGCGCTAAATCCCGGTGACAGCGCATCGGTGCTCGACAATGATCGTCTGAATGGTGCGACGCCGACGCTGAACAGCGTCCGCCTCACCTTCAATTCGGCAACGTCGTATCTTTCGCTGGTCAACGGTCGCGTGGTTGTCGCACCAAATGCGCCGAGCGGCGCCGTGCTCACCGCAACTTACACAATGTGCGCGGCGCTTGATCTGACGCAGTGCGTTACCGTCCCGGTGACAGTATCTCTGCCCAGCAGTCTCAGTGCGGTGGCGGACGTGGCAACACTGGCAGCGGGAGCTTCGCTAAATCTGCTGGCGAATGATCGACTCAACGGCACTGCGCCTTCCGCCACGCAGGTCAGCGTGAACTTTAGTACCGCCAGCGCGCACTTAGCACAGAGCAGCGGTGTGTTGACGCTAGCGGCTTCAGCGCCGCTGGGCAGCACACAAAGCGCGACTTACAGCCTTTGTCTGTTGCCTGCCAATACGCAATGCAGTGGCCCTGTACTCGTCACAATAACAGTACTGGGTGGCATCAGCGCCACCGCAGATTCCGTCAGCCTCGCCCCCGGGGGGACGTTCAATCTGCTCGCGAACGATTCGCTCAACGGCGTAGTGCCATTGTCGTCTCGGGTGAACGTCACGTTTGCAACTAACAGTGCGTTCCTCTCTCAAGTGGGAGGCGTGTTGCGACTCGCCAGTAACGCCCCAACCGGGAGTACACAGCGCGCTAGCTACAGCATCTGCAACGCGGTCGGCAATGCGCCGTGCAGTGGGCCAGTCAATGTCGTCGTAACGGTTCCCGGTACGATCGCGACCGCTGCTGACAGCGCGACGTTGTCGCCGGGAGACACGCTCAACCTGCTTGCCAATGATGCGTTTAATGGTGCAGTACCGTTGCCGGTGGACGTAGTCGTCAGATTTCAAACCAGCAGTAGTTACCTCACCCAGACCGACGGCCTGCTTACGCTCGCCGCAATTGCCCCGCGTGGAACCACGCAATCAGCTAGCTACACGCTTTGCGCGGCGGCTGACAACACGATCTGTAGCGCTACAGCGTCCGTGACGATTGCCGTTACCTCGCGCGTTATCGCCACGGCCGATTTCGCCTCGCTGGCACCGGGACGCACACTCAATTTGCTGGCTAACGACGAAATGAACGGCGCCGTCCCGACGGCGGCGCAAGTAACATTAATTTTCAATTCGAACAGCGTCTACCTGAGTGAGGCGGGTGGCGTACTGACGGTCTCATCGGCGACGCCAGTGGGCACGACACAAATCGCCAGCTATCGCCTCTGCGAGCGCTCGGTCAGCGCTAATTGCAGCGGGGTCGTCCCGATAACGATTACGGTGCCCGGCGCAATCTCTGCCATCACTGCTGTGGCAGATGCCGCGACACTCAACCCCGGCGGCACGCTTAATCTGCTTGCCAACGATAGTCTTAACGGTGCGGCACCGCTGGCCTCTCAGGTCACCGTCACTTTCAACACAACTAGCGCCTATCTCACTCAGGCGGGGGGCGTGCTGACACTCGCCGCCGGTGCTCCTGCAGGCAGCACGCAAACCGCCACGTACGGTATTTGCCAGAGTCCAGCGAACACGCTCTGTAGCTCGACTGTGAACGTGATCGTCACCGTGTCGAGCACCATCGCAGCGGTCGCCGACACCGCCACACTGAGCCCCGGCGGCACACTCAATCTGCTCGCCAACGACAGCCTCAATGGCGCCGCTCCACTAGCCGCGCAAGTCACGGTGACCTTCAACACGGCAAGCGCCTATCTCAGTCAGAATGGTGGACTTCTGACACTCGCTGCAGGAGCGCCTGCGGGCAGCACACAAAGCGCGACTTACAGCATTTGTCGGATTCCGGTAAATACGCCTTGCAGCGCTGTCGTCAACGTGACTATCAATGTACCGAGCGCGATCGCAGCAGTCGCGGACACGGCTACGCTAAGCGCTGGTGGCACGCTTAACCTTCTCGCCAACGACAGTCTCAACGGTGCTGCTCCGCTACCTGCACAAGTCACCGTGACGTTCAATACGGCCAGCGCCTATCTCAGTCAGTCAGGCGGCTTACTGACACTGGCTGCAGGCGCGCCTGCGGGCAGTACGCAAACAGCGACCTACAGTATCTGCCAGAGCCCGGCGAATACGCTGTGCAGTGCTACCGTCAGTGTCACCATTACCGTACCGGGCACCATCATTGCGCTGGCGGACAGCGCCACGCTGAATCCTGGCGGAACGCTTGATCTTCTAGCCAACGACAGCCTTAATGGGGCAGTGCCACTAGCGGCACAAGTCACCGTAACGTTTAATACAGCGAGCGCTTATCTCACTCAGGTGGGAGGGGTGCTGAGTCTGGCAGCGGGGGCTCCTCCAGGCAGCACGCAAACCGCCACTTACGGCATTTGCCAGAGCCCGGCCAACACCCTGTGCAGCGCGAACGTAGCCGTAACTATCACAGTGCCTGGCGCAATTACTGCGGTAGCCGATACCGCCACCGTCCTCCCGGGCGGCACCTTCAATCTGCTAGCGAATGACAGCCTCAACGGGGCGGTACCGCTATCAAGCCAGGTCACGGTCACTTTCCAGACTTCAAGTGAGCTGCTATCGCAAGCGGGCGGTCTGGTTACGTTGTCGCCAGTCGCCCCTCCCGGCACTATGCACATGGGTACCTACAGCATCTGCCAGAGTCCGGCCAACACCTTATGCAGCGCGACCGTCGGCTTCACGATTTCAGCACCAAGCACCATCAATGCGGTCGCTGACGCAGCGACTCTGAGTCCGGGCGGCACGCTCAATCTACTGTCCAATGACAGCCTAAATGGCGGCTCACCGGATTCGAGTGTGGTGACGGTGACGTTCACCACCGGCAGCGCATACTTGAGTCAGGTCGGAGGCCTGCTCACACTGGCGGCAAACGCGCCCGGTGGTACCACCCAAACAGCGACCTACAGCATCTGTCGGACGGTGGGGAATGCTCCTTGTAGCGGGCCGGTCAGCGTCACGATTACGGTACCGATTTCGGTAGTGGCAGTAGATGACGGCTTGATTCAGCTCTACAAATTTTCCGGCGTCAATACGTTCAACCTGAGTACAAACGACATGCTCAAAGGGGTGGCAGTCACGCCGGTAACAGCCGTTTATTCATCGGCTGACATCAATTTCATTGTGAATTCTGCGGGCGTGATTTCAATCAATCCAGCGACACCGACGGGGCTTTACACCATTAACTATCGATTGTGTGAGTCCGGTGTTCCGACCAACTGCATCGATGCCACGGCTTCCATTCAGCTGGACTTGGCACCGCCGTGAGGTAACTTCAGCGGCGATGATGGACTGCGCGCGGGTGATCGCTGCGGTTCGCGTGTAGAAGCACTGCCCGAAACCGCTCCCAGTCCTCATGCAGGCAAGCTGCGTTCTCCTTTGTGCGTTCACGCCCCACGTGCGCCTCGAGCTGGGCTAGCAAAGATTTCGGTGCAAGCAAATCTGCGTCAGGGCTACTGCTTTTATCCTGCGATCGCGCCGATGCAAGCGCGTTCGCCCTTGGTCAGCGGGCGGTCAGTGAGCCTCAACACAATAAGATCGTAAAGCAACGCGTTCAATTCGAACGCCCTATAGAGGTGCACTTTATGGAAATTGTCTGGACTATCGTCATCGGATTTTTTGCGGGCATGATCGCAAAAATGATCACTCCCGGTAAGGGCCCTGCCGGTTTTTTTATGACCGCAGTGTTAGGGATTGCGGGCTCGATTGGTGCCACGTATCTTGGGCAGGCTCTGGGTCTTTATAAACCCGGTCATTTTGCGGGGTTCATTGCAGCCATCATTGGCTCTGTAATTCTGCTGGTGATTTATCACCTCGTCACCAAAAACAACTCATAGGAGCAGCACATTATGGCATTTGATTTTGGTGGACTGCTTCAGCAGTATCTCGGTGGCACCGGTTCGAACTCGAACACGGCGCAGGCAGAAGATCACTTTCAGCAGGTAGCGCAAAGCGCGCCGGGTGGGTTACTGACCGACGGCTTGTCGGCCGCTTTTCGTTCCGACCAGACGCCTCCGTTCGGACAAATGGTTGGTCAGTTGTTTGGTAACGGCAATTCGCAACAGCAATCGGGCATGATGAGCACGCTGCTCGCGAGCCTCACACCCGCAGCGATCGCCGCCCTGTCGTCGAGTGGGGCGCTGTCCAACCTGATGGGCAGCGGCGGCACGGTCACGACCAATCCCACGCCCGAGCAATTGAACACGCTAACGCCCGATCAAGTGGCACAAATCGCGACGCACGCCGAGCAGCATTCACCTGGGGTGGTGGATCAGATGAGCTCGTTCTATGCGCAGCACACGGGTCTCATCAAGACGCTCGGCGGTGCCGCGCTCGCCATTGCTATGGCCAAGATGGCGAACGGAATGAAAAACTCCGCTTGATGATGAGTCCTGACGTCCGCTTCGTCGCGACCCAATGGCGATGAAAAAGCGTCAACGCACCGTTCTGATTTTGCAGGGAGGCGGTGCGCTCGGTGCTTATCAGGCTGGTGTCTTCGATGCGCTGAGTCACGGGAAGGTCGACGTCGATTGGGTAATCGGCACCTCGATTGGTGCGATTAACGGCGCGGTGATCGCTGGCAATCCACCCGAGAAGCGTGTTGCCAAATTACGCGCACTTTGGGAAAGTTTGTCCAGTTCGACGCCAGATCTGCCGCCGTCATGGCTCATGTGGATGCCCTGGCTGCAAACGGCTTCCCAGTCTGCGGCGACCAGCAACACAATCACCAACGGCGTGCCCGGTTTTTTCACTCCGCGCTCGGGAGCATTGTGGGACTTGCACCAGACACGACCGATTGTTGAGACCAGTTTTTACGACACCTCTCCGCTCAAGGCCACGCTCGAGCGCTACGTGGACTTCGATTATCTCAACAGCAAACGCACGCGGCTTACTGTCTGCGCGGTGGATGTTGAAAACGGACAGGTCAAATTGTTCGACAGTCATCGGCAAAAGGCACCCATTACGCCGGAGCACATCATGGCTAGCGGCGCGCTGCCACCGGGTTTTCCTGCGATTGAAATTGACGGGCGCTACTACTGGGACGGTGGTATCTATTCCAACTCGCCGCTTGACGTATTTCTGCGCGACCACAGCGATGAAGATGCGCTCTGTTTCATGGTCGACGTGTGGGATCCCACGGAGTCAGCGCCCACCTGTATCAGTGAGGCGATGGCGCGCTACAAAAGCATTCAATACGCAAGCCGCAGCATGGAGCAGCTTGAGAGTCAACAGCGCATTCAGAATTTGCAACGCGCGATCCGCGCTTTGAGTCGCGAGCTGCCAGCCGGGTCGAAGAAGCGAGACGCTCTGGCCCACCTGATCGCGATGGGCCACGATCGTACGGTGAATGTAGTGCATTTGATTTTGAAGGCGCGCGAAGGCGAGGATACGTTCAAAGACATTGATTTCAACTCGGAGAGCGTCGACGGGCGTTGGCATGCCGGGCGCCACGACGCGCTGCGAGCGCTTTCGCACGAAGCGTGGCTGCAACCGTTGCCGCCGCACGCGGGTCTCATCATTCACGAACTAGCGCAGGAATAAGGGCGAGCTACCCATGACTGAAGACGACATCAGAAAAAACGCTTTCGCGATGCCGATGCATAACCCGGCGTATCCACCGGGGCCTTATCGCTTCGTTGATCGCGAATACCTGATCATCACTTATCGCACTGATCCGAAGCTGCTTGAGGCGCTGATCCCGGCCCCGCTGAAGCTTGCCGAGCCCGTGGTTAAGTATGAGTTCATCAACATGCCCGACTCAACGGGATTCGGCCATTACTGCGAATCGGGGCAGGTGATTCCGGTGACGCTTGATGGCGTGGCAGGTGGCTATGTTCACAGCATGTATCTGAATGATCATCCACCGATTGCCGCAGGCCGCGAACTCTGGGGGTTCCCAAAAAAACTGGGCGATCCGGAGCTGCGTGTTCACAAGGACACCTTGATGGGCACGCTCGACTACAGCGACTTCCGCGTGGCGACTGGCACGATGGGTTTCAAGCACAAGGCGCTTGACCGGGAAGTGGTCGCCAAGAGTATGGCTACGCCGAGTTTTTTGCTCAAAATCATTCCGCACGTCGATGGCAGCGCGCGCATTTGCGAGCTCGTGCAATACGCGCTCACCGACATTACCGTGAAGGGCGCATGGAGCGGTCCTGGCGCGCTTGATCTGCGCGATCATGCGCTGGCTCCGGTGGCGGATTTGCCGGTGCTCGAAGTGCTCTCCACCGTTCACATCATCGCCGATTTGACGCTGCCATTAGGCACGGTCGCTTTTGACTATCTGGCGAAGCGGTAATCGTTGGTAGGCGTTTTGATCTCAATGCGCTCCGTACACCTCAATTTTTAGTTGACCGGCGCGTGGGCACAAGAGGCCTACTCTACACACAATCGGACTAACAGGAATTAAACATGCACTTGCAAAATAAAGTAGCCATCATCACCGGCGCCGCAAGCGGTATCGGTAAAGAAATTGCTGTCGAATTCGCACGCGAAGGCGCAAAGGTGGTCATCGCCGACCTCGCGCTTGATGCGGCAACGGCTACAGCCGCCGAGATCACCGCGTCGGGCGGCACGGCGATGGCCGTCGCCATGAACGTGACCGATGAAGCGCAGGTCGATGCCGGTGTCGCGGCCGTAGTCGCTGCCTACGGCACGGTCGATGTGTTGATCAGTAATGCGGGTATTCAAATTATCAGCGCTATCGTTGAACTGAAATACGAGGACTGGAAGCGGCTGATGGCGATTCACGCTGACGGCGCGTTCCTCACTACGCGCGCCTGCATGCGAGCGATGATCGCCTCCGGCAAGGGCGGAAGCATCATCTACATGGGTTCGGTGCATTCACACGAAGCCTCTCCACTCAAAGCCCCGTACGTCACTGCTAAACATGGCCTGATCGGCCTCGCCAAAGTGGTCGCCAAGGAAGGCGCAAAAGACAACATTCGCGCGAACGTCATTTGCCCTGGATTCGTGCGCACGCCGCTCGTCGAAAAACAAATTCCGGAACAGGCAAAATCCCTGGGCATAAGCGAAGCCGAGGTTATAAAAAACGTCATGCTCAAAGACACCGTCGACGGCGAATTCACCACCGTAGCCGATGTTGCCGAGACCGCAATATTTTTGGCGGGCTTTCCGTCGAACGCGCTCACCGGCCAATCCATCACTGTCAGCCACGGCTGGCATATGCAGTAACACCCCTTGACAGCAATGTCCTGGGTCAAGCGTAGCAACGCCGCGAAGCGGCTCGCGCTGTCCGCATGCGTTGGACTGCCGCTTTTTGCCGTGTTGTCAATCTGGCGACCGCTCATCGAGTCTGCGTTGATGGGCTGGTGTGTTCTGGCCGCGACCAATTTGGGGCTGGCGTGGTTCTGCGTTTATCGTGCGAATCATCGTGAAACACAAACCAGCGTCGCCGAACAGGATCAGAGCAGTTCGCTGATGCTGGTGACCGTCATTGTGAGCGCGGCGATCAGTCTGGTTGCGATCGCCTTTCTGCTGTCGACGTCAAAAGAACAACCATTTTCTGCGCGGCTCGTGCACATCCTGCTCGCGGTTACCACCATTGCCCTATCGTGGCTTCTGATGCATGCGCGATTCGGGTTTCACTATGCGCATTGCTACTACCGCAAGTACGCAAAAAAGGGCGATGAACCGGTCTTCAATTTCCCCGGCGTCCATCCGCCGGACTACCTAGATTTCATGTACTTCAGCTACGTGCTCGGCATGACCTCGCAAGTCTCCGACGTCACCATCAACACCCGCGCTATGCGCCGCCTGGCACTGCTGCATGGGCTAATCTCGTTTACCTTCAACCTGATGATCGTGGCGTTTTTCATCAACGTGCTGGGCGCTGTGCTTTAGCAAGCCGTCCAAGGTAGCTATAAGTCAGAGTACGGTCAGTCGCTATGGGCCACAATTGCTCAACAATTGTCGCTAACTTTAAGGCGAAACACCGATGCTCGAAAAACTTGGCGCGGGCCTGATCACTGGCGCTGCGGATGATGATCCCAGTGGTATCGCCACTTACTCGCAGGCGGGCGCCCAATTTGGCTTTGGCATGTTGTGGACGATGATCTTCACGTACCCGCTGATGTCGGGCATTCAGATGGTCAGCGCGCGGTTGGGTTGCCTGACGGGAAGAGGGCTCGCGGCCAACATCAAGGTGGAATACCCGAAGGCAGTGCTGTACTCCATCGTAGGTCTGCTGGTGCTGGCCAATACGATCAACATCGCGGCCGATATCGCTGCGATGGGCGAGGCGTTGTTTTTACTTCTGGGTGGTTCAGCGCACGTTTACTCCGTCACCTTTGGCCTGTTGTGCCTGGTGCTGCAGGTCTTCATTCCGTACCAGAACTACGTCCGCTATCTAAAGTGGCTGACGTTGGCGTTGCTTTCCTACGTCGCCGTGGCGTTTACGATTGAGGTGCCGTGGACGGAAGTCGCGACGCGCATCGTGTGGCCTAAACTCGATCTGAATCGCGACAGCATCATGATGATTGTGGCCGTATTTGGCACCACCATCAGCCCGTATCTTTTCTTCTGGCAAGCCGCGCAGGAGATGGAAGATTTGCGCAGCGTGCACGATGCGGGTGAGAAGATTGCACCGGAGGTCGCACGCACGCATCTCAAGCGAATTCGCATTGATACGTACATCGGAATGGGGTTTTCGAATCTCGTCGCGTTCTTCATTATTCTGAGCGCGGCAGCGACGCTACACAAAGCAGGTATCACCGATATTCAAACGTCGGCGCAAGCCGCAGAAGCGCTGCGACCGCTCGCCGGGAATTTCGCGTTTTTGCTGTTCAGCCTGGGCATCATTGGCACCGGTATGCTGGCTGTGCCTGTTCTCGCAGGATCGGCGGCCTACGCGGTGGTTGAATGCTTCGACTGGGGCTCGGGGCTCGATAAAAAACTACTAGAAGCGAAAGAGTTTTACGGCATCATCGCGCTTGCGACCGTCGGCGGTGTCGTGCTCAATTTCATGCCGATTGACCCGATTAAAGCGTTGTTCTGGAGCGCGGTGATCAACGGCGTGATCGCGTTGCCGATCATGATTGTGATGATGCTGCTCGGCACCAGCGAGCGCGTGATGGGCCAGTTTCGCATCGGCAAACGGTTGCGCTGGCTCGGGTGGTTGGCGACTGCGGTGATGGCGGTCGCTGTGGTGGCTATGTTTGTGACGCTTTGACGTTGCTGGCAGCCTGCTTGGTTAGGTCGCCAGACGGGCAGTTCCCACCCTACGGTTACTTTGCTCCCGCCGATTCCAGCGCTTTCACCATATCTGCATCGTTGCGTTCACGTGCAATTTGTAGCGCGCTGCGACCGGCTTCGTCGCGGGCGTTGACGTTTGCGCCGCGCGCGAATGCCGCGCGGAAGGCGTTTACGTTTCCGATGCGAATGGCGCTAAACATAGCTGCTTCGGCCGTACTTGCGATGCCTTGACGCATCGCCGCGTTACCACCAGCGGCTGCCGCCTGCGGGCTCGCTGCTGGTGCCGCGGGTGGCGGTGCGGCAGCGGCCATCGCGCCTGACCCGGTTGCCGGAAACGCATTGGGCGGCGCTGCTACGACTGCGGGCGCGCGCGCCACTGCGCTAGGGCGTGTGGCCTTACGCATCTCGGCGGATGCAACGATCGTTTCACCGAGCGGCTCCGAAGCGCCAGCCTCCGGGATAGCCGAAGTCGTTGCGGCGGCAACAGGCGCCACCGTGACCGCCACCGCAGTTGGCCCTGCTGCCTGTGATGCTTGCTCTGCTCGCGTCGCAGGTGCATCCGCCTTTGCCAGCGCGACGCTAGGGTCGCTGCGGGCGGCGTCGACAACGCCATCGCGTGGGCCCATAACGCCCGCGCTGGTGCTCGTCGCACTCAGGCGCTCGCGGGCGGATGTATCTCGCGGGCCGGTTGCAGCTTTCGACGACGTAGCGGCGGCGACAGCGGTTTTCTGTTGCGCGGGCGCAGCAACGGCCGCAGAGCGGGCGGGTCCGACCGCACCAGAGGCTCCCGCTGCAACCGACGCAACTGGCGCAGCAGCGGCAACCGCCGATTCAGCTGCGGTCGCTTTCGCGTTCTGGGGTGCGGACAGCACCGCGACATTGGCCTCGTCGATGCTGCCGGGGCGCGTGAGTTGGTAAACCCAGAGTCCGACCACGCCTAGCACGACACCGGCCGCAATGCGCCAGATCGGCCTCGACTCATTGGCTGCAGGCGTGGCGCGAACTGCGTCGCTCACGGCAAGTTTCGGTTCGTCCGTGGCGACCGATTGCGCGACCACGCGCGCATGGGCGAGAACGGCGGCACGCAACGCCGCACTTGGCCGTGCGCCCGAGTTTTGCGCCTCAAGCTCGCTGGCTTGCCGATAAGCATCGATCAGCGGGTCAATCCGCTCGTCAGTGTGTGACGAACTCATGCTGACACCTCCGCGAAATCTGCGAGCAGTGTTTTCAGTTTGTTTCTGGCATAACGCAAGCGGCTCTTCGCGGTCTCGAATGTGACGCCGATGGCAACCGCAATTTCCTCGACGCTCATGTCGCCTTCAGCCTGCAACAAAAACGCCTCGCGCTGATCCTCGGGCAATTGCTCAATGGCATCGAGCAACGCTTTGGCCTGCTCGCGCGAGCTCACCTGGCGCATCGGGCCCAGACGTGATTCAGCGGCAAGATCAGAGAACATCGATTCGCCTTCCTCGTTTTCTGCGTCAATGCTGGCGTGATTTTTGGCGGTGCGTACATGGTCAATGACGCGGTTGCGCGCCATCGTGAAGAGCCATGTTTTGAATTTGGCCGTGGGCTCGTAGCCAGCGGCCGAGCGCGTCACCGAGAACCACAGTTCCTGCACCAGATCATCGGTCACCGCGTTGTTCTGCACACAGCGGAACACGAAGCGCCAGACACCCGTTTCATGCCGGTCATAGAGCTGTTCGAACGCGTTCATATTGCCTCGCGCGAATGCTTGCATCAACGCTTCGTCGGTGGTTTCCTCGGTTGAAGTTTGTGCGGCAGGCATGCAACGATTATCGCCGCATGGCCCCCAATGCGCAGAGCGGGCACTGCCCGCCGCTACTTCACAAGGTGGACAGTGCCCGCCCTACGGGCTCCTTCTTGCCAAGGGATCGAAGGAACACGATCAAACCAACCTAGCGCCAGTAGCGTGGTGGATCCGGCACAAACCCGAGGCTATTCGGGAACGGGCGGGGTTTCACTCCCCATGAGTCGTACGGCTGAATGATCCCCATCGATACGAGGTTTTCGCGGCTGTCATAGCGAATGCTGATCGTTTCGTTGGGGCTCGACTGCGCGCGATTAAACGCTGTATTCGACACTTGCGAATATTCGCGTTCACCGTGGCCTGTGCCGAGCTTTTCGCGCATTTCCGGGGCTGCTTCAGCGCGCTTCGCCAATCCGCCATATTCACCGGCTTGCGATTGAGCAGCTGCTGCTGACGCTGGTGCCGCCGGTGCTGGTCGACTCTGCGCCGAACCCGTCGCCGCTGCCGAATCTGCTGCCCCGTCATTAGCTCCGTAGGGGGCGGATTTGCGGTTGTCGTAGTAAGGCCGATAGGGCGGCGTCACGCTGACCGGCGGCTGATACACGCGCTCTTTGAACAACGCCACGCCGATCACCCCGACGTTCGCCGGACGACCGGTACGCTCGGCGTACGACGCCGGCGAAGCGACAAATTCAAACGCGGCCACTTCGGAATTGCTTTTGCGCCAGCCGTTTACGTCGTAGCGCTGATACGCGTTGAACACATAGCCCGATTGCTCGATGCCAGCGGTTTCACCGTTCAACACATTGACGCCATCGACCGACATTACCGCCAGAATGCGAGCGCCCGAGGCGTTTGCCACCGACACTGAATACTTCGCGCCCGGCGTTCCGGCGACCCAGTATTCGCCCTTGGCGAAGTAAACCGGCAGCGTCTGCCCGCTGCTGCGGTCGGTGACCGTGACGTCGGCGAGACGGCCAATGGCGGAGGCGTCCATCGACGCGGTAGCGGCGAAGGCCGTGGCGGCCACCACAGCGGTGAAAAGCGACTTTTGCAACAACATGGTGGGCTCCTTCAAGCTTCAATCCGTTGCCTCGAAATGAGGCGGGTGATGATTGAAACGAAGCAGCCGGGAGAAAGGGGTTAAACCTTCGGAAAATACTTTCCGGCGCGAATTGCGCTGCGGGCATTCTCGCGAAAAATATGAATAGTTTGAGTTTTGCCAGCCCATCAGCTTTTCAACGAAATCACCGCTTATAAAGGGCGAAAGGCCATAAATACGATGTGTCGACTTAGTGGCTTTTACACATCTAGCCTCGGTGCAGGCGTCATTACAAGAAAATGCTGTACCAGCGCGAATTGCCGCGCACGGGGATTTCTAAGCCTGTTTACTCATCGTGGTCGGGCCCAGCGAAACCACGCTTGGCACGCCGGTCGGCATCCCCGCCGTATCGTTGAGCATTTCGCGCAATGTTCGACCGTCAATTAGCTGAATCTTGCGACCACTGGCGAAACCCATCGCCTCGCGCGTGAAGCTGCCGCTGGTGACGACGAACCCGCCCGCCGCCCGCTGAGCGCGCATGGCATGATCAAGTTCGCGAACCGCAGTGACCTCAACCAAAGCCACGCGCCAGGCCTTGCTGTGAACCAGAAAATATTCGCCCGACTTGCGCAATACCAAATCGGCCGTGCCCTGAGCCGACCGTTGGCCCGTGGCGATCTCGCCGATCACGTAGCCGCGCTGACGAAACGCCTGTGTCAGCAGCATGTCAAACTGTTGTCGCGACAACGACGTCAGCGGCGCGATCATCAAGTTCGGCGACACCGCGCGCGCACGGCGCAAATCCCGCGTGCGCAGGCGCAAAAGCCAGATGATCAGTCCGAGAAAAAACACCAACAATCCGCCCGCCCACAGCGGCAGGCTGCGCAGAGCATCAATGATTGAAGACAAAAACTTCGGCATCGGGAATTAGGAGTCTGCGGCTGTCCAAAGTAGGACAAAACTGATCAAGTCGCCATTGTGCGACAGATTTCGCCGATTGTCAGCGCAAAGTCGCAAAACGGTCATCTCATTGACCCTGATCGCTGCATCGCCATTGGCTTCAATGGCGAACTCGTCCGGCAATCCTCCACCACCCCCACCCGCGCCCAGACGCCACCATCGCACATCTCGTCCGCGACCGACGACGTCATTCAGTCTCCGCTTTTGGCGCTCAATCTGGAACGCGCAAAAAACACGACTTGCACTTCTGTTGAAACGCTCAGCTTTTGCGTGAAACGACCACTTATTAAGGGCTACACGCACAAAAGTTCACAAATCGACTTTAGCAGATTGTTAGAGCTAGCCCATAAGAAACGTGGGCTACAGCCAAAAGCTGATTGTTTAGGAACTTCGCAGTGAGCGGCGAAACCGCATTCAATCGCCGACGAAGTGACACGCCGAAGGTCATGTTGCGCTGCGTCGTGGCTACTATCGCGTCACCTTAGGAGGACTTGTATGAAACACCATCTCAGATCGCTCGTTGTGTCGGCGATGATTGCGCTTAGCGGCCACGCGTTCGCCCAAACCGGCGCTGCCACATTCCCCGACAAGCCGATGAAAATCGTAGTGACCTTCACTCCAGGAGGAGCGCCGGATATTTTGGCGCGAATTCTCGGCGAGCGGCTGACAGCGGCCTGGGGCCAGCCGGTGATCGTGGACAACAAGCCAGGCGCGGGGGGAAATCTAGGCGCTGACTTCGTAGCCAAATCACCGCCGGACGGCTACACCCTTGTCGTCGGTACCGTGGGCACGCACTCGATCAACGGCGCGCTGTATTCAAAAATGCCGTACGACATGGTCAAGGATTTCACGCCGATTACCCTGCTCGCGACGACGCCGAACATGCTGGTGATCAACAACGATGTGCCGGCAAAAAACTTGAAGGATTTCATCGCGCTTGGCAAGAAGGAGGGCAAGATGACCTTTGCCTCCAGCGGCTCGGGCACGTCGATTCACGTCTCCGGCGAACTGTTCAAAACGATGACCGGAATCGACATGATCCACATCCCGTATAAAGGGCGCGCGACCGCGATTCCTGACGTGGTCGGCGGACGAGTCACCATGATGTTTGACAACATGCCGTCGAGCCTCGCGCTCGTACGCGACGGCAAGCTGCGCGCCTTGGGCGTGACCAGCAGCACCCGTTCGCCCGCTGCGCCGGACATCCCGACGATTGCCGAATCCGGTTTGCCGGGGTTTGAAGCGGTGAGCTGGTTCGCGCTGTTTGCGCCGGCCCACACGCCGAAGCCGATCATCGACAAATTGCAGGCAGAAGTGCGCAAAATTCTCAAAAGCCCCGAGGTCACCAAACGCCTTACCGACAGCGGCCTGGACCCGGTGGGCAGCACGCCGGACGAGCTCGCTGCCTATCAAAATCGCGAAATCGCGAAGTGGGTCAAAGTGGTGAAAGATTCCGGCGCAAAAGCGGATTGACCGATCACCGGTGTCTGATGTCAGGCACCGGCAAATTCGCGGATGTCGGCGATTGAATTAACGCAATCCGAGTGCCAATCTGATGCACACTCCAAACCGATTCGTGCTGCTCA
This sequence comes from Burkholderiales bacterium, assembly GCA_025354165.1. GTDB lineage: Bacteria > Pseudomonadota > Gammaproteobacteria > Burkholderiales > Casimicrobiaceae > Casimicrobium. The sequence continues at coordinate 50,322 of JANXNI010000096.1, read as the reverse complement.
TAAATCAATAATCTTCCGACGCCCATGACGCAATCGATCAACATGCAGCTCGACCCCCAGGTCGTTGCGATCCTCTCGCAAGTGACCACCGCCACGCTCACCACGATCCTCCTGAAAAAAGGATTGCGCAACGTGTGGCTGCGCGGCACTAAACCCTTGCGCACCGGCCAACCGCGATTGGTCGGGCGCGCATTCACGTTGCGTTTCGTCCCCGCGCGTGAGGATTTGGCAACGCCCGCGTCGTGGGGGTCGCCGATTTCAACGCGTGCCGCGATTGAGGACATGCCTTCGGGCTGCATTGCCGTGGTCGACGCGATGGGCGTGACTGATGCCGGGATTTTCGGCGACATTTTGTGTGCTCGCATGGCCAAACGCGGCGTCGCCGCGCTCGTCACCGATGGCGTGGTACGCGACGTCGCAGGCGTGCTTGGCACCGGGTTGCCGGTGTGGTGCAACGGCGTCGCGTCGCCGCCATCGGTGGCGGGCCTGACATTCGTCGCGTGGCAGCAGCCGGTTGCCTGCGGCGGTGTGGCCGTGTTTCCGGGCGACGTGATCGTGGTTGACGATGACGGCGCCGTGCTGATTCCATCGGACTTCCTCGACGACGTCATCGCGCACGCGCCGGAGCAAGAGCGCTTCGAAGCGTGGATCATGCGCCAGGTTGATCTTGGTGTGCCGCTGCCCGGACTTTATCCGCCCAATGCGGAAACCAGGGCGCGCTACGAAGCGGACATGCAGACGCCGTTGGCGTCATCTTAGTCTGCTGTTTGGTCGGTTGTACGGAAAAAGCGAGGCGCTAATCACGGAGCGCGTGGTCGCCGCTTAAAATTTCCGCCAACATGCAGCACCCATCACGCGAAGCGAAAGCCAAGCGCTCCGCCCTCGCTCTCGCCGCTGCACTCACGCTGATCGTGATCTGGGGCGTTAATTTCACTGTACAAAAATACGTCTACACCGTCACTGGACCAGGCGGATTTTTGTTTGTGCGCTACCTCATCATGCCCGCCTGCGCCGTCGTTTTGCTGCTGCATCGCTATGGCACGCATTGGCCGCGCGTATCCCGAAGCGACTTTTGGGCGCTGGCGCGGCTGGGCATCGTCGGGCACACGTTGCACGTCGGCATGGTTTGTTATGGGATTCACTGGTCGACCGCGTTTTCAAGCTCGCTGATCCTCGCGTGCGGCCCGATTTTCACGCTGCTGATTCTGCGATTGATGGGTATCGAGCCATTGAAGCGCGCGCAGTTGATAGGAGTGGCCATCGCATTCGCGGGTGTGCTCGTTTTTCTCTCGGACAAGTTGCTTGCCGGCAACTGGACGGCCTCGGGTGGCGATCTGTTTTTGCTCATTGCTGCGAGCTTCTTCTCGTATTACACCGTCGCATCCAAGCCCGTCATCGAGCGCCTCGGCACTGTCGTCACCATGACCTACGCCACGCTCATCGGCAGCGTTCCCATCGTGCTGTTCGCCTCAAGCGCTGGGCTCGCCATTGATTGGAAGGAGGTGCCTCCCGGCGTTTGGGCGGGCATCGTTTTCGGCGTGCTTATTTCCGCGTTCATGGGCTGGCTGTTGTGGGGCTGGATCAACGCGGTGCGCGGCGTGGCACGCACCGCGCCGCTGATGTACTTGATGCCGCCTGTGGCCGGGCTCGTCGCGTGGGCGTTCGCGGGCGAGCATTACACGACGATCAAAATCGCCGGTGCAGCGCTCACATTGGGTGGTGTTGCAGTGGCGCAGTTTTCGGGGACGTCTGCGGGTTTGCGTGAGGCACCACCGATGCTGGACTGAGCGCACAAAGTCGTTCTTCGTCGTCGCATCTATCGGACGTACCGCCGATCCGTCCAGCTATTTGGGGTCGTCAGTAGGTGTCGTTCGAATTGCGGACCACCCGAAATACATAAATTGTCGAGCCAGGACGGTGCGGCATGATCATCCCCTTACTACAAATTTGCGGTTCCGTATGGACGGAGGCGCGTTCTGGATAGCGACAGCGTCGCGCTGGGGGCGTATCTTATTTCGGTGATCGCTCCTGAAGATCCAGGTATTCCCACATGTCATGCTCAATCGGGTGTTGCTTGTAGCCGATAAACCACGGCTGCTCGACGTAATACTGCACGTCGTGCCACGGAGCGATCCACGGGGCGTAGTACTTGACGATATCCTCCATTTCAAGAATCAGCCGGTTGCGTTCCGGGCCGTCGGGCATGGCGTGCACTTTGGCATAACGCTGATCCATGTCTTTGAGCTGGAAGCGCGCGTAGTTTTCGCCGCCTGTTTGCGCCGTGGCGCTGATCAGCATCTGGAAGAAGTTCTCGGCGTCGGGGTAGTCGGCGTTCCAGCCTTCGCGCGTCATCTTGGCCTGACCGAGGCGCGCCGCCTTACGCATGTCCGGCGTTTTTTGCGTTTCGACGGCGATGCGAATGCCGATTGCGTCCATCGATTTCTTCCAGAGTTCTGCGAGCTGCCGCTCGACGCCCGACGTGCGCGCAATGTACGGAATCGTCAGCGGTGAGCCATCGGGCATCTCGCGGTAGCCGTCGCCGTCGCGGTCTTTGTAGCCAAAGCGATCGAGCAGGGCGCGTGCCATCTCGGGATCGTATTGATGAGCGCGCGGGCGCTTCGCATCGTAACCAACGACGCCTGGCGGCGTGATGCCTTTTGCCGCAATGCCATCGCCCTGAAACACGATGCGAATCTGTTCGTCCAGCGGATAGCCGAACGAGATCGCGCGGCGCAGCGCGATCTTGTCGAGCGAGTAGCCGCCCATCGTCGCATCGGTCATGTTGAACATCGTGTACCAGACGTTCGGTTTCATACGCGGGAACATGCGAAGGCCCTGTTTTGCGTATTCCGGCTTGAGTTTTCCGTCAGTTTTTGCGACGTTTGACATTGATGCCGGCAGGATCGGCAGATAGTCGTGCTGACCCGACAAAAATGCGAGCCACATCGCTTGACCTTCCTCAATCGCGTAAACCTCAATGCGACCAACGGCGGGCACCGGTTTGCCCTGCATTGCCGTGATCAGCGCCTGATCCTCCGGCGCGTCGGACGTCCAGTCCCACGTTTGCTTGCGGTAAGACGGATTGGCTACGAGCACCGTTTTGCTGCCGCGCTGATACTCGCTACGCAAGAGCTGATAGGCACCGGTGCCGACCGGATGACTGCCGATGTCTTGTCCGTAGGAGTCCACGACTTCGCGCGCGCTTGCGCCCGTGCTCGGCATGGCGAGCATGTAGGCGAAGTTGTAGTCCGGGACCTTGAGGCGGATGCGCAGCGTGTAGCGATCCACGACTTCAAGGCCTGCGAGCGGCGTGTCATAGTCAAACTTGCCGGTCTTCGTTGCCGCTGCGCGCGCTTCGTCGCCACCGACGATCTTGCCTTCAACGAGAAAGAGCCACGGCGATTTCACCTGCGGATCGAGCAGGCGTTTGAGTGAATACGCGTAGTCCGCCGCCGTCAGCTCGCGCGGCGCGCCCTTGAACGCGGCGTCGTCGGCGAAGTAGATTCCCTTTTGCACTTTGCAGAGAAACGTCGCGCCCTTGTCGCTGATCGTCGGCAAAGCTTCCAGCGTGCGCGGCACCAGTTTCGCCGGACGCGCGAGGTAGTGGTACCCCAACATCGGCTCGATAATGCGCTCGGTGATTGTCTGGGACACCTCATCGGAGGCAAACGCGTTGTCGTAGCTGGTTTCGGCGGTGGAAGTCGAAAGGCGCAGGGTTTTGTTGGCGTCCGCAGCCTGTGGGTTGACACACGGCAATAAGAAGGTGGTGACGAGTAGTAACGAACGCAGTCGGAAAATCGCGAGCGGCATGACAGTGAAAATCGTTGATTGAGCAATGCATGCTAGACCGTATGGGGCTTCGGCGTCCGACGGCGCTTGGCGCATTGCGAGCCCGTCGAATTTCGCCTCACAACACACCTCGCTCCTTGACCCGCATCAACGCGCGGATCCGCGTCTCGGTTATCGTTGTTTCAGGTCGTGGGTATCATCATCGGTAATGCGCTTCTGGTTATCAGCTTTTCCATGAAAGCACCATTTCAATTGGGCTCGGATCAAATTATTCTAAATGTCGACTTAGCTTCTAATAATCGATTGGCCCATGTTCAGTATGGGTTCTGCGAAAAAGCTGATTGGCAACTATGCCGCCGCTTTTGCGGATGGCTCAGACACCGCTCATAGCAAGCATTGCCCGTCAGCAAAAAAATATGCCGCAAGGAGAAACCATGCAACACCCATCGAATCACTACGATATCGGCCTCGAAAAAAACGCAGCGAATTTCGTGGCACTCTCGCCGCTGTCATACATTGAGCGCGCCGCGCATGTGTATCCCGAAGCACTGGCCGTGATCTACGGCGAGCGTCGGCAAACCTGGCGTGAAACATACTCGCGCAGCCGCCGCCTTGCTTCGGCGCTCGCAGCGCATGGCGTTGCCAGAGGCGACACCGTGGCGGTGATGTTGCCCAATGTGCCCGCGATGTTTGAAGTGCATTTTGGGATTCCCATGTCCGGCGCTGTGCTCAACACGCTGAACACACGGCTCGACGCCGAAGCCATTGCTTTCATGCTGCAACATGGCGAGGCAAAAGTGTTGCTCACGGATCGCGAATACTCCGCTGTCGTCGAAAAGGCGCTTGCGCTGCTCGGTGACGCAGCGCCTTTCGTCGTCGAGGTGGAGGATGCCAGTGCGCCCGTTGGCAAGCATCTCGGAAGCATCAACTACGAGGAGTTTCTCGCAAGCGGTGACGCGAACTACGCATGGCAATTGCCGCACGACGAATGGGATGCCATTGCGCTCAACTACACCTCAGGCACGACGGGTAATCCCAAGGGCGTGGTCACTCATCATCGCGGCGCGTATCTGAACGCGGCGAGCAACGTAATCTCGTGGAGTTTGCCGCACCATGCGACGTACCTGTGGACACTGCCGATGTTTCACTGCAACGGCTGGTGTTTCCCGTGGACTATCGCATTGATTGCCGGCACCAATGTTTGCTTGCGGCGAGTCGATCCAGCGCTAATTTTTCCGCTCGTGCGCGAGCATCGCGTGACGCATATGTGCGGTGCGCCGATTGTGTACAGCATGCTTATCAACGCGCCGGTCGCACTGCGCGACGGCATCACGCACACCGTAGCAGGGCTCATCGCCGGAGCCGCACCACCGGCCGCAGTGATCGAGGGTTGCGAAGCGGCGGGCATTGATCTGACGCACGTGTACGGACTCACCGAAACCTATGGCCCGGCCGCCGTGTGCGCCAAACAAGCATCGTGGGCAGCGCTGTCGGTCGAGGAGCGGGCGCGAATGAACGGTCGTCAGGGCGTGGCCTATCCCCTTCAGGAAGCCGTGCGCGTGCTCGATCCAGCGACGATGCTGGAGGTGCCCGCCGACGGCGAAACGATGGGCGAGATTTTCTTTCGCGGCAACGTGGTGATGAAGGGCTATCTGAAGAACACCACCGCGACGCAGGAGGCTTTTGCTGGTGGCTGGTTTCATACCGGCGATCTGGCCGTCGTGCAGCCCGACGGCTACATAAAAATCAAGGATCGCAGCAAGGACATCATCATCTCCGGCGGTGAGAACATTTCCTCGATTGAGGTTGAGGATGTGCTGCACAAACATCCCGCGGTGATGTTCGCCGCAGTCGTCGCGCAGCCTGATGAGAAATGGGGCGAAGTGCCGTGCGCCTTCATTGAATTGAAGCCGGGCCAGAGCGCAAGCGCAGACGAAATCATTGTTTTTTGCCGAACCGCACTCGCACGTTTCAAAGTGCCAAAGCAGATTGTGTTTGGCGAATTACCGAAAACGTCAACCGGGAAGATACAGAAATTTGCGTTGCGGGCGAAGGCGCATTCGGCGGCAGCGATTGAGTGATGCGGACGTGACAATAGAGTAATTCCTCGCCCGTTGTACTTTGCCAGTCGAGGCTATCGTGTTACCGGCAGTGCGAAAGCAGCGCATGCGATCCCTACTGCGTCCTTGACCGCCATTCAATGCGCGGTGCATACTGCGCTTACGGTGCATTTCGCATCAGGGAGGTTCAGATGAACAGGATCACGACATTTCGTTGGCTGACCGGACTTATTATTTTTGGTGGAGGACTCGTCACCGGGCTCGTTGCGCAGACGATGACTGCGAACGATTCACCGCAACGTATGGAGCAAAAGCGATCCGATCTGACCGGTGCGCCCGGTATGGAGGTCATCGCTTCGATCGGTGAGTATAAAAAAGGCGAGGCGATTGAGCTGCACCTGCATCACGGAATCGAAGCGGCGTATGTGGTGCAGGGCGCATCGGTGCAGGTTCCCGGCAAGGATCCAATCACGCTGGCAACCGGCGCCACGCTGCTGAACTTGCGTGACGTCAAGCACGGTGGTTTCAAGGTTGTCAGCGACGCTCCGCTGAAATTGTTCACAGTGCACGTCGTCGACAAGGGCAAGCCCCTCTACGATTACTCGAAGTGATTTTGTGGCGTCCGCGTGATGCGCAGGCACGGCCTTGCTGTTTGCCTGCATCGTGATCCGGGAAAGCGTTGCATGAAACGGTTGTGAATGCCAGCGTGGCGGTCTAGCCTTTTTTGGTCCGGGGTGGTGATCCAGCGGCGGCACGGTCGTGATTTTGATGTTCTCTGTAGTCTGAAAATTGTTGCGAGTAAACGGCGCGATCTGTATCTACTACGGCTGCTGCGCCGCGATAAATGTTCGCGTCGCATTAATCACAGCGCCCGGCTGATCGCGGTATGGCGAATGACCACATTGATCTAGCTTCAGCAATTGCGCTCCAGTCAAAGCGGCTGCGATGCAATCAATCTGCGTCATCGTTCCGTATATGTCGTCTATGCCCTGTATCGCGAGTATCGGGCAGATGATCTGCGGCAACAGTGCTTCGATATTCCAAGCGCGAAACGCCGGATCGAGCCAGATATCGTTCCAGCCCCAGAAGGCGGAATCGACGTCGTGGTGAAAGCGCGCAAGTTTTGATTTGAGCGGCGTCGTTAAATAAGCCTCGCGAGTTTTTTCGATGCTAGTGACGGTAACGTCCTCGACGAACAGATGCGGCGCGAGCGCAATCACACCTCTGACGTCGTTCGGGAAAATCGCTGCGTGAATCAGCGCGATTGATCCGCCGTCGCTGTGGCCAAAAAGCCACGGTGGTGTATCAATATTCAGCGCGCGAAGCAATGTCGGCAAGATATCGCGCGCCTGCACATGCATGAAGTCAATGCTCCAACGCTCATCAGCCGTGCGCGACGTAGATCGACCATAACCGGGCCGCGAATACACGAGCCCACGCGCACCTATGGCGGCGCACAGTGTCTGCGGAAAGTCCCGCCACATCGCCACCGATCCCAAGCCTTCGTGCAAGAAGACGATCAGCGGCGCGCGCAGATTGTCGCTGCCGACGTACGCGTATTCGATGTCGAACGCACGGCCCGAAACTTCGGCGTGGACGAGTTCGCTCATGAATTTGGCGCGCGCGATTTCTCTTGCTCACGCAAGCGAAAGCGCTGAATTTTTCCGGTCGCCGTTTTCGGCAACTCTGGCACAAAATCTAGCTGGCGCGGATATTTGTGCGGGGCGAGTCTTGCCTTGACGAACGCTTTCAATTCATCGGCCAGCGCATCGCTTGCTGTTGACGCGTCCTTTAATACAACAAACGCTTTGGATCGCGTGAGCCCGCTCCCGTCTTCGACGCCAATGACGGCTGATTCGAGCACTGCCGCGTGCTGCATGAGCGTAGATTCAACTTCAAATGGTGACACGTATTGCCCGCTCACTTTGAGCATGTCATCGCTGCGCCCGGCGTAGACGTAATAGCCATCGCCATCACGGAAATACTTGTCACCACTCTTCGTCCATGCGCCGCGAAATGTTTCGTTTGTTTTCGTGCGGTCGCCCCAGTACAAAAGCGCCGACGAAGGGCCGTTGATGTAGAGATCGCCGACCTCATCGCTATCCGTGAGCAGGGTACCGTTTTCATCGCGCAGTTCGACCGCGTAACCGGGCACCGCTTTGCCCGTAGTGCCGTAACGCACGTCCCCCGGACGGTTCGACAAAAAGATATGCAGCATTTCAGTGGAACCAATGCCGTCGATGATTTCCGCGCCGAATCGGGCGGAGAATTTCTCACCGATTTCGCGTGGCAAAGCCTCGCCTGCCGAGGAGCACATGCGCAGCGCGACCTGCTCTCGCGAGGGCAAATTTGGGGAAGCGAGCATGCCTGCGAAGCCGGTCGGTGCGCCGAAAAATACGGTCGGCTTAAGCGTGGTGAATCGCTTGAAGCAGGCGTCCGGCGTAGGCCGCCCGGCCATCAAAATCGTGGTGGCACCGACCGACAATGGAAACGTCAGCGCATTGCCCAGGCCATATGCGAAGAATAGTTTTGCTGCGGAGAAACAGGTGTCCGCTTCCGTCAACCCAAGCACGGGTTTCGCGTAAAGCTCTGCCGTCCAGTACAAATTGCCATGCGTATGAACCGTGCCTTTCGGGCGTCCCGTCGAGCCGGATGAGTAGAGCCAGAAACCGGGTTCGTCGGCGGCAGTGTCTGCGGGGTGATTGGCTGGACTCTGACTGGAGAGCAGTACCTCCAGCGCGTGACCTATAGCGATACCGTCGGCAATGTTGCAGGCACTCGTGCCCGTGCAAATGATTTCCTTTAAGTAGTGGGTGCTCCGTTGCTTTGCCGCAAGCAAGGTCGGCATCAACGCCGGTGACACAAACGCGGCTCGCGCGCGGCTGTGCGCCAGCATGTAGGCGTAATCGTCAGCCGTGAGCAGTGTGTTGACGGCAACCGGCACGACGCCCGCGTAGAGCGCGCCCAGGAAAATAACGGGCCAATCGTTGCAGTCGTGCATGAGCAAGAGAATGCGCTCGTCGCGGCGAATTCCCATTGCGGTGAGTGCTGCCGCGCAACGCCGCACACGATCTTCAAGTGCTGCATAACTCAAGGTGCCGTAATCATCGATATAGGCAATCTTTTCGCCGCGCCCGGCGTTCAACTCAAGCAAGTGCTGCGCAAAATTGAATCGCTCCGGCGGTGGAATGATGGCGGCGCGAGTGGTGGCTGTCATTGCGATGTCCTTGCGCGTGTTGATTGAACTCTGCTGGCATTTACGTGAAAATGCTTAATAACGCATTTTTAGAATACGCAATATAATGCATTTATGCTGATTCGCCCAATGAGTTGCTCCTGTTTGTATCCGGTTTGGCGCGGCAAGGACTTGGCATATGCGTCGCGCTGAGCCTGAGATCGTGAGCGCAGGCGAGCGCGATCCGTTTCTGGTTGCTTTGGGCGAACGGGTGCGCTCGCTGCGCGCTCGCAAGGGGCTCACACGGCGCGATCTTGCGCTGGCCTCTGACGTATCGGAGCGTCATCTGGCGAGCCTGGAAGGCGGCGTGGGTAACGCCTCGGTGCTGATCCTGCGCCAGGTTGCGAGTGCGCTGGACAGTCAACTTGCGGAGTTGCTCGGCGACGAAACAACGGCCTCGCCGGAATGGCTGTTGATCCGCGATTTGCTGCGTCATCGCAGTGACGACGAATTGCGGCGCGGGCGCGTTGCGTTGTCTGAAATTTATGGCGAAGCGGGCACGCAATCGGCACGCTCGCGACACATTGCTTTGATCGGTTTGCGCGGCGCGGGCAAATCTTCGCTGGGCGCGCGTCTGGCTAAGGCGCTGGATGTTGCGTTTGTCGAGTTGAATCGCGAGATTGAGCGCGTCTCTGGCTGTGGTCTCGCCGAGATTCACAATCTGCTCGGGGCGAATGCCTATCGCCGTTACGAACGGCGTGCGCTGGAAGAGACTTTGCAGCTCTATCCCGACGCCGTAATTGCGACTCCGGGCGGCATCGTCTCCGACGCCTCTACCTTCAACCTGATGCTGGCAAACTGTTTCACCGTTTGGCTCAAGGCAACGCCTGAGGAGCACATGAATCGCGTGATCGCGCAGGGCGATTTGCGACCGATAGCGGCGAGCGGCGGGCCAGCCGCGGGCGGCACCGGAGGCGGCAGCGAAGCAATGGAGGATCTCAAGCGGATTCTCGCCGGGCGGACTGCGTTTTATGGCAAAGCGGACGTTGGTTTCGATACGACAGGGAAAACGCTCGAACAGTGTTTTAAGGCATTGCTCGCAATGGTCCGCAGCAAGCTGCCAGAACTACAAAATACGCGGTAAAGTGCATTTTACGGGTTGACGCATCGCAAAAAATGCATAATAATTCACTTTGTGGTTGTTTTTCTATACGAGTAGGCGCATGGAGCGAAGGCTTTATTGTTGGCGCCCCTTAGGGCTTGCGAAACGGTTTCCGGGAACGATCAAGAGTCAACTTTTTATTTGCATGAAGTCCGGGAAGTTGCGTCTAGGCTATGAATTGCGCGTGAGTGTCTTAAAGGTGAAGTGCGACAGCTAATTGTGCGTCTGGCTCCATACAATGATCGTAAACCCCCGACGGTCTGCGTACCCATGATGTATCCAGCTGAGCCGAGGGCAAACTCAAGGAGATACGATGACTTGCTTGCTTGCTCACTCGAACAACGGCCACATTGGCCATTTTCTGAAGGCACATAAATGAATTTGACGAATCGAAACTTCGTTAGAGGTCTACTGCTCATGGCCATTGCGCTCTTATTTGGGGGCATCGCGCTGACGTATCCATTAGGTCAATTGAGTCGAGCGGGGCCTGGTCTGGTGCCGCTCATTGTCAGCTCGCTGTTATTTTTCGTTGGTGCGGCCACTTTGGTGCGCTCGCACTTTGTCGCACCAGTTCCGTTGAATTACAACGTAAAGAGCATGATTCTTGTGCTTGTGGGTCTGGCTGGCTTTGCGCTCATTTCTGAGCACATCAACATGCTCGTGGCCATCGTTTTTCTGGTGTTTAGTACTACCTACGCGGGAACGTCCTACTCGGTCATTCGAAACATCAAGATTTCAGTGGGTTTGATCGCAGTGGCTTTTGCGTTCAAGTATCTCCTCGGTCTTCAGTTGCCGCTCTACTAATGGAAACCCTACATAACCTCGCGTTCGGGTTTGAGCACGCACTCACGCTTAGCAATCTAATGTACTGCGCATTAGGATGCTCCGTTGGCACGCTTATCGGCATGCTTCCCGGTCTAGGACCACTATCAACGATTAGCCTGTTGCTTCCGCTAACGTATTCCATCCCCACGGGCGGGGCAATCATCATGCTCGCGGGCATTTATTACGGTGCGCAGTACGGTGACAGTGTCAGCGCGATCACGATGAAAATCCCTCATGCGAGCAGCATTGTTGCCTGCATCGACGGGTATCAGATGACGCTGAAAGGCCAGACCGGACTAGCGTTGTTTACCGCCGGTGTTTCGAGCTTTATCGGCGGCACGGTCGCCATCGTGGTGCTGTCGACATTGGCGGTGCCGCTGGGTGAGGTTGGTTTCCTGTTCGGGCCTGCTGATTACTGTGCGCTGATGCTGTTGGGTTTCTTCTGTGTGAGCTTTGTCAGCTCAGGCAGCTTGCTCAATGGTCTGGCCATGGCTATGGTCGGCGTGCTGCTCGGCTCGGTGGGTACGGACGTGAATAGCGGCATGCCTCGCTACACAATGGACGTGCCAGCTCTGAGCGACGGCATTGGCTTGATCAGCATCGCGTTGGGCTGCTTTGGCATTGCCGAGGTGATGAAGAATCTGGACAACAAAAACGTGCTTACGCCGTTTAACGGCGTGATCAAACTCATGCCGACCTGGCCCGAGTTCAAGCGCATCATCCCCAGCGCGCTCCGGGGCAGTGTCGTTGGATCAATCCTCGGCATCATGCCCGGCGGCGGTCCCACGATGGCTCAATTCGCAGCCTATGCCGTCGACAAAAAACTCAGTAAATACAAAGACGAAATCGGCACCGGCGTCATCGAAGGTGTGGCCGGACAGGCAGCGGCCGATGAAGCAGCGGCTCGCACCAGTTTTATCCCGCTGATGGCCATTGGCATACCCGAAAATGCGGTGATGGCCTTGATGATGGCGGCCTTCATCGTCAAAGGTATTCAGCCCGGACCGAACATGATTGCAAGTCACCCGGATCTGTTTTGGGGACTCGTTGCGAGTATGTGGGTCGGCAACTGTTTCCTTCTGATCATCAACGTTCCGATGGTGAAATATTGGCTGTCGATTTTCAAGATTCCGTACACCGTTTTGTTCCCGGCAATTCTCTTCTTTTGCTGCATCGGAACCTACAGTATCAACAACAATCTGCAAGACATTTACACGACCTGCGTGTTCGGCTTTATTGGCTACATTTTCTTGCGGCTTGATATGGAGGCGGCACCGCTCTTGTTGGGCTTCATTTTGGGTCCGATGCTCGAAGAGAATTTCCGCCGAGCCATGCTTTTGAGCCGTGGCAGTTTCAGCGTCTTCGCCACTCGCCCTATCAGCGCAACGCTCCTTAGTGCTATCGCCGCATTGACTATCTGGCAGATTTTCTCGTTCATACGAGCGCTGAGAAAAGCGCCGAACCACATTATTGAGGGCGACCAATCGCTTCAGGCCTCTTTGGTCAAAGGATTGACCGGTGACTCGCATCCCGCTGAAAAAGCGCACTGAAGAGTTGATACTGCAATCTGACGGTTGAAACTTGGAAACGTCGCCGTTCCGTGAAATGTCGGCAAGCTGTTGGTGCCAGCCTTCACGACGGCGACGGGATAAATACAGCGAGGATTTTCTCGTCTGTTGCTTGAATTCAGGAGACTTGAATGAATGTTGCCAGCGCGAGCGAGATTGAATTATCAGAGGGTACGCCTAAGACAGTTACCTCGGCAAATGGCAACATAGACTATCGCACCGAGCCGTCAAGTTATCGCCACTGGTCGCTCGCGTTCGACGATGTGGTCGCGACGCTCTCAATGAACGTTGACGAAAACGCAGGCCTTAAACCTGGCTACAAGTTGAAGCTCAATAGCTATGACCTTGGCGTCGACATTGAGCTGCACGACGCAGTCAATCGCGTTCGCTTCGAGCACCCCGAAGTGCGCACCGTCGTGGTGACCAGCGCGCGAGATCGTATTTTTTGCTCGGGTGCGAATATTTTCATGCTTGGCGTGTCAAGCCACGGATGGAAAGTGAACTTCTGCAAATTCACGAACGAAACGCGCAACGGGTTGGAGGATTCGAGTCAATATTCCGGGCTCAAGTTTTTGGCTGCCGTGAATGGCGCGTGCGCTGGCGGTGGTTATGAGCTTGCGCTGGCGTGTGATGAGATTTTGTTGATCGATGATCGCTCGTCGTCGGTCTCATTGCCTGAGGTGCCTTTGCTCGGCGTATTGCCCGGCACGGGTGGATTGACACGCGTCACCGACAAGCGTCACGTGCGCCACGATCTGGCCGACATTTTCTGCACCACGACCGAAGGTGTGCGGGGACAAAAAGCGAAGGACTGGCGGCTGGTTGATGACATCGCGAAGCCTGCTGTGTTTGCAGGGCGAGTTCGTGAACGCGCGCTGCAATTGGCTGCGGGCAGTGATCGTCCTGCCGATGGCAAAGGCGTTTCACTTACGCGCGTTGAACGCAAGGATGAGCCGTACGCATTGCGCTATGCCAACGTCACCGTTGAGATAGATCGCGCGAAACGGAACGCTACGTTCACGATGAAAGCGCCGACAGGCAAGCAGCCCGACAGCATTCAAGGCATCGAAGCTGCAGGTGTGAATTGGTGGCCGCTTGCGATGGCGCGTGAGCTGGATGACGCGATTCTTTCGATGCGCACCAACGAGGTGGACGTCGGCACCTGGATTCTGAAAACCGAGGGCGATGCGGCTGCGGTTTTGGCGAGCGACGCAGTGCTGATGAAGCACAAAGATCACTGGCTTGTCCGGGAAACGATCGGTCTCATCCGGCGCACCTTTTCGCGTATCGATGTGTCCTCGCGTAGTCTGTTTGCGCTGATCGAATCGGAATCATGCTTCGCTGGCAGCTTGCTCGAACTTGCGCTTGCCTGCGACCGTACTTACATGCTCGCGCTGCCTGACGACGCAGATAGGGCACCCAAGATAACGGTGTCGGACGTGAACTTTGGCTTGTTCCCGATGGCAACCGGACAGTCGCGGCTGGCGCGTCGCTTTTACGAAGAAGTGCCTGCCGTTGAAGCGGTTCGCGCGAAGGCGGGAATGCAGCTGGATGCCGATGCAGCGTTCGCGTTGGGCCTTGTTACTTCAGCGCCGGACGACATCGACTGGACAGACGAAGTTCGTATCGCATTAGAGGAGCGTGCCGCAATGTCGCCGGATGCGCTCACTGGCATGGAAGCGAACCTGCGTTTCAACGGCACCGAGAACATGGTCACCCGAATCTTCGGTCGTCTCACCGCCTGGCAAAACTGGATTTTCCAGCGGCCCAACGCGGTGGGTGAAAAAGGCGCGCTGAAGCTCTACGGCAAGGGCGAAAAATCCCAGTTTGATTTCAATCGCGTTTAGTCACCGGACGCTTCACGTTTTTTTTCAGCGCATCTAGATTTTTAGGAAGTACCCATGCAAACTGGCATCAACTACAGCGACAAAATCCCCAACAACGTCAACCTGTCCGAAGACAAGGCGCTGCAACGTGCGCTTGAGCACTGGCAGCCGAACTATCTCTCGTGGTGGAACGACATGGGGCCCGAAGGCGCGATGCAACACGACGTGTATTTGCGCACGGCGGTGAGTGTCGATCCGGGCGGATGGGCGCAGTTTGGTCACGTCAAAATGCCGGACTACCGTTGGGGCATTTTCATGAACCCAAAGGAAGAAGGCCGCACGATTGGTTTCGGCGAGCACAAAGGCGAAGCGGCGTGGCAAGACGTGCCGGGCGAGCATCGCGCGAATTTGCGACGCATCATCGTCACGCAGGGTGACACGGAGCCGGCATCGGTTGAACAGCAGCGTCATTTGGGTCTTACCGCGCCGTCAATGTATGACTTGCGGAACCTCTTTCAGATCAATGTGGAAGAGGGCCGCCATTTGTGGGCGATGGTTTATCTGCTGCATAAACATTTCGGTCGCGACGGTCGCGAAGAGGCCGATGCGTTGCTACAACGCAACTCCGGCGACGCCGACAATCCGCGCATTCTGGGCGCATTCAACGAAAAAACGCCGGACTGGCTAGCGTTTTTCATGTTTACGTATTTCACCGATCGCGACGGCAAATTTCAACTCTGCGCGCTGGCTGAAAGCGCATTTGATCCGCTCGCGCGCACCACGAAATTTATGCTCACCGAAGAGGCGCATCACATGTTCGTTGGCGAGAGCGGAATTTCACGCGTCATCGCGCGCACCGCCGCTGTGATGAACGAATTGAAAACCGACGATCCCGCAAAGATTCGCGCCGCTGGCGTGATCGATCTGGACACGATTCAGCGCTACCTGAATTTTCACTATAGCGTCACGATTGATCTCTTCGGTGCCGACGAATCAAGCAATGCGGCGATCTTCTATAACTCTGGTTTAAAAGGGCGTTTTGAAGAGACCAAGCGCGCGGATGACCACCAACTGCAGGGTCAGACTTACGGCGTGCTCGCCGTTCAAAACGATACGCTCATCGAGCGGCAGGTTCCGATGTTGAATGGTCTCAATGAAGTGCTGCGCGACGACTACATCAAGGACTCGGTCGGCGGCGTCGGGCGCTGGAACAAGGTGCTGGAGAAGGCCGGAATTGCCTTCCGTTTGACCGTGCCGCACAAGGCGTTCAATCGGAAAATTGGAATGCTCGCCGGCGTGAAAATCAGCCCCGACGGGCGCGTGGTGTCTGAGGTCGAATTTGCCGCGAACGAGAAGCACTGGCTGCCCTCGGTTGAAGATCGCGCCTTTGTCGCATCGCTCATGCACCGCGTCGTCGAACCGGGCAAATTCGCCAACTGGATTGCGCCGCCTGTGATGGGCATCAACCGTCAGCCAGCAGATTTTGATTACGTGCGGTTTAATTAGGCAGAAGCACAGGTCTTACGGGTAGGGTGGGCAGCCTCTGCCCACCGTTAATCGTGTCGCAAATTACGTGGGCACGGGTGCCCACCCTACGAACGCTCCCGCAGCGGGAGCGGAACAAACCATGACCACAGAAGTCCTCAAACAACATCTGATCGATCCCGAAATCTGCATTCGCTGCAACACCTGCGAAGACACCTGCCCGGTTGATGCGATCACGCATGATTCGCGCAATTACGTGGTCGATGCGGACATCTGCAATCACTGTATGGCCTGTATTTCGCCGTGTCCGACCGGCTCGATTGACAACTGGCGGACGGTGTTGCGGGTGGCGGCGTATCCCACTGCCGATCAGTTGACCTGGGACGAATTGCCGAAAGAAATTCCGCTGGCGGATTTGCCGGTTGACGCCGTTGCTTTGCTCGACAACAACGGTGGCGGCGAGCTTCAAACCAACGCCGCTGACGTGAGCCTCGGTTCGGTCGTTGCTCCGGCGTCGGCGTCGCAACCGACAGTCAATCTCCACGGCATCAAGAACTTCATCAGTGCGACAGTTAGCGGCAATTTCCGCGTGACCCAACTCGGCACCGAGAGCGATACCCATCACATCGTGCTTGATTTCGGCAGCGCGAATTTTCCGGTGCTTGAAGGGCAGTCACTGGGCATCATACCGCCCGGTGTCGACGCGCAGGGCCGCGCGCATCATGCCCGCCAGTACTCCATCGCCAACCCGCGCGATGGCGAGCGACCCGGTTACAACAACGTCTCACTCACGGTGAAGCGCGTCACGACTGATTATGACGGCAAACCAGTTCGCGGCGTCGCGTCGAACTACGTCTGTGATCTGAAAAAAGGCGACGTGGTTCAGGTGATCGGTCCGTTTGGTTCGACCTTCCTGATGCCGAACAGCGCGCCGAGCCACATCCTGATGATTTGCACCGGAACCGGCAGCGCACCGATGCGTGCGATGACCGAGCGTCGTCGCCGCCTGCGTCTTGCGGGCAGGGACAACGCCGGCAAGCTCATGCTTTTCTTCGGCGCGCGGTCGCAGCAGGAGCTGCCGTATTTCGGGCCGCTGATGAACCTGCCGAAAGATTTTATTGACATCAACTTTGCGTTTTCGCGCGCGGTGAATCAGCCCAAACGCTATGTGCAGGATGTGATGCGGGAGCGTACAGACGAGGTCGCCAAATTGTTGAAAGACGACAACACGCATATTTACGTGTGCGGCCTGAAAGGCATGGAAGCGGGCGTGCTTGACGCGCTGCGTGACACGGCGGTTACGAACGGGCTCGACTGGCTGGCGCTTCATCAGATTTTCAGGCGCGAAGGGCGTCTGCATCTGGAGACTTACTGACCCACCTAAAACGGCGGGATGGAGAACGTCCCCTCTCCCGCATTGCGCTACGCTTAGCACCTTATCGCATCACCCCGCCGCACCCATGAAAACCCGCAACCTGATCTCCGCGCTTGTCGCAGCCGCCGTTTCAACCGTCACTTTCGCCCAATCATGGCCGACCAAACCCGTGCGTATCGTCGTGCCGGCACCGGCCGGTTCGTCGCTGGACTTCGTGGCCCGGGTACTGGGTGACAAGCTCAGCATCAAATGGGGGCAACCCGTTGTGGTTGATCCGAAGCCGGGCGCAGGCGGAATGATCGGCGTTGACGCCGCAGCGAAATCGACCGACAACCACACGATTGCCATCGGCTTTCCTGGGCCTACGGCTTACGGCCCTTTCCTGTACAAGAAGATGCCGTATGACGTGGTGAAGGACCTTGTACCCATCGTCATCACGACCACGCAGCCGAACGTGCTCGCGGTCAATGCGACCCTGCCGATCAAGTCGGTGGCAGACCTCGTGGCCTACGCCAAGGCCAATCCGGGCAAGCTGTCGTACGCGAGCGTCGGCAATGGCTCGTCGTCGCATCTGGCGATGGAGCTGTTCAAATCCGAAGCAGGCTTTGACGCGCAGCACATTCCCTTTAACGGCTCGCCTCCGGCGGCGCTCTCAACCGCAAATGGCGACACCCAGTTGCTGTTTGCCGTCGCGTCCGGCATCGCGCCGTTTGTGCAAAACGGCCGCATTCGTCAGATCGCTGTGACCAGCGCCGGGCGCTTTGACTCGCTCAAAGAATTGCCGAGCATTTCGGAATCAGTGAAAGGGTTTGAAGCCGTCGCATGGAACGGCCTGTTCGGCCCCTCGTCGATGCCCGCTGATATCGTCGCCAAGATTAATGCCGACGTCAACGTCGTGCTCGCTGACCCCGCGATTCGCGAGCGCCTCGTCGCTGCAGGCATGGCTCCCGGCGGCGGAACCTCCGCCGCGTTCAGGGCTGTGCTCGACGCCGACATGAAGAAGTGGGGCGCAATCATCAAGCGTTTGGGCATACAGCTTGACTAGGAAATGACGGCTGATAAGGGTCTGCCGGTTGATTATGGCAAATGTTGACTTTCCATTAATTGCGCTTCTAGCCCATGTGAAATGGTACTTTCATTGAAAAGCTGATTGCTCACTAAGCCGGGTTTATAAACGCAGAAAATCCGTGGCAAACGTAGATGCTGGGTTCCGACCCGCCGATTAAGATGGCAGGTGGCGCGTTATCAGCAAAAAGAAAAAGCCCGCAGGGCAAGCCATGCGGGCTCAAGGGACATCAAGGTCGCTTTTTCGGAGGAGGGGGCGCGGACCTTGAGTCATCGTCACAGAGGACACGTGTAGCGTCTCATGACGAAGGGCGGCGCGGTACTACCTGATTGGGTAGGATCGGCACCATCCCTCTGGATTCGGTGTCGCACGAAAAAACGCCCGGCTGGTTTCCAGCTCGGGCGCTTGTTCGCAAGCGTAATTAAATATTACTTACGCTTTGGAGCAGCTTTAGAAGCTGCTTTAACTTGCGTACCGGCGTATTCAACGCCTTCTTTGGTTGCTTTGGCAACGGTTTCGAAAGCAGCCATTGACGTTTCAACGCCAGCTTTCATTGCGGACATGGCGTACTCAGCACCAGGAACGCCTTGTGGGGCGCTTTTGGCGAGCTTGTCGATGTTTGCAGTGAAGACCTTGGCAGCGTCAGCAGCTTGGGCTTCAGCAAATTGCATGGCTTCGGTTTGAGCCGAAGAGATCATGTCGAGTGCTTGACGGCCCGTGGTGGTTGCCCACTCAGCTTTTTCTTCCATTTGCTTGGCGCGCAAAGGAACGAGGTCCTGAGGCGTTTTGACAGCAGCAAGTGCGTGCAGATCAGCAGCAGTCGAAGCAGCGAAATCGTTCACAGCTTTAACGCCGAAAGCAGATGCTTTGGTGCTGTAAGCAACAGCAGCGTCAACGCCTTTAAGCATGTTGGCAAGGTAAGCGCGGTTCATTTCAGCGGCTTGTTCGAACATTGGGATCATGATGTATTTCCTTTGGTAAAGAGTTTGGGCAATTAAGTTTGCGTAGTCAGAGGGGTGAGCCGCCAATCAAACTTATGTTGCAGCGCACAAATTGAATGTTAGGGGTGCGCACATGACAAGTCAAGTACATTTTGTTGCGGTGCAGCATATTAGAGTTGTGACTGCAAAATATGAATTGAAACGATGTGCTCGTGCGCAAGGCCCGCGTCGGCGGGCGTGTACGAGGCGAGCAGCGCAACTCCGGTGTAACCCGCATTCAGAAAGGCTTTCCGCTGCACTACAATTGCGCACTGCACAAATAACGGATAACCCAGATGGCAACCAAAGCCGCTTCAAGCGCCGCACGCGGCGCACGCTCAGCGATGCGCATCATCAAAAAGTACCCGAATCGTCGGCTCTACGATACCGCGACGAGTGGCTACATCACTTTGACAGACGTTCGACAAATGGTGGTCGAGAACACGCCGTTTCAGGTGCGCGATGCCAAAACCAACGACGAGCTGACGCGCGCCATCTTGCTGCAAATCATTCTCGAAGAAGAAGCTGCCGGGGTGCCGATGTTCTCAAACGAAATGCTCGCACAGATGATCCGCTTTTACGGCGGTGCCATGCAGGGCGTGGTCGGTGGATTGTTCGAGCAGAACGTACGCGCCTTCATGGATTTTCAGAAGAAGATTACCGATCAGGGCGGCACCATGCAGGGCGGCGCTGGCGGCGACGCGACGAAGGTGGGTTCCGACGCGTGGCAGCAATTCATGGCCACACAAGCCCCGGCGATGCAGGGTGTGATGGGCAACTATCTTGAGCAATCAAGCAAGATGTTTCTCGACATGCAGCAAAAGATGCAGGAGAGCACCAAACAGTTTTTTCCAGGCTTCGCGTTTCCGGGTTTTCCGGGCGAGAAGAAGTAATTCAATTTAAGGCGGTCGCTGAGTCGGTCGCGACCTCAGCATTATGAACACCGCAACAGCATCAGTTTCCTCCCCCAAAGTCGGCTTCGTCTCGCTCGGCTGCCCGAAAGCGCTCGTCGATAGCGAACAGGTGCTCACGCGCCTCAAAGCCGAGGGTTATGAAACCGTCGGCGATTACGCTGACGCGGACCTCGTGGTGGTCAACACCTGCGGCTTTATCGATGACGCTGTGGCTGAATCGTTAGACGCCATCGGCGAAGCTTTGGCCGAGAACGGCAAGGTGATCGTCACCGGTTGTCTCGGCGCGAAACAGGATGGCGATTTCATTCGCAACATTCATCCGAAAGTGCTCGCCGTCACCGGCCCGCATGCGCCGAATGAGGTGATGGATGCGGTGCATCTGCACCTGCCAAAGCCGCACAACAAATTTATCGATCTCGTACCCGACCACGGCGTCAAGCTCACGCCAAAACATTACGCGTATCTGAAAATAAGCGAAGGCTGCAATCATCGTTGCAGCTTCTGCATCATCCCGTCGATGCGGGGCGATCTCGTGAGCCGACCGATCGGCGAAGTCATGCGCGAAGCGGAGTCGCTGGTGAAATCAGGCGTCAAAGAGCTGCTGGTGATTTCGCAGGACACGTCGGCCTATGGCGTCGATGTGAAGTACCGAACCGATTTCGTCAACGGTAAACCCGTCAAAACACGCATGCTCGAACTCGCTGAAGCGCTGGGTTCGCTGGGCGTGTGGACGCGCATGCATTACGTCTATCCGTACCCGAGCGTTGACAATGTGATTCCACTGATGGCGCAATCCACGCTGGCATCAGGCGGACGCGTATTGCCGTATCTCGACGTACCGTTCCAGCACGCCAATCAGCGAATTTTGAAGCTCATGAAACGCCCCGCGAGCGGCGAGAAAAACATCGAGCGCATTCAGGCGTGGCGCGCGGCTTGTCCTGATCTGACGATTCGCTCCACGTTCATCGTCGGTTTTCCTGGCGAGACAGAGGCTGAGTTTGAAGAGTTGCTGGATTTCCTGCAAGAGGCGCAGCTAGATCGCGTGGGCTGCTTCGCCTATTCGCCGGTTGATGGCGCGACGGCCAACGATCTTCCGGGGGCGTTGCCGGATGAAGTGAAAGAAGAACGCCGCCAGCGATTCATGGAAATCCAGGCCGAAATTTCTGAGGCTCGTCTGCGTGCCAAAATCGGCCGCGAAATTGAGGTGATCGTCGACGACATTCAGGACGACATCGCCGTTGCCCGCTCATGGGCCGACGCACCGGAAATCGACGGCATGGTGCATGTGCAAAAGGCCGATTCGCTCAAGGTCGGCGATATCGTGAAAGTCACCGTTGTCGAAACGACTGAGCATGATTTGATTGCGGTGTTGCCCGGCTACGAACGCGACGACGACTAGCGATTCATCAAATTGACGCGGTTGCTTCGGTCGACTAACCGGCAGGAATGGTCGTCCGTCAGTTGACATCCCAGCAACGCGCATTCGCCCGGTATGGCCGCATCTGCTCATACAACGGTGTCAGCGTCGCGATGTCGCAACGACCGTCAGCAATGGTGTAGGTCGTCACAAAGTCTTCATAGCTGCGTGCCTGCCAGAGTCGGCCTGCACCATCAATTACCAGTGAATGCCCGACGCCGCCGCGAAAGACGCGTGCGCCGTCGGTAGCCGTCCAGATCGTACAAGTCCAGGCCCGTTCTTGCGGTCGCGCTGAAATGTAGGCTTCTATCTCGCGTACCAGCTGGAGTAGGACACCGGCACGGGCAGACGCTTCTGCTTGTAGCGTGCGCGTAATCGCGTCAATCAGCATGCCGTCGGCCGGTGACTGGAGCACCGATGATTGCAGGGGCGATGTGTCAGACATGCAGTAAGTTGAAAAGAAACATTTATCGCGCCTCTGCAGCCCGCGCCTCGCGTTCGAATACATTGTTCCAGTAGTACGCGTCCCAGTGTTTGGCTTTGATCGCCGCGTACAGCCCGGCCAACACGTACACCAGCGGAAACAGCACCCCCCAGCGCTCGCACTGGCGAACATGGACGTGTTCATGCACGCGGCAGCGATCCAAGCACTGGGGGTCGCGGGCGACAATGACATGACCGATAGTCGCGGCAGCGAAACCTTCGCCCCCACTCATCACGCGAAACCACGGGCCGCGCAGAAACCATGCCAGCGCCGGGCTGCTGATTTCGAGCACGCTGTCGCATACACGCCAACGCGCACGCCAGACTGCAAACGGCAGCAGTGGCAGTGCACAGAGGCTTACAGGCAGCACCCACAGCACTTTGACGGTGCGGGCTAACGCGGCGACGACCGGGATGCTGGCAATACGCCAAATGACTGATGACATGACTGCAAAGTTAACGTAGATTCCGTCATTGGTACACATTACCTCCGGGAGACTTCGCGTGTCACATCGATTTTTTGCTTCCATCGGCTTGATCGCGCTGGTCGCGATGGTGACTGCCTCCGCACCCGCTCCGGCGGGCACGCTGGTTGCACAAGTCAAGGATCGTAATGGTAATCCGGTGCCCAATGCGGTGATTTACGCGATCCCGGTGGGCGGCAGCACACCTGCGGTATCGGCGAACGCTTCAGCGGTCGTGGAGCAGCAGATGTTCAAGTTTGAGCCTTTTGTCTCGGTGGTGCAGGCGGGAACACGCATGCGATTTCCCAACAGGGATCGTAGCGAACATCACTTGAAGGTGCTGTCGGGCCCCAGCGCTTTTGAGTTCAAGGTCTACACGCGCAAAGAGCCAGAACCTGTCTTGATGGACAAAGTCGGGCTGGTCACGCTGCAATGCCTGATTCATGACTGGATGAGCGCCCATATCTACGTCGTTGACAGCCCCTGGTTTGGCAAGACGAGCCGTGCGGGGTCAGCCGTGATCGAGGGGGTACCTGCAGGCGAATACGACGTTTATGTCACGCATCCGAGCGTGCTGATTCCGGGTCAGGTCACGCCGAGCGGCCCGCGTCGCGTCAAGATGGATTCGAGTAATGTGCAGGTGATCGAGGCGAAGCTGGAGCTGGTGCCGAAAGCCGAACCGACGAAGCGGTATCCGCCGCCGCACTATGAATAGCGATACCGCCCGTGGCGCACAGGTAGTCCGTAGCAAAACGAGGCATGAGTAGCGACCAGTTTGATCTTTTCGGGGAACCGTTACCGGTACCGCGACCGGCGGGCGACGGCGATACCAAATCCGTAGCGAAAAAAAGCGCGAAAACCGAGCGCGTTGAACCGTTCGTTGTCGACCGTTGCGTTGCCGACGTGGCTACGCGTCTACCGCCCCATGTGCGCCTCGGCACTTCGTCGTGGAGTTATCCGGGTTGGACGAATCTGGTCTATGCCTCGCTGTACTCGGACACGGCGTTGGCCAAGCGCGGGTTGCCCGCCTATGCAGTGCATCCGTTGCTCCGAACCGTCGGCCTCGATCGCACGTTTTATGCACCCATTGGCGAGGCGGACTTTCGTACCTACGCGACGCAAGCGAGAGCGGTGTCTCCGGGGTTTCGCTTTCTGGTCAAAGCGCCGATGCTGTTCACTGGGCCGCGACTGCGTAGCGAGGATGGGCGGTGGTCGGATAACGACGCGTTTCTGAATGCGAGTCTTGCTACGGCTCAGTTTGTACTACCTGCGACGCGTGGGCTGGCTGAAATGTGTGGGCCGCTGGTGTTTCAATTTCCGCCGCTGGGGCCGCGTTTTACCCGTTCACCAGCGCGCTTTGCAGATGCACTCGCAGAGTTTCTGGTGGCGCTGCCTGTTCTCTCAGGGGCCGCGTTTTACGCGGTAGAAGTGCGCGATCCGGAGCTGTTGACCGACGACTATCTGGCTGCGCTATGCGCCGGCCCTGCAACCCACTGCATCGCCATACATGCGCGCATGCCGACCGCTACAGAGCAAGCGCGCTATTGGCGAGAATCAGGACGAGCGCCACTCGTGATCCGCTGGAGCTTGCACTCAGGCTTCAAATATGAAGAGGCGAAAGAGCGCTACGCGCCGTTTAATGCGCTCGTCGATGAAGACCCCGAGGGGCGCGCGCAAGTCGCGCAGCTAGTCAAGGAAGCGGTCGACCATGATCAGGACGCTTATGTGATTGTCAACAACAAAGCGGAAGGCTCGGCACCGCTGACCATCCGAAAGCTCGCCGACCTGATTGACGAATACGGGGAAACGATAGTGATTCGGGGTTGACCGCTAGAATCGCCGCAACAATTATGACGGGGAACGCGTATGTTTGGTCGCTTCATGCCCACGGAAGGCCGCTTTTTCGAGCTGTTTAATTTGCATGCGCATGAAATCGTCGAAGGCGGCAAGGAGCTGGTTGCTTTGATGAACGCGCTTGGCGAAGGTGCAACCGATTTGCGCGACCACGCCAACGCGATTGATGCAATCGAAAAACGCGGTGACAACTACACCCGCGAGACAATCCAGCTGCTACACAAAACATTCATCACGCCGCTGGATCGCGAAGAGATCCATCAGCTCATCTCGAATATGGACGACGTGCTCGACCTGATGCAGGACGCGGCGGAGTCGGTGTCGCTGTATGACATCAAGGCCGTGCCTCCCGAGGCAAAGCAGCTGGCGGAGTTGTGCCTGCAATGTTGCGAACGCGTTAAGTCGGCCGTTGTGCTGCTTTCCAACATGGAAAACGCAGCGACCATTCTCAAAATTTGCGAGGAAATTGATCGCCTCGAATCGGATGCTGATCACGTGATGCGCAGCGCGATTTCGAAACTCTTTCGCACTGAGCGCGATGCCATACAGTTGATCAAGATGAAGGCGATATACGAGCTGCTGGAAACGGTGACGGATCGCTGCGAGGATGTAGCCAATGTGATGCAGGGTATTGTCATCGAGAACGCGTAAGCCTTCGTCGACCGATTCGTCATGAACATTACCGCCACCGCCCTTTGGGTCATCGTCCTTCTGGTCGCGCTCGCGATAGCGTTCGATTTCATGAACGGCTTTCACGATGCCGCCAACGCCATTGCCACCATTGTTTCAACGGGTGTGCTGAAGCCGGGGCAGGCCGTCCTCTGGGCCGCGTGCTTTAACTTTCTTGCGCTCGGGATATTTGGCCTTCACGTTGCCGCCACAATCGGCAGCATGGTCGATCCGCACGTGGTGGACTATCACGTCATTTTCGGCGCGCTGGTAGGGGCCATCGCCTGGAACATCATCACCTGGTTCTACGGCATTCCATCGTCGTCGTCGCACGCGCTGATCGGTGGCGTGATGGGGGCAACTGTCGCGAAAGCAGGTACGGGTGCGCTCAATGGTGCCGCCATCGGGAAAACAGTTCTGTTTATCCTGTTGTCTCCCGCGATGGGGTTCGCGTTTGGCGCACTGATATTGCTCATGATTTCGTGGGCGTTTCGGCGCAGTACCCCCTGGGGTGTTGACAAATGGTTTCGGCGCGGACAGCTGGTCTCCTGCGCGCTCTATAGCCTGGGTCACGGCAGCAACGATGCGCAGAAAACGATGGGCATCATCTGGTTGCTGTTGATCACTGCGGGCATGGCCACGAATGACCCGAAAACGCTACCGTACTGGGTCGTAATCTCCTGTTATCTGGCGATTTCACTGGGCACTTTATTTGGTGGATGGCGCATCGTCAAAACGATGGGACAGAAGATCACCAAGCTGAAACCGGTCGGTGGCTTTGCCGCTGAGACGGGCGGCGCGATTACCCTGTTTATCGCGTCGAGTTTCGGCATTCCCGTGTCTACAACTCATACGATTACCGGCGCGATTGTTGGCGTCGGTGCGGCGAGAAAATTATCGGCCGTCCGCTGGGGTCTGGCTGGCAATATTGTCTGGGCCTGGGTTTTGACGATTCCAGCGTCGGCGTTTATCGCGGCAATTGCCTGGTGGGCAGGGCGTCAGGTTTTCTAGCGCAGATACACATACGAACGATGCCGCAAGACCGCCGCACGACTACCGCCGAATTGCCGCGTCACTGGCGCTGGTTATTCCTGTCGGTACCAGCGGCTTTACTGCTGGCGGTGCTTGCTGCCTGGGTTGTTCCTGACATCGCATTTATTGAGGCGTGGCCCGCGCTCAATGTACTTTTCTTTCTAATTGGTCTGGCGATCATTCCGGTGTTGTCGCCGAATGCGAGCCTTGCACGAAAGCTGATTCACATCGCAGTTTCAGCGCCAATCGCGGCTGTGTTTATCGCCATTTTGATCGGTGCAACGCTGGATCGTTACTATGGCAACGATCTGCGACAGACGTTCTATTTGCGCTTTCAGGCGACGCTTGTTGCGGGCCTTTCTGCCGGACTTTTGTACGCTGCGATTGCTGCGGCCATCGTGTATTTGCGTGCGCAACGGTTGGCGATTGCCAATAAGCGACTGTCCGTGGAAATCAACGAGAGCGATGTTCAGCGACAATTAACTGAAACTCGTTTGCGTCTTTTGCAGGCTCAGATCGAGCCCCACTTTTTGTTCAATACACTCGCGTCCGCTCAACAGCTATCGCAAAAGGGCGCGCCCGACGCGGCAAAATTGATTGGGCATCTGGTTCGCTTCTTGCGCATGTCGATTCCGTCAATGCGTGAAGATCGCGGCGCGCTGAAACGTGAGCTGGAGCAGGTCGCGGCTTATCTATCAATCATGCAGACGCGTATGGGAGAGCGGCTGACTTTTGCCGTGCATGCCGACCCGGAGGTTGCGGATTTCGAATTGCCTCCAGCGCTCGTGATGACGCTAGTGGAGAACGCGATCAAGCACGGCGTTGAACCTGCCGCTTCCGGTGGGCGCGTCGATGTGCGAGCCGTGCTTGCAGGCAACAGCGTCGTGATTTCGGTGTGCGATACGGGTGTGGGGCTCACTAGCATGGAGAGCAGCGAAACCGGTGGCGGCCTTGGCTTGTCGAACATTGCGCAGCGTTTGCAGGCGACTTACGGGGCTGATGCACACGTCAAACTCACGCAAAATACGCCGCACGGCTGCATTGCCACCTTGACCATTCCCCGGAAAATATGAACCAGAGTCGAACCGAAAAAATGGAAAAAATTCGCTGTCTGTTTGCCGATGACGAACCGCTGATGCGCGAACGTATGCGCGAGCTGCTTGGGTTGCATATGAACTCGTTTGAGGTTGTTGCCGAGGCGGTTAACGGTGAGGATGCATTGGCGCAATATGCTGCGACCGAGCCCGATGTCTGCTTTCTGGACATTCGCATGCCCGTGAAGTCCGGGCTTGAGGTGGCTACTGAAATTGGCGATGGCGCAAAGATTGTTTTTTGCACGGCCTACGATCAATTCGCGATAGAGGCCTTTGAGCGTGGTGCGGTGGACTATTTGTTAAAGCCCATCGAGGAAGATCGGCTTGCGGTGACGCTGCAACGACTGCTCGATAGCGCCGATGTGCCGCCTGACGATGTCACGCCGGTGGCGCATCTGATCAGCAGTCGCGAGCCCAATACAGCGGAGCGAATCAAGTGGATCAAGGCACTGGTCGGGCAGGATGTACGTATGTTCCCGATTGATGACGTGATTTTTTTTCAGTCAGACACCAAATACACCCGCGTCGTCACCGACACAGAGGACGTACTAATTCGAACGCCGCTGAAAGAATTGACCGGCGGACTCGACCCTGAAATTTTCTGGCAAGTTCATCGTGGTGCCATTGTCAACGTGCGCCGCATTGCAAAAATCACCCGCGATGGCGTTGAAAAGCACTCCATCGTGCTGCGTGGATCGAACGAAAAAATTGGCGTAAGCCGACATTTTTTTCATCTGTTTAAGCAGATGTAAGGTTGTTCCACTGGCTCCGGCACAGCGCATTCGTGTTCTGTCCAAGCGCCTCGTCATTCGTCGCATCGGCGCATGTGGAACCGGTTGCTTGGTGGACACTTAAGCTAATGAGGATTCTGCTTTCATTCGCGTGGCTCGCGTTTTTTCTGGGCGCGCACATTACAAATGCGTCGGCGCAGACTTTGCCCGCTTCATCGACTATTCCCGCGACGGACTTTTTTCGTCTTCCTGACGTATTGCGGCCAGCCCTTTCGCCCGACGGAAACTATCTGGGTTTTCTGGCGAATAGCGGCTCGCGCCTTGGCCTCGCAGTGATCGACCTTGAGAAGCGAACATCCTCGATGGTTGCCACCGTTCCGGATGCGGACATCGTCGAATTTCATTGGGTGAATTCACAGCGTCTGGCGTTTGTGACTGGCAATGTTTACGACCCCGCAGGTACCATCAACCCGTGGCGTACCGGTGGTCTGTTCGCGATCGATCGTGATGCAACCAATGCACGGCGGCTCGCGCTACCTTTGGGCGATGGCGCCGCGCTTCAGCTGCGTCCGCGTTACACACGGGTGATGACGACGCTGGCAGACGGCTCGGACGATTTAATCGTTGCCTCGAACGAGCGTAATTTTGATAGCAGCGATGTCTATCGTATTAACACACGGACAGCGCGTAAAACGCTACTGAGCTATGACAATCCTGGTGACGTGCAGGCCTGGGCGCTGGATCAGGAAGGGCGACCGCGCGCGGCCTATTCGACGAAGGGCACGCAGGTCAAGCAGTTCTATCGACGCGAGGAGAAGTCGCCGTGGACGACCACCTTCGACGGCGATTTCCGCGAGCCTGCGAACTGGGTGTCGGCGGTGGGTTATGACGGCAGTCTGATCGGCTTTGGCCCGCGAGATCGTTCTGCGGCTGCATTGGCAAATTCGCGGATGACCAACGCCGTCATTCGTCTGGATGAGCGGGGCCAGTTGCAGCAGGTGCTCGCTAGCCGCGACGACTACGACATGACCGCTGCCGTATTCGATCCGGTGTCGAAGAAATTGGTGGGCGCGACGTCGGTCGGCGAGCGCTACGCCATGACGTGGCTCGATGATTCCTGGGCTGCGTTACAGCGCGAGGTAGATCGCGCGCTGCCCAACGCCGTCAACCGCTTTCTACCCCCTGATCAGACGAAGCGCATGCTGGTATTTTCGTATTCGGATCGCAATCCCGGTACGGTTTATTTGTTCGATTTCCGCACCCGCAAGCTGGAATTCCTGATTGATTCGAGGCCGTGGATCAAGCCTGCCATGATGGCTGAATCGCGCGTGGTCAAATTTTCGGCGCGTGATGATTTACCGCTTTCGGCCGTGCTCACTTTGCCGCGCGGTGTGCCGCCAAAATCGTTGCCACTGCTCGTGATTGCGCATGGCGGGCCGTGGGTGCCGCTGACAAGTTGGGGATGGGAGGCGGAAGCGCAGTTCTTTGCATCGCGCGGCTACGCTGTGATCCAGCCGAATTTTCGTGGTACGACCGGCCTTGGTTTGAAGCATCTGCTTGCGAGCTTCAAGCAATGGGGCCTTGCGATGCAGGATGACATTACTGATACAGCACTGTGGGCGGTGAAGCAGGGCATCGCCGATCCCAAGCGCATGTGCATTTACGGCGCGAGCTATGGCGGTTACGCAGCGATGCAGGCATTGGTGAAAACACCTGATCTGTTTCAGTGCGCGGGCAACTACGTCGGCGTGACTGATTTGCAGCTTTTCCACACCGTAACCTGGTCGGATAGCAGCGATAGTGATTTCAATCGTTTTCTGTTGCCAATCATGGTGGGCGACGCTGACCGCGACAAGGCGCAGTTGCGCGCGACTTCGCCAGCCCAAAATGCCGACAAGATCAAAATGCCGGTGTTCATGGCCTATGGCGGCGAGGACCGCCGGGTGCCGATCATTCACGGTGAACGCATGCGCGATGCACTCGAAAAACTTGGCAAACCTTACGAATGGATGGTCAAGTCTGCCGAGGGGCATGGCTACGCCAAGCTTGAAAACCGGGTCGAGTTCTACACCCGGTTTGAGGCTTTTCTGAAGAAATCGCTGAATCGCCCCTAGTTGCCGCCTAAGGCGCGTGGCGACGGCTTTTATGCACGATTCCTGCCCTATACTGCGGCTCATCATGTGAGGAGCCGGAGGCTTGAGCGCAATGTTTACGGTACTTGTAGCCAATCCAAAAGGCGGCTCGGGCAAGACGACGATTGCCACGACGCTGGCGGCGTATCTGGCGGGCAAACGCCAACGTGTGGTTGTCTTTGATCGCGATCGGCAGCGCTCCGCTGCACGCTGGCTGACGCGGCGGCCCCGCGGCTTTCCTGAGGTTCGCGGCGCACTGCCTGATACCGATAGCAAAATCATTCGTGACTACGCGCCGCAGTGGATGGTCATCGATGCGCCTGCCGGTGTTCACGGCGCGGAGCTGGCGGAGTTGGTCAAAGCGGCTGACGCCGTGTTGGTGCCAGTGTCGACGTCGACATTTGATTTTGAAGCGACGGCCGATTTTCTGACCGAATTGGCCGCTTTGAAACCGGTGAAGGATGGCAAGCGAGCCGTCGCAATTGTGGGCTCGAAGGTTGATGGTCGCACCGTCGCCGCATCCGATCTCGATGATTTTTTGTCCCCGTTGTCGCTTGACGTAATTTCTCATGTGCGCGACTCGCAGTTATACGTGCATGCTGCGCGCGACGGGCTTTCTATTTTTGATTTACCGCGTTCGCGCGCCGAAGAGGCGTGGTCAGACTGGCCGCCGATTTTTCACTGGTTGCAACAGCGTGTCGCTGCCAAAGCTGGCTCGACTCAACACGCTCCGGCAGTGCACCGTTAGGACGATACACTTCCCGCATGTTCACCATACTTGTCGCTAATCCAAAAGGCGGAGCCGGGAAATCCACGCTCAGCACCAATATCGCCGGGATGCTCGCCTCGACCAAGCAGCGCGTTGTGATCATGGATCTTGACAAGCAGCAATCGGCCACCAATTGGCTGTCGCGGCGCCCCGGAATGTTGCCGAAAATCATGTCGTGGAACGAACAGACCGACATGGAAGAGCTGCGAACCTTTGCGCCGCAGTGGATGGTGATCGACACGCACGCACGCTTGCGGCGGGCTGATCGGACCTATCTTTTGTCGCGTGCGAATTGCGTTCTGGTGCCGGTGAATCCTTCGGTGTTTGACATCGAAGCGACGGCTAAATTTTTGATCAAATTACACGCCGACCCGAACGTGCAATCTGGCAAAGTCGCGATTGGAATGGTTGGTAGCCGTACCGATAGTCGTACTCGTATGGCGCAAGAGTTGAACAATTTCTTCAAGCGTAGCGGCCTGCCGGTCGTGATGTTCGTTCCGGACAGCGTGGTTTATCCTCAGTGCGCGCGCGATGGCGTGTCCATTTACGATTTGCCAGCATCACGCACCGAGAATCAGATTGAAGCGTGGCTTCCTCTTGTGAACTGGATTCGCGAGCAGTTGAATCGGTCGCGAACTGCGGGAGTGCCGGAAACGGCTGTTGACGTTGCAGTCCAACCAGGCGTTGTGCAGATCGCTTAGCCCGCAAGTGGGCGCATGGTGTCGCACGCGAAACCGGTCGAATACCACAACAGCTTTTCTGTGAATGCCCTACTTTATATGGACGAGGGCGCTATTTTAGCGAAAGTTAACTAACGCTTAAAGGGGTGCGTAACCCCTTTGCAGCGGCACTTGTACTAAAAAGCTGTATCTGTGAGGGCGGTCCGGTGAAGTCTCTGTGAGACTACTTTACGAGTCCCATTTGCTTCGCCAGCGGCATGGTTTCTGCCACGCGCTTTTTCATGAATTCGGGAACCTGATCGTACGTAATGTCGATCTGCTCGTAGCCGTTGTCCTGCATTTGCTTGCGGTGCTCGGGGTCATTGTTGATTTTGAGGAAGAGATCCGATAGCTGCTTGCGGATCGGCTCGGGCGTCGATTTTGGAACTGCAATACCGCGATAGGCACCGTCCACCCAGTCAAAGCCAAGCTCTTTGAACGTAGGCGTATTCGGAAATTGCGGCAACCGCTTGGGCGTGGCAACCGCCAACATGCGCGTTTTCTCTCTGTTCATTACAGCAAAGGTTGGGTAGGTCAGCGCGGCGTCGACGTGTTTGCCGATCACGGCCGTAGTCAGATCCCCTGTACCCTTGAACGGCACGTAGGTCATCTTCAGTTTGCCCTGAACTTCGAGCCGCTGAAAAGCCATGTGGTTAGCTGAGTTGGTACCGCTGCCGGCAATGGTCAATTTACCGGGATCTGCTTTTGCCGCAGCTACCAGATCGGCGAACGTTTTGTACGGCGAATCGGCCGCGACGACGAGAGCATCCGGCGTATAGTGAAAGAAGAATACGTTGACGATATCGTCTGTCTTGTATTGCACTACCCCTTCGAGCGGCTGCAGGATGAGATGCGGCAGGTTGCTGCCGACGATGCTGTAGCCATCACCCGGCAGATTGTTGACTTGAGCCCACGCCAACGCGCCACCAGCACCCGGCTTGTTTTGTACGATGAAATCCTTGCCGGTGAACTTGACCGCGACTTTGCCTTGCAGACGCGCGGCAATATCGCTCTCCCCACCCGGCACAAAAGGGATGATGTAGTTGATGGCTTTATCCGGGAATTGCGCGAACGCCGTGTTGGTGGTCAACGCGACCACGGCGCCAATCACAGCGGCCGCACCCAGTACGGCGAATAATTTCTGTTTCATGCTAAGCCTCCTTGTTGCTTCGGGCCCAGTGTATGAGGTCAACCGGACGCCACGCCCGGTTTGTTTCAAAGAACTTCTGCAGCGTAATCCGCTAATCGAGACCGCTCGCCGCGTTGTAGCGTGACGTGTCCGCCGTGCGCCCAGCCTTTGAGCCGATCCACCACGTAGGTCAGGCCGGAGGAGCCTTCAGACAGGTACGGTGTGTCGATCTGCGCGATGTTGCCGAGACAGACCACTTTGGTTCCGGGGCCTGCACGCGTGATGAGCGTCTTCATCTGCTTCGGCGTCAGATTTTGCGCCTCGTCGATGATGAGCAGCTTGTTGAGGAACGTGCGGCCGCGCATGAAGTTCAGGCTCTTCACTTTTACGCGCGAACGGATCAAATCATTACCGGCTGCCCGACCCCATTCGCCGGCTTCTTTATCGGCACCCATGAGCACTTCGAGGTTGTCCTCCAGTGCGCCCATCCAGGGAGTCATTTTTTCTTCTTCGGTGCCCGGCAAAAAGCCAATATCTTCGCCGACCGGCACCGTCACCCGGGTCATGATAATTTCGTTGTATATCTTCTGATCGAGCGTCAATTGCAGGCCCGCTGCCAGCGTCAACAGCGTCTTGCCAGTGCCCGCCTGACCGATCAGTGTGACGAAATCGATGTCGGGATTCATCAGCAGATTGAGCGCGAAATTCTGTTCGCGGTTACGTGCGGTGATGCCCCACACGGAATTTTTGTGATGACCAAAATCACGAAGCGTTTGCAACGTGGCGATCTTGCCTTCGATGGCGATCACGCGTGCATAAAACGGCGTATCGACCTCGGTGTAGACAAACTCGTTCACGAGCATCTTCGCCACGGCCGGCCCGCTGATTTTGTAGAAGGTCGAGCCACCTTGTTGCCAGCTTTCGACGCCCTTGCTGTGCTTCTCCCAGAAGTCCTTTGGCAGCTCGGTCATGCCGGTGTATAGGAGATCGGAATCCTCCAGCACTTTGTCGTTGTAGTAGTCCTGCGCGTCGACGTTTAATGCGCGCGCTTTGATGCGCATATTGATGTCTTTGGATACCAGCGCCACATGACGCTTCGGATCTTTCTTGCGCAGGTGCAGACAGACCGCGATGATTTCGTTATCGGCTTTTCCGGCGGCGAATGACGACGGCAGTTGTACCGACAGCGGCTCAGTTTGCAAGAACAGTCGACCCGTCGCTGCACCGCCAGACGCGGTGGTCAGTGGAATGCCATCGGCAATCTGGTCGTCGAATCCTTTGACCAGTTCGTCCAGAAATCGCGAAGCCTGACGCGCGTTGCGGTTGACTTCGAGCGTGCCTTTTTTATTGTTATCCAACTCTTCAAGCGTGCAGATCGGCAGAAAGATGTCGTGTTCTTCAAATCGGTACAGTGACGTCGGATCGTGCATCATGACGTTGGTATCGAGCACGAACAATTTGGTGGGCGCTGACTTGGTTTTTGCTGAGCGCGAATTTATGGAGACGACACGCGACTTGGATTGCGTCATGAATTTCCTTATGAACGAGGAGGAGCGGAGGAGGAAGGGGCGGGCACCGGCATACTCGGAGAAAGCGCGGTCACGAAGGCGCTCGCAGGTTTGCGAGCGTTGGCAGCGGGGGCAGACAGCGTGTCACGCGACTGCGGAGAAGTGAAATTACCAATTGCATTCGGCTAGTGCCAAGACGTTAATGTAGCGATGTTTGCCAGTGGGACACGATGGGTTTGCAGCAGTGCCGTTCAGATGCCGAAAATCGTTGGGTTTTCGCTACAGGCAGAGCAACAGCTTTATAGTGGAAGCGCTATTGCATATGGGCTGATCGACGATTAACTATAAAGTCGACTTGCAGTCTATTATTGATGTCACCCCTATGCATTGGTCGTCATAGAACAATTTGTCGAAAAGCTGTTAATTTTTTCGACGTCACCTATGCCGAATTTTCCTTGCACTTATCATGCCATCGGCATAAATTCCGGCAATGACGAAACGATACATGCCCTTGTTCGCGGCAGCGCTCGCAGCTCTGACCGCGTTTGCGCCTTCCGTTATTTGTGCGCAGGCACTTCCCGCCGGGTTCTCCGACACGCTGGTGACGGCTGTGAGCGGGCCCACCACGATGGCCTTCACGTCGGATGGTCGGATACTCATTACCAGCCAGTCCGGCGCGCTGCGGCTTTATAAAAGCGGCGCGCTGCTGCCGACGCCGGCGCTCAGCTTTGACGCAGGCACCTCCACGGTAAATCCGAAAATCTGCGTCGTCAGCGAAGCGGGTCTGCTCGGCGTCGCGGTCGATCCGCAATTCGCCATGAACAAGTATGTGTACCTGTACTACACCGCACGCAACGGCTCCGACTGCAGCGGGCCAAACTACACCGCAGCGAACGCAGGTGACGGCACGCCGGTCGGCACGTATTCCGCGTTTAATCGTAGGGCGAATCGGGTCTCACGCTTTGTGCTGGGCACGGTCGCCAATGCGGACATCATCGATCCTGCCACCGAAGTCGTTCTGGTGGATCGCATGCCAGCGCGTGGCGGCAATCACAACGCGGGCGACGTGCATTTTGGCAAGGATGGTTATCTGTACATCAGCGTCGGCGACGGCGGTACCGATTACAACGGAACCAGCCCCGGAAGCGGTGGTGGTAACGATGCCTCGCGCGACACCCACGTCCTGACAGGAAAAATTCTGCGCATCACGCGCACCGGAAGCATCCCGTCGGATAACCCATTCATTGGCGCAGCCAGCGGGCGCTGCAGCGTCACCGGCGCGACCACCGTGGGTAATCATTGTCAGGAGACCTTCGCGTGGGGCCTGAGGAACCCTTTCCGCTTCACGATGGATTCGAACGCGACGGGCACCCGTGTCTATATCAATGATGTCGGTCAGAGCGGCCGCGAAGAAGTCGACGAATTGCAGCCCGGTGCTGACTACGGCTGGAATTGTCGCGAGGCGAATCTCGTGAACAGTACCTCCGGTTTATGCAACCCAACTCCGCTCTCAATGGTCGATCCGGTTTTTTCGTATGGGCGCACCAATGGGCAGGGCCTCGACGTGACTAATTGCGTCTCAATTACCGGTGGCGCGTTCGTACCCAATGGGGTGTGGCCAGCGGCATACGACGGAAAGTACCTTATCGCCGACTACGGGTGCAACAGCCTGTTCATGATTCCCACGACGGGTGTGCCGACGGCGCCGATTGCGACCGCCACCACGTTCCTCGGTCCGCCCGCCACGACCGGCGGTGCTACCTCGATGTCCTTCGCGCCGGATGGCAGCACTCAGGCGCTCTTCTACACCACCTACGGCAGCGGTGGCCAGTTGCGAAAAATTAGCTACACCAATACCGTGGCCATCACGTTCAACTCCGCGCCCTCGGGGCTGCGGCTCAACGTCAATGGCGCATTGCGCACGACACCGTTCGCCGTGACGACGGCGGTTGGCGCAGCGCTATCGATCACCGCGCCCGATCAAAATCTCGGTAGTAACGGTTATCGCTTCAGCAGCTGGTCCGACTCGGGCCTGCGTACTCATACGTACACCGCGCCTGCCACCGCAGCCACGTTGACGGCGACGCTCGCCACCGGCGCATTCGTGCCGAGCCTCGATATTGATAACGACGGAACTCTTGACGCCGCAACCGACGGCGTGCTGTTGCTGCGCTACCTGTTGGGAGTGCGCGATACCGCATTGACGGCTGGCGCCATCGGTGCCAACGCCGAGCGCAACGCCACGACCATCGCAAGCTACATCGCAGCGCTCGGTAACGCGCTCGACGTGGACGGCGACGCCAGCGTCAAGGCGGCGACTGACGGGCTTCTGGTGTTGCGTTATCTGCTTAACCTTCGGGGTGCTGCGCTGATTAGCGGTGCCAGTGCAACCGCAGCCAATGCGGCAACGATCGAAGCGAATTTGCAGGCGTTACTGCCTTAGACGCTGTCGTTACGGCTGCGGCACACAGAAATTCACCCCCTCGCCATCCCAGCCGAGCGCAACAAATGCATCGTACGTTGCGAGGCTGGTGGTGAAGCGGTGATTCGGATCGTCAGGAAAGCGAACGCTGCCCCGAAACAGGCGATACACCGGCGTTTGTCCACTTGCGCAGGAGCCGCCCGTTCCGGAAACGACCGGTAAAAACGCCCACGAATCGATACCCTCATTGAATGGTAATCGTGGAGCCGCCAAATTGCCTGGGTTCAACGTAATGAGTGCCGCTTTGTCGCTATCGAGCAGCGTATAGAAATGGCTGCCGCGCGAACCGTTCACGGCAATCTTGTCAAAGTAAAACCGGGAAATGGCTTTGCTGCCCGCTGCTTCCGTCGCATAAACCGGAAAACTCAATCCCGTTCGCTGAAAATCGGCAATCTTGTCCAGCGCGGTCTTGTCGTCGTCGCGTGACGTGATGAAGTAATAGTTGAGCGGCGCATACAAATACTCAACCATTGTCTTCGCTGTCGGTGTGCCGCCTGTGGTGCCCGTCCCCGTGAGATTGACGGAGACGGCAGGGGCGTTCGCGTTGTGGCTGATGCTCAATGTCTTACTTTGTGCGCCCACCGCAGACGGCACAAAGCGCAGCGCAACGGTGCAGCTCGTGCCGACGGTGATCGGCGCGCCGACGGTGCACGTCCCGCCCAATAGCGGAAAGTTTGTGCCGGTATCGGAAAGCGCGGTGATGACGAGCGGCGCGGTACCCATGCTATTGACCGACACTAGTAAGCTGCCGGAAAACGAACCAACCAGCACCGAACCAAATTCGAGTGCCGAAGGCGCGATCTGGATACCGGGCGCAGCGGCCACTGCCCCGGTGCCGGACAACGCCACCAGGCTCGTTCCGCCTGCGGCATTGTGACTGACGGTGATCGTGCCGCTGCGCGCACCAGTGGCAGTGGGTGTGAACCCAACCGACACGCCACAGCTGCCACCGGCGGCAATCGTGCCACAGGTGCTCACCAGCGAGAATTCTGCGTTGTCGCTGCTGACCGCACTGACGGTGAGTGCTGCGGTGCCAGTGTTGTTGATCGCGAACTGCTGCGACGTTGCGCTGCTACCGACCACCGTCGAGGAGAAGCTCAGCGAAGAAGGTGCCACTGTTGCGGAGGGAGTTCCGGTGACAGCACCGGGATTGCCGATGTACGCCGCCAGATCTGCGAGCTGTGGGCCGGTGACATGAGTTTTCAGGAATGCCATCTGTGCCACCTGACTGATGGCCAGACCAATGCGTCCCGGGTCGTCGGCGGCGATCTGAATGCCGTTCTGGTTATTGGCTGGGCTGGGGCCATGACACTGACCATTGCTGCAACTAAATTGCCCTGATACGAGCGGAGTGATGTAGAGCGCTCGCCCGTTATTGATGTCCTGAGCCAACGTGCTAGTTGCAGTCGACATCGTCAGAATCAGTAACAGCAACGTGAGTGGGAGCAGTCCCTCCTTAACGGTGGATCGCCAGAGCGTTGTGTGTCGGTACTGCATCAACCTCGTTCCTCGATCATCTGTGGCTTTGGTGTTCGTATTGTGTCACCTGACTGCGCATGAATGATTCGAGAGCCAGCCAACGACGCGTGTCGACAGGCGTCGCATCAAGCTGAATGCGCTGTGGGTCAAGCACCGGGGATCATGAATCCCATGTCAGCAGTCGTCCAGTTAGTATTTGGATGCGCAGCGCGCAGCGTCGGGAAAAGTGCGTCCACGTCAGCCGTCGTCGGCATCGGTACGCCGAACCATTTGGCGATGGTTGCCATCACGGCATCGCCGGACGTCGTAGCTAGCAGTTCGCCCCGGCTCAGAGCGTGATTGAGGCCAGCGCATCGGGCCCCCCCCGTCGTAGCGCCGGAGTACGGATCTGGCGGGATGCCGATTCGCGGCACCGCCCCTGCCGAAAGGTCGGCGCGCGTTGTTGCATCCTGGCCGAGGTATCTTGATGTGCCAGCAGAGGGTACCGTACCGGCCGCCTGCGCCGGGGCCTGAATATTGTGATTCATGCCGTAAATCGCACCGCCTTTGACTGCCCCGCCCAGCACGATCTGATGGCTACCCCAACCGTGGTCGCAACCCTGTCCATTCGAGTCGTGCGTACGCCCGAAGTCGGTCATGGTCATGAGCGTGACCTTGCTTTGCGCGGTGGCTCCCGGCGAGCCGGTGACTTGCACATTGCCCATTGCTGTCCAGAACGCGTTGATTGCCTTGCTGATCTGCGTGTTGATCCTTGGGTTGTTGTCCCAGAACTCAGTGCCATGTGTGTCAAAGCCGCCAATGCCAACAAAGAAAATCTGCCGCTTCAGCGCGCTGTTGCCCACGCCCAATTGCACGCTGGCGCGAATAAGTGCGGCGACCATCCGAAGTTCGGCTGCGAGATAGTTGTACGTGTTGCCCGAACCGATGATTGGGACAAACGGCGCAACGACATCTTCTGAAGGCGGAAAATTCACGAACGCAGCCGCGATTGCTGACTCTGTTTTGACGGACTGATCCATAGTTGCGCGCCACTGATCATGATAGATCGAGACGTTTTCCGGCACGTTGCTCACCCGCGTTCGGAACGCGTTGTACATCGTACTGTTGCCCGTATAACCGTTGCTAACCCTGATCGGGCCGCCGACTACGCAGTACGGTGATGTCGGATTGGCCGTGATGAACGTGCTGCTGGTGTTGCAAACAGTGGGTGTTGCCGGCGGCGTCGTCGTCGTAGTTTGCAAGCGCCCAATAGAGCCGGAGCCTACCTGATACGCGATCGCTGTGGTCGGGCCGGCCGGGTCGGCCAACATGAACGTATTACTGCCGTCCAGAGATATCTGGGTCGACACTTGCGCGCCTGAATTGAGGAGAGCAATGCTGGGGTGCGCCGCAATACGACCACCAATACCGCGTTCAGGGGCGGCTTTGTCCGCCGTGCCGCTCATCCACGCCTTTTGCTGGTCATCATGTGAGTACAGATTGAGTGGACGTGGAACGCCAGTGCTTTGATACCACTCCTGACGACTAATCGGCGCGATTAGCGGTCCCACGTTCGAGACTACGGCCAGTTTTCCACTGTTGTAAAGCGCGGCCAATTCGGTATAGCTTGGGTGCAGCGCGAAGCGGCGACCGTAGGTGTGATTGGTGAAAACTGAATTGATGCCTGGGTCTGTCGTACCAACGGTTACGTTGAGTGCGGTCGCTGCAAGCTGCGCATTCGAGTATGACAAGTCGCCGCTGGTCGTCGTCTGGTTTTGTGGATCGGGTGTACCTGACGCTGGCGTAAATGCACGCCCTGCGCGATAACGGTTGTATTCGGTGGTTCCCGTTCCGTCGCCGTCGCGGTAAGGGATCAGGATGTTGGCGTTGTCCTGACCTCCGTAGAGGAACACGCAGACGATCGCCTTGTAGTTGGAATCTACTGATGACGGTTCGATACCGCCTGCCGCAAGCGCGACGTTGTTCAGTATGTCGAGCGTCGGGATGCCGCTGGCCAATGCTACAGATGTGGCGGTCTTCAGGAAGTCGCGACGTTGTTGGAAGCTTTTGAAATTCATTATCGTGCGTCCTAACGTTGAATCTGGAATTCAGGGGAATGCACGGCGAGCCAGAGGGCGCCCTTGACGCGATCACGTCTTCTTTGCTGCCAACTGGAAAGCGCACTGTTGTAGGTATTGAGCTGTGCCGTAGTTGCGGAGTTTGGCGGCGTCGTTACCAACACTGGCACGGCCGTAGTTGGATAGGCTGCAGGGGCGTCCAGGGCGGCCACCAGCGCGGCCTTGTTAGTGCTGCTGAGCGAACCACCCAGCATCACGAGATTTATGTAGTCAAACATGGTCGATGAGTCAGCGCTTACGGCGAACAGTTCTTCAAGATTGCCAAACATGCAATGCTGACGTGAAGCTGCGCTCGGATCAGTCGCATTGAGAGTGCCGACGCTACAGGCACCGTTACCGATTAAATTGTCGGTGAAGGCGTTGCCAGCGCTACCGCTGTTGCTGGTGACGATGCTGCCGAAATAGTTCTGCGTTGCTGCAATTGCGGTCGTCGTAGTAATTTCAAATTCAGGGCCAATCGCGCCTGCAGAGGCAATCGGGCCGGGTGGAGCAAACTCCGGATGGAAGTAATTGAATACCGTAGGGGATTGCAACGGCCCCTGATTGATGCCGTACTCAAGGCTGTCTAGTCCATCAATGCGGTAGCGGCTGGAGTAAGACCGGGTATTAAACGCCCGATACAGGCCGCTCAGCCGAAGCATCGGCTCTTTGAGCTTGCCGAACTTGGTCGGCGATGTTGCACCGGAAGGTGTGGCTTCAACGTCGGTCAGCACTGCGGTGATCACGGCTTTCATGTCGCCGCGAATCCCGCCAGAGTTGTTGAAAGCAGCCGTAACGCGCCCGACGTAAGCGTCGCTTGGCGTCGAGGTGACGAAGAAGCGAATCAGGTGATTGCTGATGAACGGCCCGACGTTCGGATGACAGAAGATGTTGTCAATGGCCGCGTTGAGCGAGTCATAGGCCTGGGTGCGGTTGGTGCGGGTGCCACCGCCTGAAGTTGGAATGACGACACCGGTTACCTCGTCGATCGCCGGGACAACCGGCGCGGCAAGTACGGCCAAACCTGCGCCACTGGCGAAGGCCACTGCATTCGTACAGGCAGCGACTGGCGTTCCAGCGTTGACCGGCGCGCTGTAGCTGTACGTCATCAACTGTTTGGTGAGCTTGTTGTGATGACCAATGTACGGCACCATGGGTCGCTTAAAGCCGTTCACGTCCGGAGGTACGTTCGGGCCGAGATCATCACGGTTCGGTTCCCAATACCAGTTGGGGTGTACGCCGAAGGTGCTATCGGTGCAGGCGGCCGGCAAGGGCGGTGCCAAGCCCTTGCAGACGAGATCGTCATACGCGAAGCCGGTGAAGACGCGCGCGAAGCCCTTGACCATCGTCTCGTCGTACGTCGGAATCGGCTGGCCCGCGTTCAGCGCCTGTGTGCCATCCTGATTTAGACGGAACAAACCGACACCGAAGAGCTGCAGAATTTCGCGCGCGAAGTTTTCGTTCGGGTTGGTACTGCTGCCCTCGTTGCGCAGGTGGCTCAGGTAGCGTCCCATTGCCGGCGACAACGCGACTTTGTAGAGCAGATCGCGATAGTTGGTGAATGCGTTGTCAGCGAGCAGATCCAGGTACGCTGCGAGCTCGTACGGATCGTTAGACCCGCCGTACTCGGAGACCACCAGCACTTCCGACAGCGCCAGACCAAGCCGCTGCCGCAGCTGGTCGGGACTGGTCAGCGCCTGTCCCCAGAATGATTCACGCGTAATGTTGTTGCCGAACGTGTAGTCGGGCGCGGCACCCGCCACATATTCCGCCTTGCGGTTCACCAAATACTGAAAATGCGATCCGCTGCGAGGTGTCGTAAGCTGACTGGCGATCCAGGCGTTGGATCGGGCTGACTGATCAGCGCCCAAAGCTAGGAAGGACGCGATATCTGACCGACTTGGCCCAAACGTTGATTGAATCAGGAACCGCGAAGCGTCGGCGGCGTCGGTGGTGGTCGGCGAAACAAACACCGGTGCGGCACAGCCCGCATCCACAAAAGTCTTGACCAGCGCAGGGGAGGTACGCGTCGCGTAGGCGCCAGCCTGACCGTCCGGCATCCACGACTGATAGCTGAAGCCAAAAACGTTACGCGCAATGATGGCGGCATCGCCAATATCAAATACGCCATTACCGTTGACATCAAGCCCCGCCGTGTTGGCAGCAATGAAGTTCTCGACGGCGGGTGTCGTTGCCGTCGTTCCGGCCACTAGCGCAGCACCGCGCTGGCCCTGTGCATAACGCACCAGGAGAAGGCCATCGCGCAGTGAGTCGCTCACTGCATCACCCGAAACATTGAACGGACAGGCCGCCAGCGTGACGCCTGACGTGAGCAACCCGCAGGAGGCCAACGTTGCTAACCAATATTTCTTAATCATCAAGATTCTTCCCAAAACGGACGCATCATCGACGATGTTATGTCATTGGCATGTTGATGCAAAGCGTTTCTTGAACGATTGACCCATTTCGCGAAAGCTTCAATAAAAACATACAGATGCCGCGAAAAATGCTCGAATTGCGCGATATTTTGGTGCGCAAGACTTCTAAAAACACGGCAACCAGTGCAAGTCAGTCGCTACGCGTCTCCGTAACTGCCGCCACAATCTCGCCGCGCTGAACGCGGATGCGCAGCGCTGAACCCCTGGTCACATTCGCCACGTCGGTAACGAGGCTTCCCAATTGGTCAAACACCACCGCGTAGCCACGGTCCAGCACGTTTTGTGGGTTAAGCAACTGCAGTGCTTGGGCGGCGGTTTGCAGGCGCACGCGCTGATCATTGATGTGCTCCGCAATCGCCGCCTCAAGTCGCGGCTGCAAACGCGTCACCCGCGCCTGTGATGCCCTCGATTGCTGCAACGACAGCATGAGTCGTTGTTGCAATCCAGTCAAACGACTGCGCTGCGCGGGTTGTAATGACATGAATGCGCGCTGCAGTCGGGACTGCTTGCGCAGCAATGCCTCACGCCACGGCGCGAGCAAGGCGCGACTGCCGAGCAGACGATCCGTTGTGCGATCCAGTCGCTCGCAGAATCGATCAAGCAACCGCCGTACGGCACCGGCGATAACGTCTTCAAGCGCGGACACGTGATTCATCAGGCTCTCGCGCGCTGGGGAAACCAGCGCGGCGGCCGCGGTGGGCGTGGGTGCGCGCACGTCGGCTGCAAAATCACACAGCGAAAAGTCGGTTTCGTGCCCCACTGCGCTCACAATCGGAATCGTGGATGCGGCCACGGCTCGCGTCAGCGCTTCATCGTTGAATGCCCATAGATCCTCGATGCTGCCACCGCCGCGCCCGATGATGAGCACGTCGCATTCGGCGCGCTTGTTGGCGGCGTTGAGCGCGGACAGCAATTCGCGCGGTGCGTTTGCGCCTTGCACCGTCGCTGGGTAGACGATCACCCCAGCGAGCGGCCAGCGGTCGCGTAACACGCGCAGCATGTCGGCGAGCGCAG
This sequence comes from Burkholderiales bacterium, assembly GCA_025354165.1. GTDB lineage: Bacteria > Pseudomonadota > Gammaproteobacteria > Burkholderiales > Casimicrobiaceae > Casimicrobium. The sequence continues at coordinate 6,587 of JANXNI010000096.1, read as the reverse complement.
CCGCCTGCGTCGAGGTGATCAGGCCGATGCGCTTGGGGAAGGCGGGTAGCTCACGCTTCAAATCATCAGAAAACAAGCCTTCTGCTTCCAGCTTCGCCTTCAAGCGCAAGAACGCTTCGTACAAACGCCCTACGCCCGCGAGCCGCGCCTGTTCGACCGCAAACTGCAAGCTGCCGCGCGGTTCGTAAATCGAAGGACGCAGACGCAGCTCCACCTGCGCACCGTCTTTCAATTCAAATCCCACCAGCGCCGCGCGATTGCGATAGAGCACACAGGCGATCTGCGCCGCGTCGTCCTTCAAATCGAAATAGCAATGGCCCGACGCCGCGCGTTTGAATCCGGAAATTTCGCCAGTCACCCAGCACAGCGGCAAGGCCCGCTCCAGCGCTGACTTTGCGCGTTGCAGCAACGTCGTGACTGAAATCAGCTCGCTGCTGCCAGTGTTCAGGTTTTCGGCGCTATCTGTCCAAGACATAATTTTTTTCGCGGCTAAAAGTGTGGTTAAGAATTGTCTTGGCGAAAGACCGTTGTCATCGGCAGCAAACGCGCAGAAAATGGTGCAAGTGCTTGATCGAGTTTACTTTTTTGTAGTCCAGTCAGCGAGCACAAGAGCGCATCACGATTGCATGCGGGTTTGAGCGCCGTCGGGGAAGTTATCAGGTGAGTTATCCACAATCAGTGTGGGCAACTTTCTCGCTTGTGAAAGACGTGCCGCACGTGGCGTTGGCCCGTATATTGATTTGCAAAGTGTTGCTGCACGTGCGTTGGAGCGCAGAAAAGCGCATCGTTACAATGTGCAACCGCACAAATAGATATTGTCGAACCCCGAATGAGTTCCGTGACCCAGGGCGCAGCCACCGACGCTAAAACTGAAGTAAAGAAAACGGCAGTTGATGGCAAAGGTGAACACAAATTACCCTCGAACTTCATTCGACAGATCATCGATGCCGACCAGTTGAGCGGCAAACACAACCGCAAAGTCGTTACCCGCTTTCCACCAGAGCCGAACGGTTATCTGCACATCGGTCACGCCAAATCAATTTGCCTGAACTTCGGCCTGGCAAAGGACTATGCGGGCGTTTGTCATTTGCGGTTCGACGACACCAATCCGGTGAAAGAAGACGTTGAATACGAAGAGTCGATCAAGGAAATGGTCGAGTGGCTGGGCTTTTCGTTTACGGAAAATCTTTATTACGCGAGTGACTATTTCGGCAAACTCTACGAATTCGCACAGCACTTCATTGAGCGCGGTCTGGCCTACGTCGATAGCCAGTCAGCCGATGAAATTCGCGCCAATCGTGGCACGCTGGTCGAGCCCGGAAAGAATTCGCCGTTCCGTGATCGCAGCAGCGAAGAAAACCTGCGCCTGTTCGATGAGATGAAGCGTGGGCTGCATGCCGACGGAGCGCACATTCTGCGCCTGAAGATGGACATGGGCTCGCCCAACATCAATCTGCGCGACCCGGCGATTTATCGCATTCGTCACGCCGAACACCATCGCACCGGCGACGCTTGGTGCGTGTATCCGATGTACGACTACACGCATTGCATCAGCGACGCCATCGAGCGCATCACGCATTCCCTGTGCACGCTCGAATTTGAAGCGCATCGCCCGCTCTATGACTGGGTGCTGGAACGTCTCGTTGAAACCGGCAAACTGCCCGCGCCGAGCCCGCAACAAATCGAGTTTTCACGGCTGAATTTGAGCTACACCGTGATGAGTAAACGGAAGCTGCTGGAGCTGGTTGAAACCGGCCTCGTTAGCGGTTGGGACGACCCGCGCATGATGACGCTGGCGGGCCTGCGTCGGCGCGGCTTCACGCCGGGATCGATTCGGCTGTTTGCCGAGCGCGCAGGGGTGTCGAAGGCGCATCAGTGGATTGACATGGCCGATCTTGAGCGCGCGTTGCGTGATGACCTTGACGCCACGGCCCGGCGGGCGATGGCGGTGCTCGACCCGGTTCGCGTGATGATCGAAAACTATCCCGACGGTCAAACCGAAGATTGCTCCGCCCCGGTCAATCCCCATGATGACAACGGCGGTCGTCGCAACTTTAAATTTGCACGCGAAGTGTTCATCGAGCGCGAAGATTTCATGGAGAACCCGGTCAAAGGATTCTTCCGTCTGGCACCCGGCACCGAGGTGCGCTTGCGTCACGCCTTCATCATCAAATGTGAGCGCATTGAGAAGGACGCCGCAGGCAACGTCACCACGATCTTCGCGACGTACGATGCCGCGACCAAGAGCGGCACCGGCGGTCGCAACGTGAAGGGCGCGATTCACTGGGTCAGCAAGGTGGACGGGATTCAGGCGGAAGTGCGCCTCTATGACCGCTTGTTTAACGTCGAAAACCCGGATTCGGGCGAAGGCGATTACCGAACCTATCTGAATCCGCATTCGTTGAAATCAGTCAACGCCTGGCTCGAACCGTCGCTCGCGAACGCCAAGGCGGACGAGAGCTACCAGTTCGAACGCAACGGCTATTTCACGCCAGATCGCATCGATTCGAAACCCGGCGCGCTGGTGTTCAATCGCGCGGTGACGTTGAAGGATGGCTGGAAGCCGTCGTAGCGTGTCCGAGACCGCTTGAAGGTCGGCTGATCGGCGGACGGGGAAGTTAGATGCATAACAGCTTTGTGCTGAAATGACCGCAATACGGGGGCATATTGGCAGAAATGGCATAAGTCGATAAGCCAATATATCGGCTGCCAGCCCCAATGAAGTGGGCGTTCCAGTAAAAAGCTGTTTTGCGATACGCGATGCTTCCACTTCATAAATCGCGAGTTACACTGTGCTTTAAATCTTCTTCGCGAGTCTTTCCTGCATGTGGGACATTATCAAGGCGGCGGGCTGGCCCATCTGGCCGCTCATCATCGTATCCGTCGTTGCTTTGGCACTCATTATTGAGCGATTGTGGACGTTGCGGCGCACGCAAATCATTCCGCCGGGGCTGGTCGACAAAGTCATCGCCGAGTACCGTAAAAAAGGTTTGACGCAGGAGCTGGTAGATCTGACCGCAGGCCAAGGGCCGATGGGGCAAATCCTCGCTGCGGGGCTGGCCAATATCAAGGCACCGCGCCCGGTCGTGAAAGAAGCGATTGAGGAAACCGGTAGCGTCGTTGGCTACGGACTTGAAAAATATCTGAATGCGATCGGCACCATTTCTGCGGCGGCGCCGCTCATGGGCCTGTTGGGCACCATCATCGGGATGATCGAAATTTTCGGCAGCACCGGCTCGGCGGGCGTTGATCCGACGCGGCTTGCGAACGGGATTTCCGTCGCGCTCTACAACACCGCGATGGGCATTATCGTGGCCGTGCCGACCTTGATGTTCTACCGTTATTTCCGGGGCAAAGTTGATTCGCTGTTGATCGAGATGGAGCAGCAGGCGACGCGTCTGGTGGACATCCTGCACGGGGATAGAGCGAAGTGAACTTCCGACGAGGTCGCTTCCGTGAAGAGCCCGAGATCAACTTCATCCCGTTGATCGACGTTCTGCTCGTGGTGCTTATCTTTTTGATGGCGTCGACAACGTACAGCAAGTTCACGGAATTGAAAATTTCGCTCCCCGAGGCGGATGCCGAGAAGCAGACAACTCGGCCAAAGGAAGTGAACGTCGGCGTGGATGCGGCGGGCAAGTACGCGATTAACAAGCAGGTGTTCACGTTCACGACTGTGACTGCCCTCGCGCAGGCGCTTAAGGACGGCGCAGCGGGTGTCGCTGATCCCGTTATCGTCATCAACGCCGATGCGTCAGCGAAGCATCAGGACGTCGTATACGTGATGGAAGCCGCGCGGCTGGCACAGTATCCGAACATTACTTTCGCTACCCAGACGCCCGTCGGGCAGCAAACGCCGACCGCGCCAGCGAAATAGCCGCGCCGGCGTCTGCGCGACATCGCTTTCATCCTCCGAAAAAGACAGTCAATGTTTTCCGCGCTGCTAGAAAAGACGTGGTGGGCAAAAGCGGCAACGCCGTTGGCAACTTTGTTGACGCCGTTCTCCGCGCTTTATGGTGTGGTGATCGCGGTTCGTCGCGAACTTTACAGCCGTGGCATTCTGGCGCGTTCACATCCCGGTGTTCCAGTACTCGTGGTCGGCAATGTTGTAGTCGGCGGCGCTGGAAAAACGCCGGTGGTGCAGGCCATTATTCGTTGCCTGCAACAAGCCGGGTACCGGCCTGGCATCATCAGCCGTGGCTATCCAGTGAGCCCCAAGCAGCCGCGAACCGTGACCGTGCGCTCCATTGCGTCGGATGTAGGCGATGAGCCGTTATTGCACTTCGCCCTCGGTGTGCCAGTGGTCGTGTGCGCAGACCGCGTCGCCGCCGCGATGGCGCTCCTTGAGCAACATCCTGAGGTCAATATTCTGGTCGCCGACGACGCCCTTCAACACTACGCGTTGATGCGCGATATTGAGATTGAAGTGATTAGTTCGGAGCGCCGCTACGGCAACGGCAAGCTCATGCCTGCTGGGCCGCTGCGTGAGCCTCGCGCTCGTGCCCGTGATTGCGCGTTGCGGCTGATGCCGTCATGGATAACGCCCAGCGGCGGCTACAAGGACGGCAATCACCATGTGGTGCGGCGCAAGCTTGGCGACGCTTACGCGCTGATCGAGCCTGGTCGCAAAACACCGCTTTCGACGTTTGCGCAATCGCGGCCTGCGATTGTGGCTGGTATCGCCAACCCCCGACAGTTCTACGACGCGCTGCTACGCGCGGGCGTACAGGGCCAGCTATTCGGATTTTCTGATCACTACAACTTCCGATCATCGGATTTTGATGCGATTGGCGAGCGTGCAATTTTGATGACAGAGAAAGACGCCGCCAAGTGCCGCAGCTTCGCCGATCGACGCATGTGGGTGGTGCCCCTGTCAGTGCATTTTGCTCCGGAAACCAAACGCAAACTATTGCTGCTGGTGCGCGACGCGAGCGCGATTTACGCCCCTGCGCCCGAGTCTCTGGTCGGAAATGCGCAAGAATTGAACGATGGACCCCAAACTGCTTGAAATTCTCGTCTGCCCCGTGACCAAAGGGCCGCTGATTTACGACAAAAAAAATCAGGAGTTGATCTCCCGATCAGCGCGTCTGGCCTACCCGATTCGCGAAGGTATTCCAGTGATGCTTGAAGAAGAGGCGAGGCCCTTGTCGGCCGAAGAGGCCGAAGCTTTGGCATGATGCGATGAGCTTTATCGTCGTCGTTCCGGCCCGTTATGCATCGACCCGATTCCCCGGCAAACCGCTCATTGATTTGGATGGAAAGCCGATGGTGGTGCGCGTCGCCGAACGGGCAATGCTGTCGAATGCCGCGCGTGTGCTGGTTGCGACGGACGATGCTCGCATCGCTGCGGCGTGCGACTACAGCGGCGTCGCTTGCGTCATGACGCGTAACGATCATCCTACGGGAACGGATCGGCTGTCCGAGGTCGCGGCAGCGCTGAATTTGCCCGACGATGCCGTGATCGTGAATGTGCAAGGTGATGAACCGCTGATTCCGGCCAATGTGATCGATCAGGTCGCAGCCATGCTGGACGCCAGACCGAATGCAGCGATTGCTACGTTGTGCCACCCGATTCACGATGTCGCAGATGTGGCCAATCCGAATGTTGTGAAATGCGTGATGAGCGAAACGGGGGAAGCGCTGTATTTCAGCCGTGCACCCATCCCTTTTGCGCGCGATATATGGCGTGAAGGCATCGATTCGATTCCTGATGGCTTGCCGTTATACCGGCACATTGGCCTGTATGCCTATCGCGCGGGCTTTTTAAGGCGCTTTCCGCAGCTTTCGATCCCCGCGATAGAGCGGCATGAGGCGCTGGAGCAATTGCGCGCGCTGGCGCATGGTTTTCGCATCGCGGTGGCGGTCGTACAGGAAGCTTTGCCGCCCGGAATTGACACTCCGGAGGACTATGAGCGGCTAAAGGCCGCTTATTCGGGAAGCGGCGATACTTTCTGCACGTAGTAGCGTGTTTCTCCGAAGCAGCTCGTTGGCAGTCCAACTTTTTCGGTGTAATGCAGCGCCACCCGTTTGCCAACGTTACGGTTGATCGCGCTGGCGATGGATTCGTCCCAAACCGTGAAAAAGAACTTTTCTGGCAACGCACCAGGGAGAACCACCATGTTGAGCTCGCCTTCCCACGTTTTGCAGACCCAGCCTTTGCGCGAGAATTTCTGCACGACACCTGCGCGCTCGCCGTCGGAATAACTCCACTTCCATACGACCAGCCCGTAGAGTCCGCCCAGAATACCTAGCGCCAACAGCACAAAAATCAGTGGCAGGATGAAGCCGTGGTCAGCTTTTCGCGGCTTTTTGATGACGTTGGAGTGGAAAAGAATTCGCTTTTGAGACATAATATAGGCCGTTGAAAATGCAACGCTTTCTGCAACTCTAAAGTGGTCTTTTGGACGTCCTCAAGTAGTTTTACACGACTTGGCGACCGGGCAAAGGATTGAGGTGCGGGGCGCGTAACTCAGGGTGTTGATGTCTATGCTCGATCCAAACCAGATCGCCAAATTTCGTCAACAAACGGCGACCCCGCGCAAGCGCTCGGTGGCCGGCAGTTGGACCAGGCTTTGCGGAACCTGCAA